>DIUW01000016.1 GCA_002423125.1 Legionellaceae bacterium UBA6148 | reverse complement strand
TTGCATGAAGGAATCAATTAATCGATCAAACACATACGAACCTAATGATGCCGACAATCGTGCAGAAAAAATATCTTGTAGCTGGCTTCTGCAATTGATCTGCTTAGACTCTGATAATTGTTGTGCGATTTCAGATCGCTTAGGATTGATAACCTCATCCCAAATGCGTGTCGATGAAACGCGAGGATTATCTCTTGACACGTCTGCATGCCATCGTTGACAAGCCTCGGTGACTTCTGTTGAATAGCTACTGAACGATAATGTTCCTATTTGACTTTTAATTCGATTGAGTTCTTCTCTCCATTTTTGTCGTAATGTTGAAGAAGATAAATCGCTTCGCCAACCATCAAATGTGGACGTAATGCTTTGGCAAGCTTTATAAAAGCCCTGTTCATATTGTTTATAAGGCTCTGTGTCTGGCTTAAGTGGAGTTACATTCAGTATAGCATCAATCGCCTCCAGAGATTCTTGGTTCGATTGTCGCATACCATTTAAAAATCGAATTAAAGCGGACATTTTACTCAGTTCTTTCAATCGTCCAAATTCAGGTAAATATTGTGCAAACTCATCGTAGTGCCGTGTAAATTCATGAGCAAAAATAAATTCAGGAGAATAGCGATGTGATAGTCCGCATTGACGTGCCATTTCCTTCGTGACTCGAACAATTAGAGGCATATTTTCGGTGTTTTGTGTCACTTTTCCGTTGCGATCTTTGGGTTGTATATATAACCTCATCAATGGTTCACGATAGTCTTCTGGAATGTGAGCTTTAGTCATTTTATTCTGTTCCCAATAAAACAATTTAATTTGGGCATAAATAAAAATCATGGCATGACCTTCTATGATTCTGCTTCCTTGACTGAGCTCTGCGAACTGCTCAGGGGTTAAAACATAAATAGGCCAACCTTCGTCCTCATTGCCAATATCTTTCAGTTCACCATGGATATCTCGTTCCATTCGATGTTTTTTTACAACCATCTTGAGTTCGCCAAGCCCCACTCTAGAGATATCCTCTCTTTTTAAGATTTCATCGGACAACGATATATCAATTTTTTCCGCCTCAATCCAAAATCGATGCAGTGCTCCAGAGTGTTGTTCAGCATGAAAATCCTCAACGATTTTACGTAAATACAATGGTAAATGTTGAATCATTGAATGAACGGGGCGTTGTTCAAAAGGATACTGACCTTGGACTTCTTGATTGGTTGTTAAAAATTTGAGTACATAATCCGTTAATAACATCGTATTTAGCAGTTCGCTATCACACAGTTGGGATGGGGAAAAACGCATTAAATTAAAGGGATGGTATGGCTTATCTGGATCAACGGGATCTAAGCTAAAAATAGCTCCTGAAATATTTTTTTCTAACAGTTCATGTAAATCAAAAAGCGTAAATACTTTTTCATAAACTGGGCGACCTTCAGTCCACGGGGTCATGAAAAAATTAATTTCTCCTGTTTTATGATTCACTTCTGCACCATTTATAGAGCGATATTGAACCAGTTCAGTTTCTTCAGGATACGGTAATGAACGAGTCGGCCTCATCCAGCCATGTTCATCTCTATCAACCATAACGTAGGGTGAATTAACGCGTTGCTCAACATCTAAAAACGTCCATGCGTTATCAAACAGTAATTCTTCCATTAAATCTAAGCGGAATTTTTTTTCAACGACAGGGTCATACTCTTCTTGATACCAGTTTTTTAAACAAGCTTCATAGGCTTGATACAATAGTGTTGTGGCAGAATGATCGATTGATACGCCGTCTGAATGAGTTTTGTTGTACTCATAAATGTTCATCATTGCACTGAGCAACTGACGCATTAAATGGAGCATCTTATGTTCTTGTCTTAGAAAAGCGACGTTGGATTGGTGACTTTCAAAAAAGGGGAATACATCCGTCAAAATTAAAGTGCGTTTTTTCAAAGCAGGTATGATTTCAATCAACATTTCATCTTCGAATTGAAAGGCTGAGATGTATTTTAATGTGATGGTATTAGCATAAATTTCTACATCTGGTGTTGAATGGTGCCCAATCCCTACTGCTGTTAGATACATTTTTAATGCCAATTGTTCATCCGCCATTTTAATCGCAGGTCGACTTTCTAATTGAGATGCTTGTTGAAATTTTATTCCAATTTGTAGAAAAATATTAACAAGAATTTGTCGACTGCTCTGTTCAATAAAAGTGGGGATCCAATCTAAGCTGTGGAAAGCTAATTCTCTATAATCATCTGCGGATTGCGTAAGAGGAATTGAATCATGCAAATCCTTCTCAAAATTAAACAGTAATTTAATGTATCGAGTTAATGGAGTTAAATTCTCATTGCTACTACTGCTTGATAGCCGCTCTTTCAATACACTAAGGAGATCCTTTGTTTCTTGATATCCATTAAATTGATTTAAATTTTCTGACAAGAACAAGTCTTCGTTCGATTGCCAATATAAATAAAGTGAGTAGGCATAAAGGTTTCGGAAAAATTTGTTATAAAATAGTGGAATAATAGAAGCCAATAACACATCGGACGATTTTTTTGCAAAATCGGTTATCTTTTTAATCGACAATATAAGACTGCCCTGTTCAATAGGTGTTTTATCGGTCAATAATGTTATTTCAAAAATTCCTTTATATAGTAGTAACTCAGATGCTTGAAGGTTCCTCGCTTTTAACTTATTTATTTCGGAAGCTAGGTAACTATTTATTTTTATTAAATTAGCGCCATAATAATGACCTGACAAAAAATCCATGAAGAGATTGATAGCAATGACGGGTGTTAATGGTCCAGAAGGAATGGCCAATCTTATTTCAGCAGTTCGCGCTGTTTTAACACGAATAAATGTAAAAATATCGTGGCACTTTTTAACTGCCCCGCCTTGTTCTTCAAAATGATAAAGGTCTGATTCGAACGATTGAGTATTTTCTCGCGTAGAATTTGGTATAAGGGGAGCGTGCTTATATTGCATCACCCATTCTTCGTGCTGAGCCCTATAAGTGTGAGAATAAGGTACAATATTACCCGCTTGGAGATATCCATCAAATTCAACATCAGGTTCATTTTCAACATCTGCTGCTTGATACGCACTCCATTTGGCATCAAATTGCCGTCTTTTGTCTGAATCAAACAACGTTTCATAAGCTTCGTTCAGTAATGCCATTACTTCAGCGTCGCCCCCTTTGTCCGGGTGCGCATTTAATGATAACGTTCTGTATGCTTTTTGTAAACGTTCGGAGAAATACACCT
>DIUW01000033.1 GCA_002423125.1 Legionellaceae bacterium UBA6148 | reverse complement strand
CCCAGACACAAAGAACAGCATCTGCAAAATCCGCCATTTGAGCATTACGGATCGGACCTGCTGCATTTCTAAGTCTTTTCCAGTCAGCTGGAAACAGATGCAACTTTAGCCCATAGTCTTCAGCGAATTTCTCACCAAGTGTATCGACACCACGAGCTCTGCCAGAAATGACCTCAGTAATTTGAAATGGGCATTCCTTGATAGCTTTAAGCAAAATGTCGTAATCGGTAATGTCTCGACTACCAGCAATGACAACTTTCATTCTCACCTCTTAAAAACGGTTTTTAGGACTAAAACCCGTTTTGTATCATCAAATTCATAACAGACCACATAATCATTAATAACGAATCTTCTTCCAGAATTGCCCAAAACTAGACAGTCGAATACCATCTGAAGACATTTTTCATTTAAAACAGTCTTTACCTCTGCCATGAAATGTTTCGGGTTTTCATCGACACGTTCCAAGACACGTTCGGCAAAATGTCTTGAAACTTTCCAAAAACTCCTCATTCTAGGTGTTGTCTCCATTCGTCAGCAAAGCTACAATTATCACCACAACCCTTAAACAATGGAGCAATCTGATGATCTTTGTAGCCAGCTAGACCACATCCAATGCGACTGACAAAAAACTCTAGTTTAGGATTTTCCAGAGTAAATTTTTTGAATCGTTCGATGTATGGTTGGATGTGTTCAAGCGCCATGGTTTCGATATCATGGTTCTTTGTTGGAATAGCGTAAGATCGGCCGTATAGACCAATCCCATGACCATATCGAGCACCAAACTTCAAGGCGACTTTAGCTGCCCCAGCACCATGAATTCCCGCTAGATTTGAGCCGAATACAAAAATTTTATTTTTTGCCGGTAGTGTCTTGTCCTTGTGGAATTTCATTCTTCACCTCATCTTGTTCTTTTTTCTTTCCAAAGATCCGATCCCAGTTTGATGCAAATGTTTCTTGGTCAACCGAGTATGGCCTCGGCGAACTACCTTTGCCGCCATCTGACATAGAATTTCCTCAAAAAATAATTTGAAAATCGATCATCTGCTTAGTTTCACCATCCAGAACACGGAATTTCTTCCATTTTAAATTGGACTTAGCATTAGCATTGATCACAGCCTTGTATGTTTCGGGATTCTTGGAGCAATCACCAATTCGCATCCAAGTTCCCCCGGAAGTTTCAACCTCAATAATAGCCGTGCTCATGATCAACCTCTTTTTGGAGTGTCGTAGTGGAATCGAACCACTATAGACGGTTTTGCAGACCGTTGCCTAACCATTCGGCCAACGACACATTTTGATGGTTCTTCGGGTTGGATTCTAACCAACGACGCAAGCCTTATAAGGGACTCCGCTCTGACACTGAGCTACCGAAGATTCGTAAAAAAGACATTGTATAAATATATGGTAGTCACGGAATTGCAGTTCCCACTACCTCTAAACATTTCACAACCAATCTAAAGAGACGATTATGTTCAGCAAACCTATTTATAATTCACCACTTTGTTCATGTATAATTTGTAAGCATGTTACATCCGCAAAGGGTATTCATTCTCATCATAGAGTTGTTCATAGTGAAGATGGTAAAAAATCTCACGCCGAAGCTAGTAAAAAGGGTTCTGTTGCTGGGGCTCTAGCTACTTCTAAAAAATACAAACAGCTGAAAGATGCAGAAATAAATTCATATGAAAAATCTCCTAATTCATGTGAACAATGTGGTATACACTTATCATTTGAAAGTCGTCATAACCGGTTTTGTTCTCAATCTTGTTCTGCCACAAATACAAATACTGGTAGACATCAATCCAATGAAACAAAACAAAAAATTTCAAGTGGTGTGAATAAACATTTAAATGCTCGAGAAAAACCACCTTATACTAAAATAGAATTTTGTACATGTAAATATTGTAATAAAAAATTTGTTAGGAAACAAGAAAAAGGTATTTCTAGAACTTGGTGCTCAGATGAATGTAAAAAGTTGGGTAGAAGTCTTATTGCTAGAAATAACCCTGGTTTGGGTACAAAAAGATCAAAACAAGAAATAGAATTGTATAACTTATGTAAAGATCATTTTGGTGAAACCGTTGTTACTAACAATGAAAAAATATTTAATGGCTGGGATGCCGATATTTTAATTTACGACCACAGGATTGCTATTCTTTGGAATGGACCATGGCACTATAAAGAAATGGGATTTTCAAATCATTCACTAAAGCAAGTTCAGAATCGAGATATTATTAAAATAAAAGAAATTTATGCTATGGGATGGACTCCAATTGTATTTGAAGATAGATATTATACACCAAAATCTGCATTTACAAATTTATTGAGTCTACTATAGTCAGTAAATGAGTCCGCTGCTCTAACCGCTGAGCTATACGCCCAAACTCTATTAATTCCAACCTTTACCAAGACAATAATCTTTCTTCACTACCAGTCCTGTTGCAAAACTAGAACACTCTTTGATAGCAGCCAATTCAGAGACAGCAATACAGTAAATATCCATAGTCTGCTTGGCCTTGATAATAAAACCCTCAAGCTGAAATAGTTTTTTCATGTTCTGTGTTTGTTTAACCGATGTGTTCATTATATCAAGTCTGGCAGAAAAGTAAACAGTTAATCGAAGTCTTTTTCATCCATAATTATGATTT
>DIUW01000058.1 GCA_002423125.1 Legionellaceae bacterium UBA6148 | reverse complement strand
CAAATTGTTGTTGTTTCAAAAGCAATTCTTGTTGTACTTCACGTTGAAATGAATCCGGCGTAAACGAGGCATTACTTAACCCCTGTTGATATCGGTTCATTGAAAAATAACCATCTTGTTGGAACTGTGGAATGCTTTGTATAGCAGCAATGGTTTGCGCAGTCGATACATTTAAGCCATTCGAAAGAGCGGCCTGAATTGCAACTTTTTGTTTAATCATCTGATCCAAAAGCTCTTGTTTACGATGAGCTTCTGCAGCGGCGGTTAACTCCGAAGGTTCATGTTGTTGCTGAAGTCGTCGATCATTGAGTTCATAATCGTGTGTATTAATCGGCTGCCCATTCACTTCAGCCTTAACCAGCGTAGCACTCCGTGACTGCATGTAATATTCGACCCCAAAAAGCGCAAACATTCCGGAAATAAGAATAATAACGACCCAAGCAACCAGACCTTGAATACGCTCATTTAGTTTTTGCAACATGATGAAAACACTTCCATTATTGTGATTAGTTGACGTAGATCGTAATCAGATCAAGCGATGACTATCTGGTAGATAGACATTGCTCTCTCGATCGTCGATGTGGGCGAGAACTGCTGCCCAAGCCTTATCCTGCTTGCGGGATAAGGCACGAGTACGTTCCTTACGAATTAAAGATAAAAAAAACGCGCCTTTNNTCGAACCCGCGACCCCCGGCGTGACAGGCCGGTATTCTAACCAACTGAACTACCACTCCATTTCTTGGTGGGTGCTGCAGGGATCGAACCTGCGACCCTCGCCTTGTAAGGGCGATGCTCTCCCAGCTGAGCTAAGCACCCGGAAATCTACTATTTCTGTACCGCTTCTTTCAAATTTTTGCCCGCTTTGAACTTGGCAACACATGAAGCTTTAATTTGTATCTCTTTACCAGTTTGTGGATTTCGTCCGGTTCGCGCTGCGCGATTTCCGGTTGAAAACGATCCAAATCCAGGTAGAACAACTTGACCACCATCTTTTAGAACATCTGTAACAGTACTCATGAAAGTATCGAGAACTTTAGCAGCAGTGATTTTTGTTATACCAGCACCAGCTGCAATTGCATCAATCAATTCACTTTTGTTCATCATATCCCCTTTGCGTTTAGTAGTCCTTTTCACGAAACTGATTACATCAGATTCATCTACTTCAGTCAAGCTATTTCATCTCACAACCCAGTTCACAAAAGGGCCGACGAGGTGAAATATACTCTTTATCTTTATGCATGTAAATCATTATTTTCATTTTTTTTTGTTCGTTTTAAGTTTTTTGGATTTTTTGAACTTTTTGGTTCATCCGAACACAGTTTAGTCAGCGGATTACTTTGTAACGCGATTTCTAATACTTGTTCAATCGTATCAACTGGATGAATCGTTATTTTCTTTAGTATATTATCCGGAATATCCGCCAAGTCCTTCATATTTTCTTGAGGAATAATGACGTGCTTAATTCCGCCACGGTGCGCCGCAAGCAATTTTTCTTTTAAACCGCCAATAGGAAGAACATGCCCTCGTAACGTTATTTCACCCGTCATCGCAACGTCTGCCCTCACCGGAGTTTGAGAGACAACCGAAATAAGTGCCGTACAAATCCCAGCGCCCGCACTGGGACCATCTTTGGGAGTTGCTCCTTCAGGAAGATGAATATGAAAATCATTTTTTTCATAAAAATCAGCCTCTAGACCTAATTTTTTTGCTCGATTTCGCATAACGGTCATTGCGGCATGAATAGACTCTTGCATGACCTCCCCAAGCTTCCCAGTATGAAGCATTTTTCCCTTACCAGGCATCATAGAGACTTCAATCGTCAACAGCTCGCCACCGACACTAGTCCACGCGAGTCCAGTGACTTGACCAATTTGATCATACAGCTCGGCTAAACCGTATCGGTATTTTTTTACACCTAAATATTTTTCGATGTTTTTATTCGTAATATGAACTTTTGTTACACGCTTACTCGACAAAACAGCCTTGACTACTTTCCGACAAATATTAGCGATATCGCGATCCAAATTACGGACACCTGCTTCACGTGTATAGTGACGAATAATTTCATGAATCGCACTATGACTAATTTCTATTTCACTCGTTTTTAACCCATTCAATTCGAGTTGTTTTGGAATGAGATAGTCTTCGGTAATTTTGACTTTTTCATCTTCGGTATAACCCGCTAGGCGAATAACTTCCATCCTATCCAGTAATGGCTCAGGAATTTCAAGTGAATTGGCCGTTGCAATAAACATGACATCGCTTAAATCATAATTCACTTCAAGATAGTGATCGCTAAACGTGTGATTCTGCTCAGGATCAAGTACTTCAAGTAATGCTGATGCAGGATCTCCTCTAAAGTCCATCGCCATTTTATCCACTTCATCGAGCATGATCAGTGGATTTTTTACCCCAGCTTTACATAATTTTTGAATAATTTTACCTGGCATCGAGCCGATATACGTACGACGGTGCCCTCGGATTTCGGCCTCATCACGAACACCACCTAAGGCAATTCGAATAAATGTTCGACCTGTTGCATTTGCTATTGACTGCCCAAGCGATGTTTTACCTACGCCAGGAGGTCCGACCAGGCACAAAATAGGACCTTTCAAACGCTTCACACGCTGTTGCACAGCAAGATATTCAAGAATACGTTCTTTAACTTTTTCTAATCCATAATGATCTTTATCCAACACATTTTCAGCTTTGACCAGATCAAATTGAATTTTGTTTCTTTTTTTCCAAGGAACACCGAGCATCCAGTCTAAGTAATTACGAACAACTGTGGCTTCGGCAGACATCGACGGCATCATTTTAAGTTTATGCAATTCAGCCAGCGCCTTTTCCTTTGCCTCTTTTGGCATTCCTGCTTTATGAATGGAACGTTCGAGTTGGTCAAGCTCACTACCCTCTTCGGTAATTTCACCTAATTCTTTTTGAATCGCCTTCATTTGCTCATTGAGGTAGTACTCTCGCTGACTTTTTTCCATTTGACGTTTAACACGGCCACGAACACGCTTCTCTACTTGCAACAAGTCAATTTCATTCTCGATAGCGGCCATAAGACGCTCAAGACGAACGCCTACATCCAGTGCTTGCAATAGAGCTTGTTTCTCGTCAACTTTTAAGGTTAAGTGAGCCGCAATGGTATCAGCCAAGCGACCAGGCTCTTCGATACCTGCTAGAGATCCTAATATTTCAGGGGGTAATTTCTTATTGAGTTTAATGTATTGTTCAAATTGAGACATGAGCGATCGCATCATGATTTCAATTTCTTGAGACGAAAAAGCATTACAAATTTCTTCAGCACGCTCTAAATTGACCGCCAAAAAATCGTGTTCAACTGAATAATTTAGAACGCGAGCACGCTGCTCGCCTTCCACTAAAACTTTGACGGTGCCATCTGGTAATTTAAGTAATTGAAGCACACTAGAGAGTGTGCCAAATTCGAATAAATCACTCGCGCCGGGATCGTCTTGAGCCGATTTTCGTTGCGAAACCAGAAAAACTTGTTTGCCATCAAGCATCGCTGACTCGAGAGCCTTAATTGATTTTTCTCGCCCCACAAAAAGGGGAATAACCATATTGGGGTAAACTACAACATCCCTAAGAGGTAAAACCGGAACGTCGTTTAAAACAGAATCGTCCCGGACTACTAATTCATTTTCATTTGACATGATTAATCCCTTTATAAACAAGTTCGCGTATGAAGGTCAGTCACCGCCTCCCGCAGCAGCAATTTTTTCGTCCTCTTCCTTATAAACCAATATAGGTTTACCTCCACTATTCAATGTATTTTGGTCAATAATGACTTTTTCTACATCTTGAATTGAAGGAAGTTCATACATCGTATCAAGAAGAATACCTTCCAGTATGGATCTCAAACCACGCGCACCCATTTTTCTTGACATTGCTTGCTTAGCTATTGTACGTAATGCTTCGTCCTGGAATTCAAGCTCAACTCCTTCCATTTTAAATAAAGCATGAAACTGTTTAGTTAAAGCGTTCTTCGGCCGAGTTAAAATATCGACTAAGGCATCTTCATTCAAATCATTTAAAACGGCTAAAACGGGAAGACGTCCTACGAATTCAGGAATTAACCCGTATTTAACTAAGTCTTCTGACTCGAGTGACGCCATCGTTTTTTCTAAGTTAGCAGGATCTTTTTTATTCTTGAGTGAAGCTGAAAATCCAATACCTGATTGATCATTTCGGCCACGAATGACTTTATCTAAACCAGAAAAAGCACCGCCACAAATAAACAGTATGTTTGATGTGTCAACCTGCACAAATTCTTGCTGAGGATGCTTACGACCACCTTGGGGTGGAATAGAAGCAATTGTGCCTTCAATCAATTTTAATAATGCTTGCTGCACACCTTCACCAGAAACATCCCGAGTAATAGAAGGGTTATCTGATTTACGTGAAATTTTATCAATCTCATCGATGTAAACAATACCATTCTGCGCTTTATCGACATCATAATCACATTGCTGTAGTAGCTTTTGAATGATATTTTCAACATCTTCACCAACGTAACCTGCTTCAGTGAGTGTCGTTGCATCAGCCATAGTAAAGGGCACATTTAAAAGCCTAGCAAGCGTTTGTGCTAACAATGTCTTTCCGCTTCCAGTTGGACCAATCAGCAATACGTTGCTTTTACCAAGCTCAACAGAATTATCGGTCTTATGATGTAAGCGTTTGTAATGATTATATACAGCAACTGACAACACTTTTTTTGCATGTGTTTGTCCGATGACATATTCGTCTAAAAACGTTGAAATTTCTTTTGGTGAGGGTAGGCGTGCATCTGATGCTTCCTTCACGTCCACTTTTTCTTCACGAATGATATCGTTACATAGTTCAACGCACTCGTCACATACAAAAACAGAAGGACCAGCAATTAATTTTTTGACTTCGTTTTGGCTTTTACCACAAAAGGAGCAATACAAAACTTTACCGCGTCCCCCATCAATGACTTTAGTCATCATCACTCCTCTTTTTCGTTAACGCAACCGTATCCACTTATCATTAAGTGGATACATAGGGTCAATTTAGAAGATTACAAGTCACCTGACGATTTCTTTTCATCACTCAACATATCACGTTCAGACAGCACCTTATCGATTAGGCCGTACTCAACGGCCTGTGTGGCGCTCATAAAGTTGTCTCGCTCGGTATCACGCATGATTTGCTCTGGCGTTTTATTTGTATGTTTACCCATAATACAATTCAAACGCTCTCTAACAGCCAAGGTTTCGCGGGCATGAATTTCAATATCCGTCGCTTGACCGCGATAGCCACCTAACGGTTGGTGAATCATCACTCGTGAATTAGGCAGGCAAAATCGCTTGCCTGCAGCACCAGCGCACAGCAAAAGCGCCGCAGCGCTTGCTGCCTGACCGATACATAACGTGCTCACATCCGGCTTGATAAATTGAATAGTGTCATAGATCGCAAGTCCCGCAGTAACAACCCCTCCTGGGGAGTTAATGTAAAGCGAAATATCCTTCTCTGGATTTTCTGATTCCAAAAATAATAATTGTGCAACCACAAGGTTTGCCATGTGGTCTTCCACTTCACCCAAGAGAAATATAATTCGCTCTTTTAAAAGACGTGAATATATATCGTATGAACGCTCCCCTCTAGAGGTTTGTTCAATCACCATAGGAACAAGACCGCTAGCACTTCGTATTACATTGTCAGAATATCCAGTCATGCTTTACTCTCCTTTATTCGATCTTAATTTTCCTTTTTAGGATTGACGACTGAATCATAATCCATTTCTTTTTCTTTGACGTTCATTGTGGAAAGAATCTTATCAGCAACCATTTCTTCCATAACAAGCCCTTCAAGTTGTTCCATTTGTTTTTTGTTGCTGTGATAGTGCTTGCGCAGTTCGTCAGCATTTTCATATGCACCAGACATTTTATCAATCATAGCATCAATCCGTGCCTTATCAACTACCATTTCATGCTTTTTAACATACTCAGAAAACACTAATCCGAGTTGAACACGGCGTTTTGCTTGCTCCTCAAACAACTCACGAGGGAAATTGGGGATTTTTTCGTTTTCAGTATGTTTAGCACCATATACTCGGTGAAACATTTCATGATTCAAATCTTCAATTTCATTATCAACTAATACTTTTGGTAGCGCCACTGTATTTTTTTCAAGCAATTTAGAAAATATTGTTTCTCGATTCATAGAGCTAACCTGACGCTCCAGCATTCGTGTCATATTATCTTCGATGTCTTTTTTTAACGCATCAATACCACCTTCTTTAATTCCGAATTTTTCAACAAATTCATCATCAAGCTCTGGCAGTTGACCTTCTTCTATAACATTGACTGTTATTTTAAAGACCGACTCCTTGCCAGCAAGAGGCGAATGGTTATAATCAGTCGGGAATGTCACATTGATTTCAAAAGGTTTACCGATTTCAGCGCCAATCATTCCTGTTTCAAAGCCAGGTATCATTGAGTTCGATCCAATAACAAGAACATAATCCTCTGCGCTGCCACCGTCAAATGCTTCACCGTCGACAAATCCTTCAAAGTCAAAGGTCACACGGTCTCCTTCAGCAACAGCTCGATCGACTGGTACAAAATTTTGATTTTGTTTTCGAAGATCTTGAATCATTTTGTCCACATCAGCCGCTTTAACTTTAGATTGGACAATTTCAATATCAACATTATCTAATTCATGTATTTCAACAACAGGGTACACTTCAAATTGAGCAGAATATTTTAAATCTTTACCTGCTTCAATCTCAAGAATATCAATACTTGGATAACCAGCAGGAGTTAACTCCTGACCCGCAATAGCATCATATAAGGTCGATTGCACAAGCTCTTTTGCAGCATCGAGGCGAACATCATCTGAATAGCGTTTGACAACCTCGCTCATCGGCGCTTTTCCTGGCCTAAACCCATTCATCTTAGTCGTACGCGCAAGCTTTTTAATACGCACATCGACTTCCTCGTCTAATTTTGCAGCAGGAAGTGAAACGATGAGTTTGCGTTCCAAACCGTCCAATGTCTCAACAGAAACTTGCATATGTGATTACCTCTTGAAATTGAATTTTAAGTTTGATGATATAATTTATACTGAGCGTCGCCAAAAAACTTAGGATTGTGGCCGCGCGCGGTATAAATTCGGCAGTCAATTTGACTGCCGAATTTAAGTGCAAAGGATCCGCTAGCGGGATCTCTTTATAATTTGGTACGAAAGGAGAGACTCGAACTCTCACGGGTTACCCCACTGGAACCTAAATCCAGCGCGTCTACCAATTCCGCCACTTTCGCAAACAGGTGAAATTATTTAACAATAGTAGTGCCATGTAAAGACCAAAAATTATGTATTTTCGACATACTGGGGTGAACGATGGGACTCGAACCCACGACAACCGGGATCACAACCCGGGGCTCTACCAACTGAGCTACGCCCACCATAAATTAACATAGTATAACTTTATCTGCTCGGTGCACATGGTGTGCCCGGCAGGACTCGAACCTGCTACCCTCGGCTTAGAAGGCCGATGCTCTATCCAGATGAGCTACGGGCACATAAAAATTGGTCGGGGTGGAGAGATTCGAACTCCCGACATCCTGCTCCCAAAGCAGGCGCGCTACCAGGCTGCGCTACACCCCGTTAATTTGTCACAATGACAGACAACGAATGATACTCGGACTCAATAGAGAGGTCAACTAAAAACAATGAAATATTATCAAATATTTCGTCGTAGTTCACTATCGTCAAAATCATCCACTGCGATGACGTGTTGTCTTGCTACTTCTGCTTTGCGCAATTGATCAGCCTCTGCGGGCGTGAGTACACCACAAAGTTTAGCTTCTTCAATCTGTAACAACAACGTCAGTGTAGAAATCGATCCTTCTTTAACCGCTTCAGCAACTCGTTGTTCCAATGGTGCAATGGCGCATATTTCATGAAACGTCGACTCTAATTGGCCTAAGGGACATGTACTGATAGCTTCCGAAAAAACATGCCGCGTTAACCTCGATCGTGCTTTGTTGGGCTCCATTAGTAATTTGGCAACGGCTTGCCCAAGCGAATCACTCGGCGGTTTACGATGAGGACCAAAGGGTTGTATAACTAATTTCAAAATCATTCTTGCCCATCGAATAGGAAAATTCGCAATTACACCCGATATCGCCTGTTCGCACATATAAAACAATTCCTGACAACACCAATCTACAATGGGCTTATCGGCATCAGGCGATCCATTCTGATGAAAGCGTTGCAGGACAGCCGAGACTAGATACAAATGACTGAGTACATCACCTAAACGAGCCGAAATTTTTTCCCGACGTTTAAGGCCTGCTCCCAGCGTTAACATTGAAAAATCGGTCAAAAATGCCAAGTTACTGCTATAACGATGAATGACTTGGTAGTATCGATGCATCGCACCTTTGGGGGCATGGCTTAATCGTGCTCCGGTAAATGAAAAGACGATTGATTGTAATAGATTCGATAAGATGAACCCCGCATGTGACCAAAAAGCACTATCAAATGCGGATACATTATTATCTGCAATGCTTTTCATTTCTTGATACACGTAGGGATGGCATCGAATGGCACCTTGTCCAAAAATAATAAGGCTGCGCGTCAAAATGTTAGCACCTTCAACGGTGATGCTAATAGGAGCGCTTTGATAACCTCTACCGAGATAATTATTAGGCCCCAAGCAAATTCCTTTCCCACCGTGGATATCCATTGCATCGATAGCAATTTGACGAGCGCGTTCTGTTGTATGATATTTTAAAATTGCGCCTGCAACAGAAGGTTTTTCCCCCTGATCAATCGCAGCAACAGTCATCATTAATGCCGCATCAATCATATAGGTATTGCCTGCAATACGCGCCAAGGGCTCCTCTATTCCTTCGAACTTACCAATAGGCATATTAAATTGCTTACGAACGCGTGCATAAGCACCGCTTGCGAGTGCAGCCGCTTGCGCACCACCTGCGGCACTTGATGGTAACGATATAGCACGGCCTGCACTGAGGCATTCCATCAGCATTCGCCAACCGTGGCCCGCCATTTCAACACCTCCGATTAAGCAATCCATGGGTATAAATACATCTTTACCCTGCGTAGGACCATTTAAAAAAGCGGTATTAAGGGGGAAATGTCGTCTTCCTTTCGTAATCCCTGAAGTGTCTGCTGGAATTAATGCGCACGTAATTCCAATGTCAGTCCCTTTACCCAATAAATGATCAGGATCAAACAAGCGGAAAGCCAAGCCAATCAAGGTTGCAACGGGGCACAATGTAATATACCGTTTGTCCCAGTTGAGTCGAATACCTAATACGTCCTGACCATCAACCGTCTCTCGACAGACGATACCGATATCAGGAATTGAAGCTGCATCGGAACCTGCATTCGGGCCAGTCAGCGCAAAACAAGGTATATCAATCCCTTTTGCCAAACGAGGAAGATAATAATTTTTTTGCGCTTCCGTACCATATTTTAATAGCAACTCCGCTGGTCCCAAGGAGTTCGGTACAGAAACGGTTGTCGCTGCACTGACTGATCGACCGTATAGCTTGATTAACACAACGGTTTGAGCGGTGGCAGATAAGTGAAGACCACCATACTGTTTTGGAATAATCATTCCTAAAAAGCCGTTTTCTTTGATATAAGCCCAGACTTCTGCAGGTAAATCAGTATGATTATGCGTAATATCCCAATCGTCCAACATTCGGCATAATGTCGTCACGGGACCATCCAAAAAAGCTTGCTCCTCCTCTGTGAGTACAACGGCTTGGTTTGCCAATAATGACTCAAAATCAGGGGATCCACTAAACAACTCGGCATCCCAGCCCACCGTACCTGCCTCCAAAGCAACACGTTCGGTTTGAGACATTGATGGCATCACGCGGCGCATTCGGTGCATTATTGCTGTTGAGATAAATCGTTCACGAAGTGGTTTAATCGATGCCAGAGCCAGAAATACAAATCCCGTCCACACCGCTATTTTAAACACTAACCCTGGTGCGCCATAATGCAGGCTTGATATCGCAATCATTCCAACGACAATTGCCCATACCTGCACCGCGGCTTGTTTGATTAATAAAAATCCCATTATGCATAACAATACAGTGAGTAACATGAGTCTCTCTCCTTAGGCCTAGTACACTCACTCTGTTCTGAAAGTTGAGCGTCACATTATTTTATCAATCATATCCATCACTGCTCTCGCACAAATATCGGGATATTCCATTGGAAACATATGGCTACCAGGAATTTTAGAGCAGGTAATACCATATTTTTTTTCCATGTAATGCACTTCTTTATGTTTAATTAAATGGCTGCGATCGCCATAAATTAACGCTGTCGGCGTTTGTAGTTTGCCTTCATTCTTATAACAAGTATCAGGAATCGTTCGATAGATTTGATATTCTATTTCGGGATCAAACCGGAGCGAATATCCTTGTTCATTTTTCATCATTCCATAGTCAATGTAATCCTGCAAACACGCTTCGGAAAAAGACTTAAACAGCGCTCTACGTCGCAGGTAGTGAATCACCTGCTCTTGTCTTTCCCAATGCCTGCATCGTTGCCGTGTTTTAAAAGCTGGGGTCACACGATCGATGAGTCCAAATGCCTTGGATATACGGACTAAAATTGATTTCATACGTCCTAGCAATGGAGAATCCAGTAATATCACCGCTTTAAAAAGATCGGGTTGCGCAATTGATGCAAACACACTTAATACTCCACCCAAAGAGTGTCCAACCGCAATAACCGGTTTCGATGCTTGGGCCTGAATACTTGAAATGACCTCTTCCACCAAATAGTGCCAATTTTCAGTGACTGGGAAATCTAAAGAATGGCCTATTCGATCAATATAGTAACAATCAAATCGAGGCTCAAACGATGACAGTAATTGACGATAACATGGCGACGGAAAACCATTCCCATGAACAAAGTAAATAATATCGTTCACCGACGCACCATGGTTTGACTCTCTCGCTTCACGCCAATGATAGCAAATGCAAAATAACACGCGACCAAGGCCACATAATAAGGCGCGGATCCATCCATATTGAAGCCTAAACATTGCAGCACGGTCACTAACATGAGTGGCGCAGTTGATGCAACCCAAGACAAGCGAAAAGAATCCCTAAACGTAATTTTATATTTTAATACCACACTTGAAATCAACCGACCAATCGAGGAAAGTACGACGTTATAAACTGAATAGATACCAAGAAACACCCCCATAACGAGTGGATAAATAAATACTGCCGCATACGTTTTTAACATTTCGATCTTACTGGTTGCAATCCAATCACGGCCTGAAAAAACTTCGTTATCACCTTTGTTAAATGTATGAGTTGATATTTTATCGCTTGCTGTTGATAACGAATATTTCGAGAAAAGTCCTATTTTCGGTGCGCGATAATAAATTTTATCGTTCGTAATCAACGCCATTAGCGTCGGATGTTGCTCGGGAAAGGCTTGAACGTGACCGGTCGTATCAATTTCAATAACATTGGATCCCGTTTTACTTTTAACAAAATAGGGCATAGGCTTATTAATGGACGCTTCACCATTTTGAATCGTAAGCAACGGCATATGTTCAAAGGGAAAGATGATTTCTTCGTTAAAATATCGAATAAACTGTTCTGTATAATCAATAGTCCATGGGATCGAAACAACTGAGATAAGCAATAAAAAGTACCCTATCCCAAAACCACGCCAACGTTTGACGACATCAATAAACAAGCGCCGAGAATAAAAAGCCATATAGAGCGCCTGCCAATAAGTATAGTCAGGTTGATCAATGGGTTTTATTTCTTGATTTTTCTTACGCATCCCATCCTCCTAATCGCTTGCCACTCTGCGCACAAAATACAATTGCTCGGCTCATATCGGCATGCACAAAACATTGATCATCCTGTATCAGCGTTGATCCCTCAACTCGAATAGACATTGTTACATCCGTCTTGTCAATGATCACACGAACCAATTTATCCGATCCCATGTCATCAATGCTATTCACCATGACTGAAAAACAACCAGAACCCAGTGTCGATTCAAGCCTTAAATGTTCAGGACGGATGCCAATAACAACGGAGTCCAGTGATACATCGCTTGATTTAATCCGCGGCATCGGCCATTCAACACCTGAACATAATACAAGACAATCTCGAGCTCGATCCAGTGTACCCGATATAAAATTCATTGGGTAATGTCCAAAAAAACTAGCAACGAACATAGAGTCAGGACGTTCATATACCATTCTTGGCGTTCCAACTTGCTCCACTTGCCCTTGATTCAATACAACCACTCGTGTGGCCATCGTCATGGCTTCTGTTTGATCATGCGTCACGTAAATACACGTTGCGTTCAATTGTTGATGAAGTTTTTTAATCTCATGTCGCATTTCTGTACGTAATTTAAAATCAAGATTAGATAAGGGCTCATCGAACAAAAACACAGCGGGCTTACGAACAATTGCACGCCCCATTGCTACGCGTTGACGTTGTCCACCCGACAACGCGCTAGGCTTACGCTGCATGCAATCACTGAGATGCAACATCCTAGCCACTGATTCAACGCGTTTGCGGATATCTATTTTATTCATTTTTCGCATTTTTAGCCCATAAGCCATGTTGTCATAGACAGTCATATGGGGGTAAAGTGCATAATTTTGAAAAACCATGGCAATATCACGACACGACGGTGGCGTTTGATTCACACATTTATCATTAATTAAAATAGAACCTGCTTCTACGACATCAAGACCCGCGATTAATCTTAATAACGTTGATTTTCCACATCCAGAAGGGCCAACAATGACGACAAATTCGCCCTTTTCTATTTTAAGGTGAACATTATGAAGAATGTTTTGTTTTTCATATGATTTACTAACCGACTCGATCGTTACAGTTGCCATTATTCCTTTAACCCCTTCTCAAACCAACGTTGGCATGAAATAACCAGCAAACAAGGTGGCGCTAATGCGATGATTGCCATCGTCATAATATAGTGCCACTGCGGAATTTGATCAGCAACGCCCGTCAAATAACGAATCCCCATGACAATCGTTGCCTTGGACGTTTCAGTTGTCATGACTAAAGGCCAAAGGTACTGATTCCAACCATAAACAAACAATATAATAAACAATGCAGCCATAGGAGGGCGTGATAAAGGCAATAATATGGTGACAAAAAACCGGATCGGCCCTGCCCCATCAAGTCTTGCCGCATCGACCATCTCATTAGGAATGGTTTTAAAAAATTGTCGAAACAAAAATGTCGCCGTCGCGGATGCCATCAATGGTAACGTTAATCCAGTAAAGCTATTCATCCACCCCAACGACGCAATCACCTGAAACGTAGGCACGATCCGCACTTCGACGGGCAACATCATCGTCGAAAAAATCAACGCAAACGCTAGTTTTTTAAAGGGAAAATGAAAATAGATCAGTGCAAAAGCTGAGAACAAGGCCAATATCACTTTACCGATCGCAATCAGCATTGCCATCATAAAACTATTCAACAACAATCGGCCAACAGGTTCTCCGCCTGTCGCTGCCAGTCCATGCCCAAGAACGGTTTTGACATTATCAATAAACACCGTTCCAGGCCAGACCGGAAGAGGCGATCGCATCAAAGCAGCTCCATCATGACTCGCCGCGACGACTGCCAAATAAAGGGGCAAAAACATCAATACAATAAACAAACACAATAACCCATTTGGTACACCGTATTTTAATAATTTCCGCAGTGTCATTTATAATGAACCTTTTTATCCAAAAACCGAAATTGAATAAACGTCAAAGCCATCACCAACAGCATTAACATCACCGACTGAGCAGACGACCCTCCTGGATCCATTCCCACAAAACCATCGATATACACTTTATACATCATTGTCGTTGTACTGTACTCAGGCCCCCCATGAGTAATAACATCAATAATTCCAAACGTATCAAAAAAAGAATAAATCACGTTCATGATGATTAAAAAAAATGTGGTTGATGACATCAGTGGGAAACTAATTTGCCAAAATCGACGCCATGATGAAGCCCCATCAAGCATCGCTGCTTCCAGTAATGTCTTGGGAATTCGATTCAGTGCAGTATAATAAAACAAAAAATTATAACTAAACTGTTGCCAACTCGCCGTTACAATAATCATGAATAGTGCTTGTTTGGGATGGACCACATAATTAAAATCAATCCCAATACTTTTTAAAGCGTGGGTTATCCAACCAAGACTTGGATGGCATAAGAATCGCCATAAAATAGCGGCCACTGCTGGCGCTACCGCATAAGGCCACAACAACAATGATTTGTATACTGATTGGCCTCGTCGTCGACTCTGTACTAGAACGGCCAACGCCAAACCAAACCCCATCGTTAAGAGCGTCACACCGACGGCAATAATCAGCGTCACGAGAACCGCATGACCGTATTCAGCGTTATAAAATAAATCAATAAAATTTGAAAATCCTGCAAACCGCGATTGAATCCCAAAGGCGTCGCTGTAATAAAAGGACTGAAGTACTGCATTAAGAGCAGGCCATATAAAAAAAATCAATGTCACCACGACCTGAGGCATGATAAACAATAATGCTTTCTTTTTATATGAGTGGAATGGTGCCATCGGGGATGATTCTTGGCATATTGAATTCACTGAGTATACACATCATCGTTGCTGCGCTGCAAGAATGTAAATTTAAACTAAGGGACTGTAAATGAATAACTTGAACATTTACAGTTCCTAACTTAATTTTGAACCTTTCATGGTTCGACTCAACAGCTGAGTATAAATCGGCTGATTACCCCATAACTGCACGACGGTCGTAGAGGTTAAACACGTGACCATGAGAGGTAATATCAACGAATAATTTTGTGTCATTTCAACCACGAGAACGATACCCGTTAGCGGCGCGCGAACCGCGGCTGAAAATAGTGCGCCCATACCCGCGACAGCAAACATTCCCGGGTGAATAGAGGGATCAACCGACCATTGTAAAAAATACGAACATGCCAAGCCCAGTAAGGTTCCTAAGGCAAGCATGGGAGCAAAAATACCACCAGGAACACCGGTTGTATAACATAACACTGTTGTGAAAAATCGAACGACTAATAGCACTAACAACAAGGCTAACGAAGGGCGCATCGAAAGAGATTGCTCAATAATATGATACCCCCCCCCTACTAAATGAGGCTGCACATAGCCTAAATAACCAATCAACGCCCCCGTGAAAAGCACAAACAAAATACGTTTTTTTAAACTAAAACGGTCGGCCCGATTTAAACAGCCCATTAAGATAATATTAAATAAAAGTCCGGCAAATCCAACCACAACTCCAAACAAAAAAAACCATCCCAACGAACTTAAGCTTGGAAGAGCAAATACTTCCATTTGAATGGCCGGCTGAGTACCAATGATGAGGTGCTGGACAATGGTTGCGGCCACACAGCATATTGCGACCATACTAAAATTTGTAAATGAAAAATTAAACGCACGCCGCATTTCTTCGATCACGAACAAAACACCGGCCAGTGGTGCATTAAATGCAGTCGCCAACCCCGCTGCTGAACCTGCCAAAATTAATGTATCACGGCGACGTTTCGACATATGAAACCAAGCCGCCAACATTTCGCCTAAATTACCTCCAATTTGAATCGTCGGCCCCTCTCGACCTAAAACCATATTGGCTGATATTGCCAATATTCCTCCGAAAAATTTGACTGGCAGTAGCCTTCGCCAAAAAATAGGACGCTCATGCAGTAACGCACCTTCAATTTCAGGAACACCGCTTCCAGACGCTTCCGGTGCAATGGTACGCACCATAAACCATGCAGCAAAAACCATGATCATCGAAACCATAGCAGCCATCAAACTCGCCAATCCACTATGCACTTGAACATCATGATAAAACGCAACGAACCCATTACTTATGGCGATAATGGAAAGTTGAAAACTGGACCCCACTAACCCAACTAAGATCCCCAAGACAACCACGAGTCCATAAAGAACTAGAATACGGCTATGCATGATGGCCCACCATGGCCATTAAATTACTCATAATTCGTATCCCTGCATATTTAGGCAGTGAAAAAAGTGCCTCTGGATGAAATTGAACCGCATAAATCGGCAGACTAGCATGTGAGATTGCCATCACAACTCCATCATCACTCATTGCCGTCACACGAAGTTCTTTCGGTAAAGTGGCAAGCCTTGCATGCAACGAATGATATCGAGCCGCCATAAACGTTGGATCAAACCCTGCAAATAAGCCTGTATTATCCTTGACATGCACTAAAGATGATCGTCCATGCATAGGGTAATCCAGCACATCAAGCTGTCCTCCAAAATACTCGACAAGTCCTTGTAATCCCAAACAAACTCCAAATAATGGAATACCCAAAGCGAGAACAGCATCAATCGTCTGAGTTAACTGAAAATCACTTGGTTTACCGGGACCAGGAGACAACAACACTAAATCATAAGTCTTTGTCTTCAACATGTTTAGCGCATTTTCATAACGAATGGTCTCAACCTCTGCACCCGTTTGGCGAATATAATTTGCCAACGTATGCACGAATGAGTCTTGGTGATCAATCAATAGTATTCTTTTTCCAACGCCATTTTGAGGAACATGCAAATGCTCCTGCTTCGCGGGCTGTCGCCCCTGTAAAATATCCAAGAAAGCGGACGCTTTAAGCCGTGTTTCTTGTTCTTCAGCTTCAGGATTTGAATCATACAACAAGGTCGCACCAACCCTTACTGCCGCAACTCCCTGCTGAATACGAACGGTACGCAACACTAATCCCGTGTTTAAATTGCCATTCACATTGAACCAACCAACGGCTCCGCCATACCATTTTCGCGGCGATTTTTCATGTTGTTCAATAAAATTCATCGCCCATAATTTGGGTGCCCCAGTGACAGTCACCACCCACATATGAGTTAAAAACGCATCAACCGCATCAAACCCTTCTCGCAAATACCCTTCGACATGATCAACGGTATGAATTAAGCGGGAGTACATTTCAATCTGTCGACGCCCAATCACACGCACGCTCCCTGCTTCACAGATTCTTGATTTGTCGTTTCTATCAACATCAGTACACATCGTTAATTCTGAAGCTTCTTTTTCTGAATCCAGGAGTAATTGAATATTATGTGCATCTTCAATCGCATCCGCACCTCGTCGAATGGTTCCTGATATGGGTGCCGTTTCAACGCGCTTTCCTTGCACGCGCACGTACATTTCGGGTGATGCGCCCACTAAATATTCGCCGTCGCCTAAATTCATTAGAAAACCGTAAGGAGATGGATTATTCGTGCGCATTCGATCAAAGATCAAGGAGGGTTTTTCTAGACAATTCACAAAAAACGTTTGACTGGGAACTACCTCAAATAAATCTCCACACTTAAACCACTGTTTCGCTGTTTCAACCAACTCAGCATATTCACCCGGTGCATGATCGCATGATTCCACTTTCGTTTCTGTTGCGATATAAGAGTGTGCTTCTCCCTCACGAGGTAAACCTTGTGTTGATTTGCCTTCAAATTGAAAATCATAACGCCGTACAAAGGCTTCTTCTTTGCGATGGTTAACGACATATATTTCATCGGGTAAATAAAGCACCATGTCACGTTGCCTATCAGTTCGGTCTTGATGCTGCTGAATGGCTTCAAATTGAAAAATCAAGTCATAGCCAAATGCGCCATAAAGCCCTAAATAGGGATCCTTATCCGTTTTAAAAAAAGCAAGAATAGTACGCAATAAACTGAATACGGAAGGCTGGTGACTACGCTCCTCTTCATTAAAAACAGTATTAGACGGCACAACGGTCATATCAACATGCTGCTTGGATTCGTTCGAAAGGTTCAATTCATGTTGATTCAAAAGCAACGGCCGCAACATCGCTAACATTATCTCACCTCGACGATTGAGAGCGCTCAATCGAATCAAAGGTCCAACACAAGTCAATACCAACGGTGGATTACAAAACCCAATATCCCAACAGGTATAGCGTCCAGGATATTCAAATCCCGAGGCAAATAAAGCGCCTTGATGCGTATCAAGGCGTTCAATCAACGGCTCAATGGCATTTTTATATTCAATCAGTTGATGCTCCAATTCGATATGCATCCCACCTGCGGTTTTAAATTGCTGAAGCATTGCACCATCCTCATAAATTTTTTTAAATCATCTTACAACAGAACATTGCTACTGCAATCATTATCCTGGAAAAAGCAGTTGAAGGCTACTACGCCTCCAACTGCTTTTTCCAGGATTATTTCAAACCTTTCAAACAATCTATACCCATCGGAAATGAAGATACTGGATTGGGTCTAATTCGGCTTTTTCTAGGATCGATCTTGTGAGCATGCTCATGCATACAGTAGAATACAATGACGGTCATTAAGCACCCCTAAATTATGTCGATATCTACCCAACAACTCAAACACTTATCAACACTCGCATATCTAGAAATAGATCCTGAAACTGCACCGGCACTCATGGCGGACATCAATTCAATTATCAATTTTGTAGATCATTTACGCGCAGTTGATACGACAACCACCCAGCCATTAATGCATCCAATGGACGTTGTCCAGCGTCTACGACCCGACGAGCCTCATGAATGCAATACCACATCACAACTCGGTAACATCGCACCACAATTTGAAGACAATTTATACTTGGTTCCTAAAGTCATAACATAACGAGAGATACCTTCTATGGATACCCAATCGGTCAGTGAATTAAGTCTTGCATTGCAACAAAAAAAAGTTTCTGCAGTCGAGTTAACGAATGATTATCTCCAACGCATTCGTGAACATCGTGAACTCAATGCCTTTATTTCAATTGATGAAGACAATGCACTGACTGAAGCAAAACAAGCGGATGCGCGCATTCAGCAAGGCACACATCATCCTCTCACAGGAATTCCAATGGCGCATAAGGATATCTTTTGCACGACCACTATGCGGACCACCTGTGGTTCCAAAATGTTATCCGAATTTACTTCGCCCTACTCTGCGACCATTGTTAACCAATTTGCACATCAAGGTGTCGTTTTACTCGGAAAGACCAATATGGATGAATTTGCAATGGGTTCGACAAACGAATCAAGCTTTTTCGGTCCAGTTAAAAACCCATGGGATCTCACTCGTGTTCCAGGTGGATCATCTGGCGGTTCGGCCGCTGCCGTTGCTGCATCGTTGTGCGCATTTACCACGGGCTCTGATACCGGTGGATCTATTCGACAACCGGCTGCATTTTGTGGCATTTCAGGCCTTAAACCAACCTATGGTCTTGTCTCTCGTTATGGGATGGTCGCGTTTGCATCAAGCTTGGATACGGCAGGGATCTTGGCTCATTCCGCAGAAGATTTAGCACTGATTTTACAAACAATCGCCTGTTTTGACGAAAAAGATTCGACTTCTGCTCCATCGACCCCCATCAATTACTTCGACGAAACACATCAGCCAATCACCTCTCTACGAATAGGCTTACCACGTTGTTTTTTTCATCCCGATGTTGAATCGGATATTCAAAACGCCGTCTTAGCTGCTGTGCGTGTTTTTGAACAAATGGGCGCCCAGATTATTGAACTAGACTTAAATCTGCAACCGCATTGGATCCCTTGTTATTATGTCATCGCCTGTGCGGAAGCATCTTCCAACTTATCTCGCTATGATGGCATCCGTTATGGTCATCGAAGTCAGGAGGCTCAGACGTTACGTTCGCTCATTACACACTCTCGTGAAGAAGGATTTGGCATGGAAGTCAAACGCCGAATTTTAACAGGGACTCATGTGTTATCCGCAGGGTTTTATGATGATTACTACGTACAAGCACAAAAAGTCAGGCGATTGATCCGTGATGAACTGAGTGATGCGTTATTGAATGTCGATTTTATTCTAGGCCCCACAACGCCCACTTGTGCATTTCAACTTGATGAGAAAATAATAAATCCAACGCAGCGTTATTTGGCGGACATATTTACCGTCGGTGCAAATTTAGCGGGTTTGCCGGCTTTGTCGATTCCAGGGGGATTCAATACGGCCGGACTTCCTATAGGGATACAGCTACTTGGCGCGCACTTCGATGAGGCTCGTTTGCTGCAAGTTGCACATCATTATCAGCAACAAACTGATTGGCATAGAGTGAAGCCAAAATTGTAGGCTGATTATCAGTATTTGGGCCAAACTGAACAAAGAGGAATAAAAATGACTTGGGAAACAGTAATTGGACTTGAGGTCCACGCACAATTAAGCACACAATCCAAATTATTTTCAAATGCTCCAACACAATATGGCGCATTACCCAACGCACAAACCCATTATGTGGATGCGGGATTGCCAGGAGTATTGCCGGTATTAAATCAGCGCGCCGTCGAAATGGCAATTCAGTTTGGCTTAGCCATTGATGCAACCATTAACAACTTTAGTTATTTCGAACGAAAAAATTACTTCTATCCCGATTTGCCCAAAGGCTATCAAATCAGCCAGTTCCAGCGACCCATCGTCGGTCAAGGTCATTTGACGATCCAATTGTCCGATGGCACTGAAAAAATAATCCATATCGATCGAGCTCACCTCGAAGAGGATGCCGGAAAATCATTGCACGACGCGCATTCGAACTACACCGGCATTGATTTAAACCGCGCAGGGACGCCTTTACTTGAAATCGTAACAACACCCTGCATGTATAGCGCAGAAGAAGTGATTCGCTATTTAAAAACACTCCATCAATTGCTGCGATTCCTGGGCATTTGCGATGGCAATATGCAAGAGGGTTCGTTTCGATGTGATGTGAATTTGTCACTACGAAAACAAGGACAAAAAGAACTCGGCACTCGAACTGAGATAAAAAATATAAACTCGTTTAGGTTTATTGAAAAAGCTATTCTTTTTGAGCAACTCCGCCATCAAGATATGCTCGAATCGGGACAACGTATTATTCAAGAAACCCGTTTATATGATGCGGATAAAAATATAACGGAAAGCATGCGCACGAAAGAAAATGAAAATGATTACCGCTATTTTCCCGATCCCGATTTATTACCGATTCAACTGAGTGAATCAGAATTGGCGCGAATCAAAAACACAATGCCCCTTTTACCCGCCACAATAATTAAGCGCCTAAAAGATGATGATTTATTAACGGATGAGCATGTTGAGTTTTTATTAGCATCGCCCGTTGTGCTTGCTTTTTATGATGAGGTCAAACGAAACAGCGCCGCACCCGGAAAAATCATTGTGAATTGGCTAAAAGGCAGCTATATAGCAGCCCTCAACGAACGAGGCCTTACCTTTGAGGACTCACTGATGCCGGTCGAACAATTTGCATGTTTACTCACACGGCTAACGGATGGCACATTGTCCAATACCACGGCTAAAAAAATCTTTAATCAATTATTAACGAGCTCACAAACCGTTGATGCGTTAATTCAAGCAGAAAACGTAGAGCCTCCCAAAAGTAACTCTGAGCTAGAGGCAATCATTCGATCCATCATTCACCAATATCCCCAACAGGCTGCTGATTATCGTGCAGGAAAAGAAAAACTATTAGGCTTTTTTGTGGGACATGTCATGAAAGAAACAAAAGGACAAACTGATCCTGCGCAGGTTAATAGGTTAGTTGTTCATTGTTTGACAGCCTAATTTTATACCGCATGAAAACTTTACTATGAGAATTTAAAGTCATTTTGTGTTTTTAAGCTATATTTAACTTATATAATACACGACAAAGGAATCATCATGCGTAAAATACTGCTAGCGATGTTGGCAGTCACTTCCACTTGTTTCGCCCTACCCTTTTCAGAATTTATCCAAGAAAAACAAACCGACCTGATCAGTAAATATAATAGCATTATGGATGAAATCATCGCCATCGCTAGCGCCTATCCGACTTATTCGACTTCCACCACCAAACCACTCAATGAAATAAGATCGATACTCATTAAAGAAGCTCCTACGTTGAATAGCGCCGTTGTAGATAAGGTATTAACCGCCTTAAAATGCGCGGATCAATATAATGTTGACCATAATAATATTCTAACGATCATTGATTACTCCTTACCTTCTAATCAGAAGCGTCTATGGATATTTGATCTAAAAAATGAAAAACTACTTTTTAATACGTATGTATCACATGGAATAACTTCTGGCAGTTTATTATCAGATGCTTTTTCAAATCGCAATAACAGTAAAGCCAGCAGTATTGGTGTCTATACCACAGAAAAATCCTACTATGGCCGTGATGGACTCTCATTAAGATTAGATGGGTTGGACAGAGGATTTAATGATAATGCACAAAATCGAGCGGTTGTGATGCATGGTGGATGGTATGTTGATGAAGCGTTTATAAAAAAATATGGCCGCGCTGGACGCAGTTGGGGATGTCCAGCACTCCCGCAAAATCTTTATGAGTCCGTGATTAACACCATCAAAGATAAATCACTCTTTGTCGTATACTATCCAACCGATAATTGGTTATCAAAATCAAAATTCCTTAAATGTGATAAACCCTCTTCAACGCAAGTAGTGAGTAACTCCACGTCACCAATCAAAACACCTGCCCTTGATCAACGAGACGATGTGCTTTTTGTGGACGTAAACAAAAACAACGTGTTCAATGAAAGTAAGCCCGTTATTGTGGTAACAGCAGATTACTATACTCAACTGTTTCATACCCAAGTCCCATTAACACGCATGCTTCGGCGCCAAATCAACAATATGGAATATATTGCATTGAGTAGTGAAGAGCTTAAAAATTTGGTAACGAGTAACACAATCTCGTTAAACCACTCTCAGCCTGATTTAAATGCACTGATCTTCGTGATCCCAGAAATTAAAATGCGACGAGGTTACTATGCCACGGAAATGAAAATTGTACCGTATGGAAAAATAAAAGAAGTCACATTGAACACTGATTCTGCGGATAATAGCTACGTCATTCATTTCGAGAAAAGACCGGATATTCGTCTGAAAACGACCAATCAATTTATTCGTTGGGTTGGGCTGTAGCCTAAAGAAAAAGGCCGAGAAATACCTCTTCCCGGTGAAATTGAGAATCAAAGTGGCAAATGGGTACAGCGTGTTCCTCGAACACTGCATGCGAGATTAACTAAGCAAGCGAAACGTGAACATGTTAGTTTAAATACGCTAGTTGTATCTATTCTCTCAGAGTCGATCGGTTATAAATCAAAACGTCAACACCAATAAGGGGTTCTTCCAGGGCCTGCGCAGGAAGGTACGAATTTCCCAGAGCATGCCTAGAGCCCTTTACCAGTCTAGTTTTACCAGATACAGCAAACACACAGAGATGACCATAACGCCCAAAAGAATCACATTGCCTCCCGGTAACATCACCACATCCTCCGGACCAGCAGTTTGTCGCCCTTTCCAAGCCATCATCGACGGGAGTAGTAACAATAAAATCACGCAGCAAATACCGGCATAACTTAATGCCCTCAGATAAATGCCTGGATTAACAAGCACAATGATTAAAGGCGGCAGAAACGTTAATAACAATGTCGCTTTACCTTGATGCCCCCTTTTTTTAAGCTTCAATCCATCCGCAAGAAAATCAAACAGTCCAAGCGAAACGCCAAGAAAAGCCGTAATCATACAAATAGAAGTAAAAAAAGCGAAAAATCCTGCAATCCAGGAGTTATGAATCACAGCATCTAAGGCTTCATTAAGACCACTAATTGCATGCTCACTGTGCGAAAGCGATATCAACACATCAAGATGACCATTATGCTGCAAAACTCCCATAATCACGGTGTTCCATAAGATATAACACAACAATGGAATAAACGATCCTAACCAGATAATTCGACGCAAGGCTGGAATATCATCGTGAAAATAGTCTCGCAAACTAGGAACAATCGACGCAAAACCAAACGAAGTCATCAAAATCATTAAGCTACCTGTTGCGGCACGCAACGAACCAGGGTGCATCACAGGTAAATGGATATGAGGGCTAATCATGAATACGAGCAACAAATAAACACCCAACTTCCCAAACATTAAACCTCGATTCACATAATCGACGATGCGAATACCACTATATACAATAGCACTAAATAAGGTTGTAAATAGCACGGAAGCCAGCCACGAAGGGACATCGATATGCACTTGGTGTAGCAAACTGTTAAAAACATCACTACCACCTGAAATATAAGCCGATAATAGCGAATATAAAAAAAATAAATAGACAATCCAAGCAATCACTTGTCCAGGCATACCTAAGGTAGACTTCGCCATAGAAACCATATTGCTGCCAGCAGGTAAGCGCAGATTCACCTCAAGAACAAGAAAGGCACCGGCGGTCATAATGAGCCAGCAAATAACCATCGATCCAATAGAAATGGTTAATCCAGCCGAAGCCGTAGCCACAGGCAACGCCAGCATCCCACCCCCGATGGATGTTCCAACAATAAGAAGAACCCCACCCAACAATTTTAAATTGAACACAAGAAATCCAAAATTAGTTATATACAACAGCAATAATCATCAAAATAACGGCACACACCATCACCAAAATCTGACACAATTTTCCACCCGGAACTTCATACACTGTAGTAGCGTGCTTCCGACCAACATAAGACATTAATGCCGGCAAAAATAACAACAGAATCACACAAAAATACCCAGCATAACTTAACGCATGAATATACGCCCCTGGATAATAAAGCACGATCATCAATGGCGGTATAAACGTCATGAAAAACAAGCCGATCCCCTGACGCCCTTTTTGAGCCATGTTAAATCCATCGCCCAAAAAACTTAATAAACACAACGACACGCCCAAAAAAGCCGTTAACATACAAATCGATGTAAAAAAATTAAAAAATGAACTAATCATCTTTTTTTGCAGCGTATCCGAGAGGTTAGCCGCTAACATACTGGTCGTGTGGTCGCTGTGCATTAACTCGATCAATCCACCGCTCCCTTGTGAAGGCAACGTTCCAATAATCACTGCGTCCCACGCGAAATAGCATAAGAGAGGAATCAATGAACCAATAAACAACACCTTTTTTAATGTTTTTATATCATCATTAAAGTAGTCACGTAAATTGGGAACAATAATGGCATACCCAAATGACGTCATAAGAATCATCAAGGAGCCAACAATCTGCCGGGTCTCTCCTTGCTGGAAATAGCGATAATCAATGTGAGGGAAAATGAATACAACGAGCAAGACATAAACACCCAGTTTCGCAAACATCAGCCCACGATTCACTAAATCAACTTGGCGAATACCTTGATAAACCACGATGCCAAGTCCAAGCGTAAACAGTGTAGCAAGGAGCCATTCTGGAGCATGAATATCTAAATGTTGTAATAACCCGTCTAAAACGTCTGTTCCTCCCGAGATATACGCCGAGATCAAGGTGTAAAGCAGGAACAAATAACTGAACCAAGTCACCATAAGCCCCGGGACTCCAAGAGTCTCATGAGCCATGGATACCATATGTTTTCCGGGAGGGAGGTAAAGATTCACTTCAAGAATAAAAAATGCCCCAAGCGTCATCAACGCCCAACACATCACCAAAAACAGAGAGGATGCCCAAAACCCTGCTGCTGCATTCGCAACAGGTAACGCCAACATTCCTCCACCAATAGAGGTTCCAACGATTAAGAGAATACCACCAACAAATCTAGCATGCATATATATACCACTTTCAACATTTTCATTGACTTATTTGCTATCTATTGCATCAATCCTCGGTGCTTTTGGACAAACCGTTTGGTTAATCCACTGCACTTCAATCCGACGATTATAGGCGCTACCATGAGCAAGATGATTATCACCAACAGAAAACTTATCACCATATCCTTCAGCATGTAAGCGCTGAGCACGAATGCCATGAGCCCATAGAAACGTCACAATCGCATCAGCACGTGATTGTGATAATTTATTTTTTTGAGTCCGTGAACCAATTTCATCCGTAAATCCTGCAACATAAATAGGGCTGCAGGTATAAAATCGAAGCAATCGTACCATAGTCATCAACCCCTGAAAGCATATTTCATTAAATCGATGAGAATTAATTAAAAAATAGTGATCGGTTGGTATAATTAAAGTATGCGTATCGCCATATCCGACATACTGAATATTTGCCTTTGCAAGCTCGGCAATCAGCTCTTCTTGACTCACATGAAATAAACTAATAATTGCGCCGGTTCCACCTCCAATTGCCGCACCAACCAATGGACTTCCAACCGTCGCTCCAACAGCAGCACCGATCCCTGCGCCAACCTTCACCCCCATTTTCACGCCGCTCTTAGGAATAGGAATCCTTCGCACATGTTCAACACATCCGGTTGTTAATATCAGGCTCATGAATATCATGATTGTCAATTGGCCTATTTTTTTTGAACGCATCTCCACTCCTGTGCTGAACTGTTTTTTTCATCCTGGAAAAAGCAGTTGGAGGCGTAGCGAGATGGTCTAGTGTGCTGAAATTTAAGGTTTTCTTGGCAGTTTTTAAGTGAAAGCGTACTCACACGTACGGTGAACTTAAAAAATGCCAAGAAAACCTTAAATTTCAGTGCAATAGGCCATCGTAGTAGCCTTCAACTGCTTTTTCCAGGTTCATTTACGCAGCCTGAGTGAAGCACACACAAGTCCCGTAAACGAGTGCAGCAGGCTGCCTGACGACCTGAATACCTACAATCCTACATAAGATGCGGCTTAAAATCTATTGCTTCCAAAAATATTTGCAATAAAATATACCCATTGGAAGTGATTCAAAATGCCATCAAGGAAACCACCATGGACACACTCGAGATTACCGGACTTAAAGTATCAACAAAAATAGGCGTACACGCTTGGGAGCAACGTATCGAACAGCGTTTATTAATTGATATCAACATTCCTCATGATTGCTCCAATTGTCAGGATGAGTTGACCAATACGATTGACTACGCAACCCTATGTCAGCACGTAACAACCTATGTTGAAACAAATCAATTCGCTCTCATTGAAACCGTTGCTGAACGAGTTGCACAACTGATTAAAGAACAATTCGCCGTTTCTCAATTGACGGTTCGAGTGAGTAAACCAAATGCCGTTACTAATGCGGGCAATATTGCGGTGACGGTTGTGCGTTAACAACAGGCGGTGCTGCCCATAGCGATGGGGCTATAATGGAGCGTTCGGCTTCTAATGAATGCGTGGTTGACAAAGCACTTGGGCTCAACGTACATGAATATGGTGCTACCGAATCACTATTGAGTGCTTCAGCACGCTGTGATGGTATTAAATGCGGTAATGCTTGTTGCTTAAATCGATAAGCATTAGCTAATATCAAACACATTTGTACAATCATCAATGCAACACCAATGCTTGGATTGAGCATCACGCCCAATGTAACCAAAACACCCCCCATCAACAACTCAGTGACAACGTTGTAGCTCATGCTCATGATTAAATTTTGCTTAATATTATTCACAGCTTGCTTTGAAATCTCAAAAGCACTGATAACCGGTAGCAGCGACGAACTATAAATAACAGCGCCAGCCTCCGCTTGAGCCACATCATCACCACCATTGGAGCGAATCGCTAAACCAAAATCACTAGCAGCTATGGCCAATGCATCATTTCCTGCGTCGCCAACCATTGCAACACGATGATTTTTTGCCTTCAACTGTCGAATAAATAGCGACTTATCATCATCTTGATCGTTTACATCCAAAGAGCAGCGCTGGCTTGCACGTACATTCTCGCGAGGGATATTTAATTGATCAGCACAACGTATTGCGGTGGCAGCATCGGCTCCAGTACAGATAAAGACTTGTTTCCCTAATTGTTTTAATGAATCAACGAGTAGGCGGGCGTCTGGACGAATTAAATCCGTTAAAACAACATACCCTAAAACTGCCCGCGCGCGAGCGAGGTATACGATACTATCACCTGCATTAAGCTCGATGTCTTTCGTCATTTTTTTTATATCAATACCAAAATCATCCATCATGCGTTGATTGCCCAATAGGTATGTTTGGTCATTAATCCGTGCGGATACACCAAAGTGTTGGCGTTGGATGATGGGCGAACTATGACTCTCTTCTACAGGTGCATCCGAGGGATATTTTTTTGTGTAGCTATAAATCGCACGACCGATTGGATGTTCCGAATTTTTTTCAATTGCCGCGATAACATCAAGAAATTCTGTTCGGTTGATGTTCGATGCATCAAAAATGCTATGTCGAACAACAGGAACACCGAAAGTCAGTGTTCCATTTAAATCCAACACAACATCATCGCTTTCGCCCGCTTGCTGGAGTTTCTCCGCACTGCGAAATTGAACGCCATTATCAGCCGCTTTGCGCATACCGATTTTCATTGCCAACGGTACAACTAGCCCGAGTGTACATGGACATGCCGAAACCAGTATCGCAATCCCAGAACGAATCGCTATAGTCCATGGAAAAAAACAAGCAAGCACTCCGACGGCTATCACAGACAGAAGAAATACACTGGGAATAAAATAATGTAATACGTTGCTTGCGAACAGTTCAAAATTGGATTTTTTTTCAAATTTTGTTTTGGCAATTCGTCGATCACAACATCTTAAATGTGATGTTTCGAACGCTTGTGTAACCTTGAGTTGAAGCGGTTCAGTCCCCTGAACTAGACGCATGCCCGAAAGGAGTGACTGATTTTTTTTAATCTGACGAGGCAGATAAGCCCCTGTAATGATGTCATCATAAATGAGGTGAGTTTCATTGAGACATTCACCATCAAGGGGAATAATATCGCCCGGCTGAATCTCAATAATCGTTCCCGGTTGAATTGAGCGTAAGGGCTGTTCCTCAAACTGGTCGCCGATTAAGACCTTGGCTGTTTTGGGGAGTCGGTCAACAAAGCGAACATCAAGTTGCATTGCCCGTGCCAACTTCCCTTCAATAGCTAACCCTAAATGACGAAATCCAAAAATAAGTAGCCCCGTATCTAACATCATCGGCAACCAAGGTACGAAAAAAGAAGCTAATGAAACAACCAACACAACAGCAGTACTCACCGCAAACAAACTATCCATCGATAATTTTAACGTACGCCATTCTTGGAGTGAGCGTTTGTATGACGATGCACCCAGCCACAATGTCAAGGCTGAACTGACGAGAGCAATAGGGATCATCCATCCTAACGATAAAGGGCCAATGAACAAAGACATCATCAGTAACACGATCCCAGAAACAGTCCCTAGAATACCGTGGATCCAATGAAGTCGAGTCTCTGCTTGTAATGAAAGCGTGTCGGAAAAAAGGGGGGTATGCTGATATCGATTCAGTACATCGGTTATATAGTGCCGTAAATGATGATCACTTAATGTTTCTGGAATACGGATGCTCATTTCTTTTGTAGTCGGATCAAACGTAATGTCATCAATTTCCAATTCAGCACAAGAAAGCAATGCTTCTTTAACGGGTTGAACACAATTGATACAAGGGATGCCCGGAACAAAAAAAGAGTAAATAATGAACATAAATGAGTCTACGTATCCATTTTTCGGATCATTCCATTCACTCGTTCACGACGAGCAAGCAGCATTTGTGTCTGTACTGCTTGTTCATGCGATGCAAAAGGACCTACTCTGACTCGAAACCACGTCACACCTTGACTCTTAACAGCACTCACTGTCGCATCAAATCCTTTCAATAACAAAGAGGCTTGCATTTGGTCGGCATCCGACTCTAAACGAAATGCAGCGACTTGAATGGTAAAATTGGCCTTTGCTGCCGGCGCCGCTTTAACCGTAGGCGTCACTGCGTGATCCAAGGCTGTCGGTTTTGTTGCAACAATCACAGCAGGATGCGTTTTAGCTTCTGCAACAACCGTTGCAGGGGGAGGAGGAGGCACCAACTGAGAGGCATTATGATTTGCCGTAAGTAAGGTATAAAATTCAAGTTTTGGTTTCAAGGGCGGTGAATGAGCTAACTGAGGAGCAGGGACAAGTGAGCTATATTGAAACGTTTGTGCATTTAACCATGATCCCAACTGTCCAATAACCGAGTATGAGGCGAGCAAATAACCTGAAAAAAAAGCGATAGAGACGATTGTCAGTTGCCTGGATGGACTGCCACCCGAACGCTTTATTTGACCTCGTCTTTGATATTGTTTTGTCATCACATACTCTCAGGAGCTGATACGCCTAATAACTGCAATCCATTACACAACACTTGTCGAACTGACTTCAACAGGCATAATCGTGCATGACGTAATGTGTGTTGCTCACACAACAGAGTGACTGCATTATAGTAGCTATGCAAACCAGTCGCTAATTCACGCAAATAATAAGCAACTTGATGCGGTTCACACATACGCGCAGCGACATTAATTACCTCAGGGTAGCGACTCACCAACATCATCAATGCAACTTCTTGAGGCTCATTTAATGCGTCCACATGTTGAAGACCGATCGCCTCATCGTGAGTCAATCCTCGCTCTTGCAATTGTCGCAACACACTACTGATGCGCGCATGTGCGTATTGAATATAGTAGACCGGATTATCATTAGACTGTGATTTAGCTAAGTCCAAATCAAAATCCATATGCTGCTCAGGTTTACGCATAACATAAAAAAATCGCGCGGCATCATTACTCACTTCCTCGCGCAACTCGCGCAGGGTCACAAATGAACCGCTCCGCGTTGACATCTGAACCCGTTCGCTGCCTCGATACAAAATTGCAAATTGAACCAACAAAATAGTTAATGCGCGATCATCATGGCCCAAGGCATTCACCGCCGCGGTAATTCGCGAAATATAGCCGTGGTGATCTGCTCCAAAAATATCAATAACGCGTTGAAAACCACGATTGTATTTATCCCAATGATAGGCCACATCCGAAGCAAAATAGGTGCTCTGCCCATTAGCACGCACAAGAACACGGTCTTTCTCATCACCAAACGTTGTCGCACGGAACCACAAGGCCCCCTCTTGTTCATAAGTATGCCCCGCCTTCGCTAAAGCATCGATTCCCTTTTGAATCGCACCTGCATCAAGTAACGATCGCTCTGAAAACCAATCATGATACTCAACACCAAATTCGGCCAAATCATCTTTAATATCAGCCAAAACCGAATCAAGTGCATGCTGGTGAAATAATTTAAATCCATCTTGGCCAATAAGCTGTTGCGATTGCCTAATCATCGCATCGATATACTGCTCTTTATCACCGCCTTGGGGCTCATCAGGTGGTAAAGATTCAACAATATCAGACCAGTTACAAACAAACGCTCGCCCATGCTGCCCGAAAAGCGTCTGAGCAATTGCGTGAACATAATCACCGCGATAACCATTCGTAGGAAACACAACAGGCTCGCCGGCCAAGGTCAAATACCGCAACCAAACACTGACCGCCAGAATATCCATCTGTCGTCCAGCATCATTGACATAATATTCACGTGTAACACGAAACCCAGCGGTCGTTAATAAATTCGCAAGGCTTGCTCCAAATGCAGCACTTCGCCCATGACCAACATGCAACGGTCCGGTTGGATTCGCGGAAACGTACTCTAATAGCACCGATTGCTCTTCACCCAATTGACTTTGCCCAAATTGACTACCTGCGGCGAGAACCGTTGCAATCACTTGATTTTGAGCAGTTTGACGAATAAAAAAATTAATAAATCCGGCGCCAGCTATCTCCACTCGCTCAACAAGCGGGCTATCAGGCAAAGAGTCGATAAGTAGTGACGCCAGCGCTCGTGGCGGCTGTCCACATGGTTTAGCAAGCATGAGAGCAAGATTTGTCGCAAAATCACCATGTGATTTATCTTTACTACGATCAACTTTGACTTCAACAGCCAGATCAGGTGGCACAGCGCCCTTTTCACGCATCAGCTGAAGTGCTTGAGTTAATAATTTTTCAATCGTTGATTTCATAATACAGGGCGTTCCAGGAGAATAAGTACTAGGATGCGCTTATTATGCACTGAATTTCTACAATTGCATAGCCAAATATCGCAAGTAATCACCGGCAATATCAATCCCCGTTTCCTGACTGATTTCACGGAGGCACGTTGGGCTTGTCACATTGATTTCAGTAAGGTAATGACCAATGATATCAATCCCGACCAAATATAACCCTTTGGCCTGCAACGTCGGCGCAATTTCACCACAAATCCAACGATCACGGTCAGTAATAGGAACGACTTTCCCCACGGCCCCTGCCGCCAAATTACCGCGTAATTCGCCCTTAAGAGGGATGCGTGCCAGCGCTTGTGGTACGGGCTCGCCGTTAATAAGCAAAATGCGTTTATCTCCCGTCGTACTGATATCAGGAATATACTGCTGCGCCATGATCATGGTTTGCTCTTCACGCGTCAATGTTTCCAAGATAACGGATAGATTCCGTCCCTGTTCATCCACATGAAAAACCGAAGCTCCCCCCATCCCAGAAAGTGGTTTAAAAATAACTGATTGATGCCTTTCCCAAAATGCGCGTAACCGCTCAATATCTCGGCTAACCAACGTTGTAGGACAGCATTGTGGAAAATTTAACGTAAAAAATTTTTCGTTTGCATCGCGTAAACTCTGTGGTTTATTGGCAACCAAGACTCCATCACGCTCAGCTAATTCGAGTGCATAGGTTGCATAAATGTATTCGAGATCAAAAGGCGGATCTTTTCGCATAAGAATAATATCAAATGTCGTTAAGGGATGTTCACCCAGCGGGGTGATATCAGCCCAATCAGACGCCATCCGATCGCGGACTTTAATCTCAAACATTCGAGCATACGAAATCCCTTCACGACAATATAAATCATTCAACGTAAAATAAGCACACGACCATCCCATGCTCGTCGCGCTTTCAATCATTGCAACCGTCGAATCCTTATCGGCCTTCAATGTATGTGGAGAATCCATTAAAATTCCAATTTTCATTGCACTCCCCCCACTACGGCCATCTCACGTGCGGCGGCTAGCGCTGCCAATCGTGCGATCACACCATAGGTATAAAATCGATTGGGTGACTCCGCAACGGCCAAATTCTTTCGCGGCATATTACATGCACGTTCAAAAGCCAGTGGCTCAAAATGCATGCCTGGGGCGTTTAAATTTTCATCGTAGCCACGTTCATGATGAACCCGGTAAAACCCACCAATCACATACTGGCCAATCATATAAACAACCGGCTCAGCCACCCCGCCACTCGACACTTTCTCAAAGCTATAAACCCCTTCTTGAACAATCACTCGATGCACTGTCTGACTACCTTTACTCGCAGCCATCTTAGTCCGTTGCTTACGATTAAGGCTCAATAATTCTTCTGCTTCATGCACCATCATCACGCCCATTCCGTAAGTTCCATTATCTGATTTAACGACCACAAATGGTTTTTCATGAATGCCATATACTGCATATTGGGCACGAACTTCGGTTAATAGGGTATCCACCGTCTCGGCAAGTCGGTCGAGTCCTTCCTGCGACATGAAATCAACACCATCGACGGATCGGAACAAAGGATTAATCAGCCACGGGTCAATACCAATCAAAGTAGAAAATTCGGCAGCAATATCCGAAAAATGTTGAAAGTGAGTGGACTTCAGACGAGTATTCCAGCCCAGCGCTAATGGCGGTTGCACCGTTTGTTGAATATCTTGCAATATCTCTGGAATCCCAGATGAAAGATCATTATTCAGCAACAACAAACAAGGTTCAAAACCAGGCAATCCTACACGCGATCCAGTACGAATGACGGGCTCAATAGACAATCGCTCGCCCCCATCCAAAATTAATTCACGCGTGGAGGTGAGCGTTGGATCCACACCCCCGACTCGAACAACAAAGCCCGCTTCGCTAAAAATATCCCTTAATCGGCAGACACTTTGTAGATAAAATTGATTGCGAGTATGGTTTTCTGGAATCAATAATATTTGGGAGCAATTAACTTGGAGATCCTCTAAAACTGATTGTGCCGCTTGAACACAAAGCGGTAAAAAATCAGGGTTTAAATTATTAAACCCTGCGGGAAACAAGTTTGTATCCACTGGTGCTAGTTTAAACCCCGCGTGACGCAAATCTACGGATGAAGTGATAGGCGGTGGCGTTTCTCGCCAACGCTTACGAAACCAGCCCTCAATCACAGGAACTTGATTTAAAATCATTGTCTCAAGGTGGTGCAATGGGCCTTCATTAGCCGTTGTCAAATGAGGCACAGGAGTATCAAATAGAGGCATATAAATTCTCATAACCAATCGAACTTCTAATAATATCTCAGGTTAGACCGATTTGCGATAAGCGTGTTTTAAACAGCGCGGAATAGTAAGCATAAATTAAGCATAAATATGGATATACGAAAGATTGGAGTCTGGACAAGAATGCATGCGTCTTTTTGCATGTATTCTTGTCCAAACTCCAAGAAAGATCTTGCCTTATCATAATTATCTGAGATAATTTGTCGCTCTCTCACCGTAACTTTGTAGAATTTCATATGGAACAACTAAGTCAATTTATTATCAATCACTGGGCACTGTGTGCTACCTTTATAGCGATATCAGTCCTACTTTACGTAAACGAATGGTTTTCGCAAAAATACTCGATTCCGGCACTATCTCCTCAAGCAACCGTTGAAAAAATAAATCATGCGTCGGCAGTAGTCATTGATTTACGCGATCAAGAGGCGTTTAGTACAGGACACATTATCAATGCTGTCCGTGCAGTAGCCAATGATTTCACGCTACCCCGTATGAATAAATACAAAGATAAAATCATTATCCTCGCCTGTCCGAGAGGGATTCAATCTCAATCACTCGCTCCAAAATTAAAATCATGCGGCTTTACCAATGTTGTGATACTCGCGGGAGGCATTACCGCATGGCAAACGGCGGGACTTCCTCTTGTAAAAGGTAATAAATAATAACTTAAGGAAATTAAAATCATGACAATAGACACTTCAGAACAACAACCCAATCCAGAAACACAATTCGTGATTCAACGTGTTTATGTGAAAGACGTATCATACGAAACTAAAAATACGCCCGCCGTTTTTCAACAAGAATGGAAACCTGATTTATCATTAAATCTTCAAGTTGAAAATAAAAAATTAGACGAAAACGTTCATGAAGTGGTTCTGACTGTCACTGCAACTGTCAAAAATCAAGAAGAAATAGCATTCCTAGTTGAAGTCAAACAAGCAGGGATTTTCACTATCATCGGCGCGCCAGAACAACAGCTCGCACATTTATTAGGAAGCTTCTGCCCTAGCTTACTGTTCCCCTATGCGCGTGAAGCAATTACGAGTGAGGTCGTTCGTGGCAGTTTTCCTCAATTAGTTTTAGCACCGATCAATTTCGATGCTATCTATATGCAGCAACTGGAAGAAAAACAAGTCACTGAAACGGCTCACTAAATCATGAAAAAATCCGTGATTGCAGTCTTAGGAGCTGGCTCTTGGGGAACGGCAGTTGCAATTCATTTAGCGGCTGCTGGCCATCACGTTATGCTGTGGGGACGAGACCCACAGCATGTTCAAGACATGCAAAACACACGATGCAATCATCGTTATTTACCTGACATCGCATTTCCAGACAAATTAAGCGTCACCGATAATCTCAAATGGTGTGCCCATCAATCACAAGATATTATTGTTGCCGTACCATCTCATGCCTTTGCCAATTTGCTGCATAAAATAGATAAACCTAAAAAAGGTCTATCATGGTTAACCAAGGGGCTCGACCCAATCAGCCATCAATTGCTCAGTCACCTGGTTGCCAATAAATGGGGAAGCGACTTTCCAATTGGAATCATATCAGGCCCATCTTTTGCACGCGAAGTTGCTCAGGGACTACCCACTGCTATCGTATTGGCTGGAAATAATCCAAACTATCAGCAATCCATCCAAGCCTTACTGCACAATGGCATGTTACGTGTTTATGAAAGCAACGACACTATTGGTGTTCAGTGGTGTGGTGCTGTCAAAAACGTTATCGCCATTGCCTGTGGTATCAGTGACGGATTGAACTACGGCGCCAACGCCAAAGCTGCATTAATTACACGAGGTCTTGCTGAAATGAGCCGTATCGGCATTCATCTTGGCGGACGGCAAGAAACATTTATGGGGCTCGCTGGTGTTGGTGATTTAGTTCTCACGTGTACAGATAATCAATCTAGAAATCGCCGTTTTGGTCTTTATCTTGGACAAGGAATCACCAGTGTTGATGCCGAAAAACAAATAGGCCAAGTCGTCGAAGGAAAATATAATGCCGCACAAGTCTGTGCTCTTGCCGCAACATTTCACATCGACATGCCAATTTGTCAACAAGTTCATGCCCTGCTCCAAAATAACATCACAGCAAAACAAGCTGTCATTTCACTCATGATGCGCCCCGCAAAAGAAGAATAACGATCGCTGACCACCGCTTAGACCCTTTCCAAACCGCTCGCGCATTCCCGGCTAACGCCCAAAAAAAACTGAAATAATAAAAAACAAAACCAAAAACTGTACTAAATATAATCATATACTATAATAAAGGAGCATGAAGAATTTGTAATTAGAGGCCTTGGGCGTCGCTCTGACCACTAAGTATCGCGACTTGTTCGCGGGATCTGGTTCTTGGCGCAGATTTTAGCCTACGCTAGCGTAGGCTGGTGGGAACAGCGCTTAAGGCCTAATTAGAAGGAGTTTAATGATGAAGACTCATATCAAAAATAGTGCTATTCGTTTCAGCAGCATAGCATGTTCCTTGGCGTTACTCCTAGGATCAGTCAACATTGCATACAGCCACGGCGGCGGTGGGCATGGTGGGCACGGCGGACATGGCGGGCACGGTGGGTATCATGGCGGCCATGGAGGACATCACGGCGCCTGGGGTGGGCATCACGGTGGCTGGGGACATAACGCTGCCTGGGGACATCGTGGCGGCTGGGGACATCGCGGTTGGGGATATGGCGGCTGGGGTGGTGGTGTATACGGCGTTGGCGTATATGGCGCTGGTAATCCAGGCTGTTTGTGGATACCTAAACACTGGAATGGAAATGGGTATTTAATCCGTGGACATTGGTCTTGCTAATAAGCTGCCACCGATCGCTCCTTCCTTCAATTTCTCTTCTCCCCAGACATGGGGAGAAGGTGCCCGTAGGGCGGATGAGGGGATTTTGAATACGTTATTTGATGTTGCGGGGTACTGAGGTGCTATGCCCGAACTAACTCTGCATTTGTTGGGTAAGATCCTTCTCCTCGCTCCAATCGGTCACGTTGACATCTATCCCCGAATGGGTTTTATCTTGTAAAGTGGTTTTTTCCTTAACAAACGCAGCAAACCCTTTTTTATCTTCTATTCTACCCATGAAAAGATCTCTATACTTAACGGGGTCAACTCGCCGATTCGAGCCATCAGTATCTGTCTCTACATCGCCTTTAAATACACCATTGTCATCCTTACCCTCGTATATCACTCCGTCATTACAAACCATTTTATTTTTAGTGAGCCAATCAGAATAAATATTATTGAGTTGTTTTTCCGCAAATTCATCAAGAGAATCACCATTATCAGCAACGAACCCTTGAACAAGATCGGATGTACTATTAATTTTAAAGTCAAAGTTAATTATTTTAGTTTCTGATTCTCCCAGCGCTTTCGCAGCTGCATCTGACAATTTATTTTGGTACGTCATGAAGGCTGATTTTGCTTCGTCTCCGAAACAATAGTTCGATGCAGAATCATGTATAATACTAACAAATCGATCAATTTCATCCAGAACTTTTTCAAAATCTTTCGTTAGTCCCATCCCAACCACTTGCTGTTTAAATTGCTGCTGAAAATAATTCGCTGCTTCAACCGTAGTGGAAATTTTAAACAATTTTCCAACAGCCGCTGCATCCGCCAGACTCAACGTCCCACTGCTTGCCTTTGCTAAAGGTAAACGCTTTTTCCCCTCACTTCTTGATTGCATAACCATCACCACCATAGTTCAAATACGTTGATTTACTCTCATTATTTACATTCTTGGAACAATTCCTTCACTTTCTCTAAACCAAGTTCGCGTAAACGAGCCATATTATTTTCAGGAATTTTGTCTGTATTGCCATACGCGGCAATCGCTCGCTCTAGATCGTCTTCTCTAAGAATATGCAGCATAGGATAGGGTGAGCGATTGGTGTAATTAGTGACATCTTCAACGGGTGCGTCAGCAAAGCAATAGTCGGGATGGAACGTGGCCAGCTGGTAGATCCCTTCATAACCCGCAACACATAAACTCGAATTGGCTTTTTCTACAAAATCCAAATAATCAAAAAAATCATGCATAAACGCTGGGAAAATCAGAAATGTTGTTGCAAGATCAGGGTTTTCATCTAATAATTCAAGTTCTATCTTGAGCTCCGCGAGTGCATGCTGAAACGCCTGAGCAGGACTCACCTTCATTCGAACCGAACATTTGTCCATTTCTCGTTTGGCAAACGGGCACAAATTAAACTTGATAACAAACGATCGAATCCATTGTGTCATTTGTTGTATGACTAACTGATCAGGCGGAGACATCATTTTAAAATAAATCTTCCTGTGTCAAACCCACTTGCTCAAGATGAACTCGTAAAATTTTCAACGCTTCCACCTGTATTTGGCGAACACGCTCTCGAGTTAATTCAATTTCTTTTCCAACTTCTTCTAGGGTTGCTTTATCAAAACCACGCAATCCAAAACGTCGCGCAATCACTTCTTGCTGATTGTCAGTGAGTTGATCAAGAAACTCTTCTAAGTGCATTTTTAAATTTTCGTCAGTCAATAAGTCAGCAGGATCAACGCTGTTTTCGTCGGCTATTGTGTCAAGAAGTGATTTATTTTCTTCAAACCCAATCGGGGTATCGACCGAAGTCACTTTATCATTTAATCCCAACAGTTTTCGAACATCCTCCAAAGGCTTATCTAACATTTCAGCAATTTCCTCTGCTGAAGGTTCATGATCCAGTTTTTGGGTTAGCTGTCTGGCTGCTCGCAAATAAACATTGAGTTCTTTAACAATATGAATTGGCAAACGAATGGTTCGTGTTTGATTCATAATGGCTCGTTCAATGGTTTGACGAATCCACCATGTTGCGTAGGTTGAAAAACGAAAGCCACGATCCGGATCAAATTTTTCAACTGATTTCATCAACCCCAAGTTGCCTTCCTCAATCAAATCTAATAACGGCAGACCACGATTGAGATAACGGCGGGATATTTTTACAACCAATCGTAGATTTGACTCAATCATTTTTTTACGGCCAGCGACATCACCTTTTAAAGCAAGTTTTGAGTAATGAACTTCTTCTGCAGCAGTCAATAATGGAGAAAAACCAATTTCACTTAAATAAATTTGAGTGGCGTCCATGGTCTTATCAAAATTTTTATCAACTTTAAAATGAACAGCATCTTTTTTTTCAATTAATTCAACGTATGGATCCGACTCTAAATCAGGATCCAATTCAGAGTCAGATTCAGATTCAATAGACTCGTCTTGAACAAGGGTTTCTTCATCAATCAATTCAATTTCTGAGTTTTCGAATTCAAACGACTCTATTTTTGCTTCGTCTTTTGGACACATGCGATTCACCTGTTTTCAAAAATATTTGAAGGTATATTTATTCTTGCAACATAAGTAGTACTGCTGTCAAGTATTTTATACTGCGCATCCTAAACAACCTATCGGAGGTAGATCAAAGGATTCACCGGTTTACCCAATTGCCTTATCTCGAAATGAACCCCCCAGTAACGCCTGTTTATCAAGCCCATATCGGCAATCACCTGCCCTTTTTGAACAGTCTGCCCCTCATGGACATTATTTCGTAAGTTATGGCCATAAGCAGTCATAAAGCGACTATTATGCCTAATGATAATTAAATTTCCATAACCGGCTAACCCACTACCGGAGTATGCAACAACGCCACTTGATGCAGCATAAATTTTATCCCCTTTCTTACCGGAAATATTAATCCCCTTTATACCGTTTTGAGGAGAAAAATTTGCAACTATCCGACCACGAGCAGGCCAAACCCAACTCGTGTTAGACTGAACAGGCGATGGTACATTCATGGCAATGTGTGCCGGACGAGGCACAGGTCTTATCAGCTGGCGCGGTGTTGGTTTTTGAATATGTCGAACGGGAGGCATTATCCGCAACTTCTGGCCTATTCGCACGGTGTATGGACTTCTTAATTGATTATAATTAGCCATTTGCCGATAATCCACATCATAACGAAACGCAATCGAGTAGAGCGTATCCCCTCGTTTGACCGTATATTGACGCACGTTACGATCAAATCGTTTCCATTGCGATTCAACAACGGGAGCAAATCCATTGCGATCGCTGCAAGAGGAAAGAAAGAATAATGTCAGAAGCATTATCACACACTTCGCGCGAATTAAAGCATTTTCAATCATGTTTTAGCGCCTATTTAAATTGAAGGGCGGAAGGCGAGCACTAAGGAACGTGACCGAAACAACGTTCCTAATCACTCCTACAAACGTTTTGTTACAACCCAATAGACAACAATAAGAACGACGATGGCCAACCAACCAATTCGGTCTATATATCGACGTAAATGAGGTTCAATTTTCGCACCTGCAAAAAACAATATTCCCGACACTATAAAAAAGCGCAGTCCGCGTCCAATAATTGACCCAATTAGAAATGGCCACAACGCCATATTCATCATACCGGCTGTGATGGTGAATATTTTGTAAGGAAAAGGTGAAAAACCCGCCAAAATCACAACCCAAACTCCTTGATGCTCAAACCAGTTCATCACGCGAGTAACACTAGCAGCATAGGACGATGACATGAGATAGGGTTCGATGACTTCCATCCCATAGTGACCAATCATATATCCAAATAATCCACCTAAAACTGAAAACAAGGTCGCAATAATGGCAAATCGCCATGAATATTTTGGCTTGGCTAACCCCATACTGACCAGCATCACATCCGGCGGGATTGGAAAAAATGACGACTCTGCAAACGAAACGCCTGCCAAATATAATGGCGCACGATGATGTGCCGACCAATTCAATACCTTTTCATACAAATATGAAAATACATTTATCATATTAGATCAACTCCATTCATCCACTCGGATACTTGATCAAAAATCTTATAGTGCGTCATATCCAAATGAAGCGGGGTAATAGAAACATACCCCTGATTTATAGCACAAAAATCAGTTCCAGGACCAGCATCCGCTTCTGAGCCAGGCGGACCAATCCAGTACATTGGTCGCCCTCGTGGATCAAGTTCTTTTTGAGCAGGCGCTGCACTATGGCGAGTTCCTAAACGAGTGACTTGAATCCCCTTAATTTCATGTAAAGGTCGATCAGGAACATTCACATTAAGAATGGTTTGTGAAGGTAAATAGTGAGTACTTAGCTTCATCACCAATTGTTTAACAATCAATGCCCCCGTTTGATAATGGTGAATCGTATCACCCACCATCGAAACGGCTATCGCAGGCAGTCCTAAACTCCTACCTTCCATAGCAGCCGCAACGGTACCTGAGTATAAAATATCGTCCCCCAAATTCCCACCATGGTTGATCCCTGAAACGACCATATCAAAACCAGGCTCCAAGAAACCGGTCAATGCGAGATGCACACAGTCGGTCGGAGTACCTTCTACACTATAACGGCCATTATCTAACTGAAGTACACGTAACGGTCGAGCCAACGTTAACGAATTACTAGCACCGCTTCGATTTCTATCCGGTGCCATAACGCTAATATCGGCAATCGATGATAATACCGTTTCAAGCGCTGCAATTCCTGGCGCCATGACGCCATCATCATTACTAAGTAATATTTTCATTCTCAATTCACCGGTGATTCTAGCCAACCCACAATCGCCAAACGCTCCCGAAGTTCTTTCTTATTCTCGAGCAAGAGCATTGAATCCGGTTGATTAGCTGACTCCTGCGCTGCAATCGTTTCTTGTAACGCTAATATTTTTTTTCCAAATCCTTGCGGGCCCATTCTTAATTCATAAACAAAGCTATTGACCTTAATTGCAATGTTATGAAGTTCATCACAAGACACTAACTTTGGCGCCTTATCGGGGCATTCGGCAATTGCCTCTTGGAGTAACTTAGGATGAACCGCAAAATAGTCCCCATCATGTGGTGAACATGCAGCTGCATTAAATGCGATACAAAAACCAGAAATCAATAAACCCAAATACTTCATTATCAACTCGTGAATAGATATACTGCGCGCGCGCAGTATAGAACAATAAGGAATTGTCATGGTATCATCAGCACATGAACGGGTAAAGCATAGGTATTAAATGAAAGAAATAGATACACTGCAACATTTTATGTTCGAGCATGCCAGCATTCGAGGCGAGATTGTTCATCTACACGATGTATACAACACTATTATACAACAACGTTCATATCCATCTGCTGTGAAAAAACTACTCGGAGAGGCGCTGGTATCATGTGTTTTAATGGCAGGCAGCATCAAATTCGAAGGCGAGATAAGTTTACAATTCAATGGCAATGACACATTGCCGCTTATTATTGTACAATGTGATAACCAATTAAATATTCGTGCCTGCGCAAAATTCAAAGAGGGTTCGAATCTAGGCTACACTCAAGCCTTTTTACAAGGTCAAATGACACTGACGATTAATCAATACAAACAAACCAACGCGTATCAAAGCATTGTTCCGATTATATCTGACTCGATGAGTGATAATTTAATGCATTATTGTGCGCAATCAGAACAAATACCAACTAAAATATGGCTTGCCATTGACGATGAGATGGCAGCAGGCATGTTGTTGCAATTAATGCCTGAGCAAAACACGACGCAACGCGAACAGTTTTGGGAATATGCGGTACAAATTGGACAAACCATTAGCGATAAAGAGCTTCTCACACTGGATAATACAACGATATTGCATCGCCTGTATCATGAAACGGTTCTTCGACTTTATGACGCACGTTCTGTCCACTTTAGGTGCCGCTGCAATTCAAACAAAATGAAGCAGGTATTGAACGTATTAGGAAAAAAAGAAGTCGAACAACTTTTAGAGGAAACTGGACGCGTTGAAGTCTGCTGCGATTTTTGCAATCATCGCTATAGTTTTGACCCGATCGATGTTGCGATGCTATTTCGATAATCCTGGAAAAAGCGATAGACCAAATCCAGTATCTTCATTTCCGCAGTTTTTGACTGTCGTCCTGGAATTTAGCAGGCCTTAACGAGCCTGCGANNTCCGGGACGACAATCACAGATGCCATCCAGGTTTAAGCATGGATACCCGCCTTCGCGGGGATGACAACCCCAGGAATTTCGGTCACGTCTCTTAATTCACCACACGCCACGAGCCATCGGCTTGACGGCATGCTCTGCCGTAAATTTTTTCAGCCTTCCCGCCAATTTGTGCCGTTGTTACATATTCACGACAAGGTTGCTGTGGTTGTTGAACACTATAATAAGTGCGTGTTGGTCTCACAACATATACGTTTCTTGTATCAGGGTTCGTCCAACGAACCACGGTTCCCGTAGGGGCGGTTTCTAGAGCACGTTGCATCTCCAATTGATCTTGCCTATCCATCGTGCGACCTATTCTGCCACCTAAAAAAGCACCTAACATCGCACCACCAGCCGCAGCAGCAACTTTTCCTGCGCCACCACCAAATTGACTACCAATTAAACCACCAACAACACCCCCAGTGAGAGTACCCACATCCTCATTCGTTACGTTGGTACAACCACTAACCAAAACTGAAAAGGCTAAAGACACCACTATTAATTTTTTCATCTCGACTCACCTAATTGAATTATAAATCACTTCGGGCTTCATTCTACCACCAAGGTTTAAATCTATCCATACTTCAATTCTATCGTTTCTATCGCACTCGTGGTGTAATTTTAGTTAATAATTCATACGCAATTGTCTCAGCAGATTGTGCAATTACTTCGACTGGAATATGCACTCCCCAAAGCTCAACGGGATCGCCAACTTTGGGATGGGGGCATTCTGTTAGATCAACCGTCAACATGTCCATTGAAACACGTCCAACAATTGGGGCTATCGATTCATTAATCCAGGTTGGTGTTCCAGGACGAATATGACGAGGATATCCATCTGCATAACCAACTGGAACAATGCCAATAATCGACGGCTTATCGCTCGACCAGGTTCCACTATAACCGATAGGAGAATGTGGCGAATAATGGTGGATGACCGTGATTTCAGACACTAATCGCATCACCGGAATCAAACCAAGATCGTTGCCAACCTGTCCACTAAAAGGTGATACGCCATATAACATAATTCCTGGTCGCACAACATCTGCGTGTGTTTTTGGCATCGATAATATGGCAGCTGAATTCGCAAGACTGCGCGTTAATTGAAGCTCAGAAAAATCTAAATGATTAAATTGTTGAAGTTGGACCAGATTCATCGGATGATCCACTTCATCGGCGCATGCAAAATGTGTCATCAATCCAATATCAGGAGCGGCCCAGGGGCATGAGCGCACTGCCGAGATCACATCGGCCACTTCATGAGGAGAAAATCCGAGGCGATGCATACCCGTATCCACTTTGATCCAAACACGGAAAGTTTCAATCAAATGGCTATCCAGAAACCATGAAAGCTGTTGTGACGTGTGAATCACGCATTGAAAACCAGCGCTGGCGGCTAGAAACAATTCTTCTGGACTAAAAACGCCTTGTAACAATACGCACGGAGTACTTACGCCCAAGCGACGAATGGCCATTGCCTCTTCTAACGAAGCCACGCCCAATAAATCCACGTGCCCATCCAGTGTAGGAACGATATGCTCAATACCACAACCATAAGCATTCGCTTTTACCATGGCCATTATTTTTTGATGAGGAGCACATTGTTTAACATGATTTAAATTATGCAGCAACGCGTCCAGATCACAGTACATCCGTGTTGGTCTTGTCACGTTAATCCATCTCCTGATAACCACTATAGGCTAAATCTTCAAATCGAGTATATTGCCCTAAAAATGCAACGCGGACTCGACCAATAGGGCCATTTCGCTGTTTGGCAATAATAATCTCAGCGGTTCCTTTATCGGGGCTCTCCGAGTTATAGACCTCATCTCGATAGATAAAACAGATCAAATCGGCATCCTGCTCGATGGCACCGGATTCACGTAAATCGGACATAACCGGTCGTTTATCTGCACGCTGCTCAAGGCTTCGATTCAACTGCGACAATGCAAGCACGGGAACTGATAATTCTTTAGCCAACGACTTAAGACTTCTTGAAATTTCCGAAATTTCAGCCACACGATTATCTGCTTTAATGCCAGGAACTTTCATCAGCTGAAGATAGTCGACTACAATCATTCCCAATTGACCATGCTCTTTTGCTAGACGTCTTGCGCGTGCACGTACCTCTGCTGGGCTTAATCCTGGCGTGTCATCAATAAACATAGGCGCTTCAGACAGCATATGGACTGCTGAGGTGATTCTCGGCCAATCATCATCGGTTAATTTTCCAGTACGTATTTTTTGTTGATCAATACGCCCAAGAGACGACATCATCCGCATTGCTAAGGAGTCAGCTGGCATTTCCATAGAAAAGACTAATACTGGCTTTTTTGCTTTAATCGCAACATGTTCTGCAATATTCATGACAAACGTGGTTTTACCCATCGAAGGCCGACCCGCAACAATGACCAAATCTGATTTCTGCATGCCCGACGTAAGCTCATCCAAGTCACGTAACCCCGTGGATAATCCAGTAATCGAATCACCACTATGAAACAACGCATCAATGCGCTCAACGGCTCGAACTAATACGGATTTAACTGCCTCTGGACCACCGAGCACCGCAGTTTGCTCAGCAATTGCAAATACTTTTCGTTCAGCATCATCGAGTAACTCAGACACTTCTCGACTACCTGGATTATAAGCGCTGTCTGCAATATCTGTGGATACCGCAATGAGTTGTCGATGCACCGATTTTTCGCGAACAATATCAGCATACGCGCTAACATTCGCAACACTGGGAGTATTATTGGCTAACTCAAAAAGATATGCCTCGCCACCTGCGTCATCAAGAGCATGCGTTGATTTCAATGTCTCAAGCAACGTAACCACATCAAATGGCTGCTCTTTAGAGGATAGCTCTTGAATAGCACGGAACAACAATCGATGCTCAGTACGGTAAAAATCAGTTTCACACAGTTTTTCAGCGACTTTATCCCACGCAAGATTGTCCAACAAAAGACCACCAATAATGGCTTGTTCCGCTTCTGTGGAATGAGGTGGCCGTTTCAGTGGATCGGCTGTTTTCTTTTTGACGTGCAGATCGATGCCCATATTAACTCTTCTTCCGCTCCCAAACTTGCGTGCGACCCAGTATGGATACTCCCATATAACCACGCACGTATAATTTATTACCTTTTAAAAGCATTTTTGCACGATAGATTTTGCCAGTCTTAGGATCAAGTATCTCACCGCCTTCCCAGTTCTTACTTCCTTCTTGTTTTAATCCCCAAAGAAATTCGATCCCTTTAATCGGCTGATCCTTAAATTTACCGGAACAATTCGTACACATCCCCGTATCACCAGGCTGCGGATAAACGTTAAGAATACGACCACTCAGAACGCCATGATGTTCTTCGAACATGACTTCCGATCGTGGCTTTTCAGTCTTATCATCGATGGTAATCCAAGTGCTTCCAGAGAGCGATTCAGCCCCAGCGGTTGATAGAAAACAAAATACAAGCAGTGTCGTGATAAAGATTTGCTTCATGCTTTTCTCCTCTAATTGATCCGTTTGTTACTCACGATTCGCCTTGCAAAATAAATCAATCAACTGCTGATTCGCTGCAGGAAAATCATAGTTTACCAAATTCTCTATGTCGACCCAGCACAGACCTGTCTGAGATTCACGACACGTTGCGTTGCCCTTATACTGGCGAACGTGATAACCATACAACGTAACATGGCGGCCATCATACTGATGGCGCACCTCACCCAAATAACAATAGACTAAAACATCAAGCCCGACTTCCTCAGCAACCTCACGAAACAGTGCAGACTCAGGTGACTCATTCAGCTCTAATTTTCCACCAGGAAATTCCCAAAATCCACCATGAGGGCTATGTGCTGCTCGTTGGGTAATAAGAATCCGTTGGGATTCATCAGTAATCAGTGCAACAGCCACCCTAATCGAAGGATCACGCGATGCGACCATGGCAAGCCTTATATTTTTTAGAGGATCCACAAGGACACGGGTCGTTACGACCAACTTTTCGATCCTCACGCGTCACTGTCGCGTTCGCTGAATGTTCATCTTGTGATGATTCATTATCTGAATGAATGTATTGAACATGCTGAATTTGTTCTAATCGACGCTGTTCTTCAACGGCACTCACATCTTCTTCGTTTGCAATCTCAACTGATAATAACAACCGGACAATGTCATATTTAACGTGATCAAGCATATCTGAAAAAAGCTCGAATGCTTCACGCTTGTATTCCTGCTTCGGATCTTTTTGCGCATACCCTCTAAGATGTATACCTTGTCGTAGCGAGTCCATAGCAGCCAAATGCTCGCGCCAATGATTATCAATGGTTTGCAAAATAATGGATTTCTCAAACTGTGCAAGTATTTCTCGCCCAATTTCACGATCTTTTTCATGATAGAAATCAAGGCAACATTTTAAAATTTTCTCTTTGATCTGCTCTGGAGCAATCGTATGATCGGCGTTAATCCATCCAGCGATGTCTACCTTAATTTTAAAATCATCGGCCAACACCTTCACTAATCCTGAACTATTCCATTGGTCTTCAATACTGAGTGGTGGAATATAACTATCAACCAATGAATTCACAATATCATGAATCATACCGTCAACGGCTTCTTTAAAATCAGTCATATTCATCACCGATGCTCGGTGTGAATAGATTACTTTACGCTGTTCATTCGCCACATTATCATATTCTAGTAATTGCTTACGCACATCAAAATGATGCCCCTCAAGCTTACGTTGAGCGTTTTCAATCGCTTTCGTTACTAAACTATGCTCAATCGGCTCGCCCGGCTTCATTCCCAAACGACGCATCAATGCTGCAACGCGTTCAGAAGCAAAAATTCGCATCAGATTATCTTCAAGCGATAGATAAAAACGACTACTACCCGGCTCGCCCTGACGTCCAGCACGACCACGCAATTGATTATCAATTCGACGCGATTCATGGCGCTCAGAACCAATGATCCTCAACCCGCCCGAAGCAATCACTGCAGCGTGACGTGTCTGCCATACATTCCGAATCGCTTGCTTGTCTGCGTCACTGGCATCAGACGCTAACACGGCGAGATCCACGGATAAACTACCACCCAAGACGATGTCCGTACCGCGACCCGCCATATTAGTAGCAATCGTCACTGCGCCAGGTCTCCCTGCTTCAGCAATAATTTGTGCTTCTTTCTCATGAAATTTTGCATTAAGTACTTGGTGTTGAATCTTGGCTTTTTGCAACAAATTGCTCAATAACTCCGATGATTCAATTGAAGCGGTACCAACCAATACAGGCTGTTGTCGTTTCACACAATCACGAACATCGTCAATAATGGCTTGATATTTATCAGCATGACCCAGATAAATTAAATCAGGCTCATCTTTTCGGCACATGGGGTTATTGGTTGGAATAACGACCACATCAAGATCATAAATTTGCTGAAATTCATATGCTTCTGTATCTGCTGTTCCAGTCATTCCTGATAATTTATTATACAGACGGAAGAAATTCTGGAAGGTAACGGACGCCAAGGTTTGGTTTTCATTTTGAATACTAACGCCTTCTTTTGCCTCAATGGCTTGGTGCAAACCTTCAGACCAGCGACGACCCGCCATGGTACGTCCCGTGTGTTCATCGACAATCACAACTTGATTGTTTTGGACAATATAATCAATATCACGATGAAACATAGCATGAGCTTTTAGTGCTGCATTGACATGGTGCATCAACATAATATTACTTGCATGATAAAGGCTATCACCTGGTTTTAATAATTGAGCAGCAATTAATAATTCCTCAATGTGCTGATGACCTGCTTCGGTTAAATGCGCCTGCTTTTGCTTTTCATCAATGGTATAATCACCCGGCCCTTCCTCATCTTTTTCATCTTCTTTACGAGTGAGCTGAGGGATGATTTTATTGACTTTAATATACAGCGCTGAGCCATCTTCTGCAGCACCGGAGATTATCAACGGTGTTCGCGCTTCATCAATCAAAATAGAGTCAACTTCATCCACTACCGCGAAGTTCAGTTCTCGTTGCACTTTATTTTCAAGGGCAAATGCCATATTGTCACGGAGGTAGTCAAAACCAAATTCATTATTAGTACCGTAAAGAATGTCCGCACGATAAGCAGCTTGCTTTTCAGGATGAGGCATATCCGGATAAATCACACCGACGGTTAAACCTAAAAATTCATAAATAGGTGTCATCCACTCACTATCACGCTTAGCCAGATAATCGTTCACTGTGACAATATGCACACCCTTTCCACTCAACGCATTCAAATACGCGGGCAGCGTTCCAACCAGTGTTTTACCTTCCCCTGTCCGCATCTCCGCAATATCGCCTTCATGTAAAACCATGCCGCCAATTAATTGCACATCAAAATGACGTAATCCCAGCTTTCGCTTAGACGCTTCACGAACCACTGCAAAGGCTTCGATCAAGAGATCATCCAACGTCTCGCCATTTGCAAAACGTGATCGAAACTCAGAGGTCTTAGCGGCAAGCTGCTCATCCGTCAGCACCAGCATCTGAGGTTCCAACGCATTGATCAACAAAACCGATTTTTCCATACGCCGTAAAGTACGTTCGTTACGACTACCAAACATTTTCTTAATCAATGTATTAAACATGCCGTTGACAATCCTATTGGAAATTTAAAATAGTCTAATCTACTCGAATTTCTGCTAAATTACCATGAGTGATTCAAATCCAGGGTCACCTCATGAAAAGTCAAGCTATCTTAAAACACATCTTTGCGAACGAAGTGAAGCAATCCAGATCGATGTATCTAACAAAGAGCTGAACTAGATTGCTTCACTTCGTTCGCAAAGACGGCGGATTTTTTTCATGAGGTAGCCCTGGATTCAAATCCAGGAGTTTCAGCCCTGCAAATTCAGAGTCACTTTTTCCACCCATTGCGTACAAATTGTTGCAAGGATGATTTCACTCACTTGAATTCTCTCATGCAGAACAAAAGAGTAGCACTGCACCTGAATAAGTAGATAGACTCAAGATCATGTATTGCTTTTGGATAAAGGCGATATGTTTTATTTAGCACGAGCAGATTTCTTCAAATGGGTATATTTGTTATTTTGGAGTCTGGACAACGCTGCATGCGTCTTTTTGCATGCAGCGTTGTCCAGACTCCAATTGTTATTGTTACCTTGGATAAACCGTAATATACTTTTTCTTCGAATTCAAACATCAACAGAGTAATTTGATGGGGCATCGACATCGCTTCTGTTTACGACAATCACTCTCGCCAACCTATTTTAACGTTGTCAAACATCTGCAAAGCGAAGGCTTTCGATACACTCGATTCAATTGGCTATCCCGCTTTAATGAAAAAAATTTTCAATTTAACTCCATTGCAGCGGAATCCCTCGAATTTAAACATCTCTTAACTCAGTTAGTCTCTCAGTATTGTCCTCACATTATGCCGGAAACATATTGTATTAATGATCAAAATTGGCCGTTTATATTAAATCAACTCACTACAAAATATGGTCTTGATCACCTTGATGATTTAATCTGGATCTTAAAACCCTCATTGCTGAATAATGGGCAGCATATTCACATTTTTCAACGCTTGAACCAGCTGGAACAACATTTTATTAGTTCAAAACGTCTCGGTGGGGAGCATGTATTGCAACGATATATCACGAATCCGCATTTACTAAGAGGGCATAAATACAGTATTCGGATGTTTGTCATTATCACTAATTACGCAGGAGCATATCTATATCCTCATGGCTATTTTAATGTGGCACAACATCCCTATCAACCAAACGACTTTAATGATCTTCGTCCACATTTAACGAATGAGCATCTAGAGGAAAATGCGTCAAATGTCATTCAAATACCTTCGCAGAAATTTGATTTTTTCCCGGAAATTTTTCAACAAATACAAAGCATTGTCACCGATACGCTGAATGGATTAAAACAGCAACATCCCAATGCATTTGACTGTGAAAAACAACGAACAGTCGCCATTTTTGGATTTGATTTTAGCGTTGATATGGATAAACGGGTGTGGTTGCTAGAAGCGAATCACGGTCCTTGTTTCCCATGCTCCGATGATCATCCCCTACAAGCATTCTTATACGATAATTTTTGGCACGCTTTCATTTCAAGTTTTGCGCAACCGATTATGATGCGACAATCGGTTGAGCGCATTCACTATCAATCATTTATACCCATTCATACTTTCCACGTATGAAAAAGCATTAATTACAAACCTGCCGTTGATAGCAATTACCATATTGATCACATTGATTTATTATTTGGCATTGAGTAGCATAGTAACCGCCAAGGGGAACACCCACAACAACCCCTGTAGCTCCCCAGCCGCCATAGCCGTAGCCACCATGACCCCAGTTGCCGTGGGCCCCATCATAACCGCCATGCCAACCACCACCTCCTCCGTGCCAGCCTCCGCCACCTCCATGCCCACCACCTCCGCCTCCGCCATGAGCATTAGCCACACTGCCTGCCGCAATCAGGCCAATGCTTAGCATTAAAGCACAAACGAATTTACGAGTAACAGCATGAGTATTCATATCATTCTCCTTGTAAAACACCAATACCAATGTGGTTAAAATAAATCTTGTAGTTTCATTATAGACCATGTATGGACAATAAATGGAGCTTCACAGTTCGGGGCTGAATAGTTGCAATTCCCCCCCCCTACATCTACACTTTAATTAATCATAATCAATAGATTACAATCAATATGAGCCGAGAAACCAACGATCTTCAATTATTAATAACACAATGTAAACGCATATTGTCTCAATTTATTCCTGAGTTATCTGCGGATGACGTTATGTTTAAGCATAAAATGGCAGAACTTACTCACTTGAAACAATCTCAAAAAACACTCAATCCGGAGCAGCTGAATTTATTATCTTTATTAGAAGATCTGGCTAAGCTTCGCTCTCTCAAACCGATGGAAATACCTCAGAAACCACCACAATCGCCTTTAATTTACTATGTAATGATGGATGAGGTGGGTGGTGTAACCGAGAAATTGTCACTCATTGGTGCTGTATCGTTAAGAACAAAACTGCAATTTATTCTCGATAATGCTGATACTGTCACGATGAAAAATTACCATGAAATCCATGGACCGCTTAAGTTGAATACAGAAGCCATTTTAAAATTACCAAAGCATGGTAACGTTTGCGAAGTTCAGCGTGAAAAAATGGCGCTGGATCTTTCTTGCCTATTGGGACTACAGACAACGAGTGCAACGTTAATGAACTATAAAGGAAAGCCTGCATTGTTTGTGCCGTTTGATAAAATTACATTGCTTCGCGACGTTGCTACGGGCAAAACCATGCATGGGCATCTGGGCTCATTAAAAAAATATTTACATTATTCGACTATTAATCCTGTTGGTGAGGGATTACAAGCGAACAGATTTATTAGCGAATTTGGCCACAGCTTAGGTTTATTTTATCTTTGCAGTGATACGGATGCCATTGGTGGATATAATCAAAATAAGGCACTGAAAAATAATCAATTATATGTATTTGATCAGGTGATTTCACTGGATGATAAATTGCAATTAGACTCACGTCTAAGCATGAAACCTATTAAATTGATAACGCACCATACTAGGCATGATCAAGGACGTAACCGAACGCTGATTGAAGATGCATCCATAGCAAGCAAGTTTCAGGCTTTAACACAGTTGAAAAATAAACGGCGAGAAGTGGAGCAATATTGTAAGCGCATAATTGATGATCATAAAAGTACTCTACATGATCTATCACTTGCTCTGAAGCAACCCCATCCTAAGGATGGGAAAAAGAACTTAAATGATAAGCGTAAGCTTATCACCGCATTACTCCATGATACTGAAAAAATAAAAGAAAAACTGTTACAACGGATTGATAAAGTGGATGATGTTCTTCTTTCTAAATCATCGGTTGAACCCGCAATCATTCAACAAACACTGCTTCTCGAAAAAATGCTGAATTACCCTATATTATTTACAGAAGATGGCCGGCCATATTGCAGCCCTTGGACAAATAAGAACACAACAAAGGCAGTGACTGTTAAGAACCATAGTCATGATGATTTAATCTACATTCAATTTAGTAACGCAATTCCTAAAGATATAATCAAAATGATTCGGCGCCAAATGGGAGAGAAAAATAGTGACTCCTGGATTCATTCAGAATATGAACTCAGCATACCCAAAAAGGTTTTGCTAGCGCTCACGGAAAGTACGTTATTTCCTGAGCATGAGCCGTATTTAGATATGAAGAACAACTACTTGGATGTAGATGACTTAAGAGTCATTCAACATGGCTATGAAGGTGCTCATTGTCATAAAATTATTGAATTAATCGATACCTATAATCTGGAATCGTCCAAGGATTCCACTGATATATTAGACCGCATGGATGAAATGGAAAAAAAATTGCATGCCCTTCAGAATGGCTCTAGCAATCAAGGTTTTATAAAACACGTATTGAGAAAATTTCAGTTTGATGTTCAACAGAGGTTACAACGAATGATTCCAGAAGGAGAAATTCGTGAACCCCTTCATCAAGCGTTTAATGCAGCCGTACAACTTGACCAAGTGAGCTCATTCAATCAAGTTGTACGGGAGGCCTTGCATCAAGGAAAACTAGCTGATCCGGTATTTCTTGATTATTTAACGACGTGTATTGAAGCGATCAAAGCGGCTACAGATCATTTTTCAGCTTTGAAGCAGAGTGAAATCATCAGAGTCGGTGCTAAAAATACGCTGTCCATTCTGAAAAATGAAGGTCATATTATTTATCAAGCGAGTCTGATTTCACTAAAAAAATTAAATGAGATCGTGCCAGAAAAGGTATCCAAACAATATGATTGCTTCTCGCCTAAAGAACGGGAAGATTTTAAAATGGATCATCCTGATCTTGGTGTATTTCTAACGCTTCGTCATGATCTTGCTAAAGCAAACACAATATACGAACAAGACATTTCATCCACACCAACATCTGCAGTTGCTGAATTAGGACAGCGATACAAAGGTATGATAACTCAGTGTTTCACTGATGCTCTTGCAAGTGCAAGTCCACCAACATGGAAAAAAATTGTTAAGCTTCTTATTGAATTAAGACGTCATGTTGGTCGAGCGATGGCGTCATTTATTTCATCAAAACCATCTGTTCATACACCACGTGTTATTGCAGAGAAAAAAATGAGTAACAAAGAGATCAAGTCGGCATTAATTGATATAAAGGACGTCTTTTCTCCTCATCAACCTAGACTGAAACGATAAACAAAGTCCCCATTTTCAATCAGTTCGGGTATATATTACTGGGTATTTTTCTTAAACCGCGTTAAAACGTGATTGGCACGTAACACTGCATTATTCATTGCGTCTTTTGTACTCATCATTCCTGAAAAAATGGCTTCTAACATTTGATCGTTGATTGCTCTAATCTGATTTTGTGGTCTTTGTTGCAGGAGATGATGAGGCTCTTCTTTGTCATTGTCTAAATCGAATGCAGCAATGCCAAGAATGGAATGAGGGTATTTATTTTGAGAGGGATTAAACTGCGTTTCTAATGGCAAATAACCCGTGTGTTCATACCATAATTGCTGAATTTCAGGCTGGGCAAGAAACACTAAAAATTGAGCGATCCCACGTTCAATTTCTGGAGATTGGCCTGCAACAACCCAAAGCGCAGCACCACCGACCACATTATTATGACGCGAAGCACTCGCACTGACATCAATAGGAATAGGAGCCACTCCCAGGCGAAAGGAAACCAACGCGGATAGCCCTGCATAAGCCCCTGAAGATTGGCTGAATATAGGGCATCTTCCGCTAGTGAATAACACTGTTGCATCATCACCTCGACCACCATACTCAAAATAATGCTTTTTTTGCCAATGACGCATGCGATCAATATAAGCCACCATATGCTTATTATAAATCACCGAGTCACCTTCCATCATCGTTAATCCATGAAGTGCAAGATACGATTCCATTAAGATCCATGCGGGATATGCCGTCGTGTAAGTGCAGGCAAATCCTGCATCATGAAGGCTTTTTGCAAGCGACTCGAGTGAATCCCATGTGCGCGGGAACGATTTTGACGAAACACCAAATGGAGCTAATACATCCGCATCATAAAATAAAACAGGAACTGAAATATTAAATGGCATGGCCAAAAGCACGCCGTTATCGCTGTAGCTGTCGAGTACTGCTGGAAAAAATTGTGATTTCGCAATGGCCATCCCCTGCTCTCGCATCAACACATCAACCGGCTTAATAATTCCTGCGGGCGAACGCATGACCGAGGTGCCCACTTCAAACACCTGAATCAACTGAGGAGGATGTTTCGCACGAAAAGCCGCAGCAAAGCTGGTTAATGACTCGGCATAATCGCCCTTATAAGTCGGTATGATTCGATAATCCGTCTGACTACGATTAAATTGTTGGGTAAGACGACCGACTTCCTCACCCAATTGCCCTGCCATAGAGTGCCAGAAAATAATATCTTTAGGTGCGGCAAATAAACTGCAAGGAAACCAAATAAAAAAAAAGGCTGTCGTTAAAAAACAGTGCTTTGTGAGTGTGCGAAATATATTAAACATTCATTAGCCCTAATAAATCAGGATAATCACTGAATACCGCATCAACACCCCATTTTAATAATGTTCGTGCCTGATGCGGGTTATTCACGGTATACACAAAGACCTTGAATCCTTCAGCCTTAATCGCTTGAACACGTGCTGATGTTGTGGCTTTACGGCTTAAATGCACAGAATACGCATCCATTTTTTTAGCCTGCATCAACCAGTCCTCTTCCCAACTATCCATTAAAAACCCTAAAGGCATTTCCGGCGAAAGACTACGGCAAAGCGTTAATGCATCCTTATCAAAGCTTGAAACAATAGGTAATTTTTTATCAGTGGGCCAATAGCGATTAAGATGCGTCAGCACAGCAACCGTGGTTGATTCAGTTGTTCCTGGATAGGGTTTAATTTCGATATTAGCATATACATCGGAAGCCAATAGCCATTCTATAGTGGTCAGCAATGACGGAATTTTTTCATCTTGGAATCGTTTGGAAAGCCATGATCCGGCATCAAGCGATTGAATCGTTTCTGCATTCGTCAACCCAAATTCACCACGACCATTCGTAGTACGTTTAAGTGATTCATCATGGAAAATAAACGGATAACCATCTGCGCTCAACATCACGTCAAATTCAACAAAACGAGATCCTAAGCTAAACGCCTTGTTAAACGAGGCCATTGTGTTTTCTGGCGCATATGCGGATGCACCGCGATGAGCAATAATTTGGTTCATTAGCAACTCCTTTTTGTATCCGGTCTTATTTCCTGGTATCATCCACGGTTTTAAATTTTCCATAATAGAATGACAAAACCACTATGCCTGATACGAATCCCGAGTTAAACACATTAATACGCGTTTTAGAAGACATCCAAGCCATAGATATTACCGTAATTGATGTTAAAAAAGACACCCCCATCACTGATTATATGGTGATTTGTTCCGGACGCTCCTCTCGTCATGTGCGATCCATCGCAGAATACGCCATGGAGCACATGAAACAAGAAGGATTACCATCTGTTGGCCACACTGGTCTTGAAAATGGCGAATGGGCGCTGATTGATTTTGGTGATTACATTGTACATGTTTTACAACCGAGCATGCGTGAATTGTATGACTTGGAAGGACTTTGGAAAAGTGGCCAATAATTGCTAAAAATTACGCTCGTAACACTCGGCAATAAAATGCCGAACTGGGTTGATGAAGCAGTTTGTGAATTCAGTAAGCGATTGCAGGAATCAGCGCAGTTTAATCTCATCGAAATCCCGTTGCTAAGACGGGGAAAATCCATGGATTTATCGCGTATTCTTGAAAAAGAAATGCTGCTCATGCGATCGGCAATCCCCATTGGATGCAGAATGATTGCATTGGATCTCGGTGGAGAGTCCTTTACAAGTGAACAATTGGCTTTAAAAATTGAACGATTACAGCACATTTCAAGTCATTTGTGTTTTTTAATCGGGGGGCCTGAGGGAATATCGCCAGAAATACTCGCCCAATGCGATGAACGCTGGTCATTGTCGAAGCTTACCCTACCCCATACGTTAGCTCGAATTGTTCTTTTAGAAACACTTTACCGCGCCTATTCGATTTTAAACAATCATCCTTACCATAAGTAAGGAGATGATTAGGACCCATGAATGCGCTTAAAAAAACCATATTATAACGAAAAAACCAAATCCAGAATGCACGAATTTAGACTGAGCGTATTGGCTGCTTTGTTGATTACTTTCTCATTTGGCCTCATTCTTCGCCTCGGTTATTTACAATTTTCACAATACAAGCTTTATGCAACGTTATCTTTGAAAAATCAAATGAGCATTCTTCCCATTGCCCCACCTCGCGGTATTATCCTCGATAGAAACGGGGTCATTTTAGCGGATAACATTCCCGTGTACGCGCTTGAAATTATTCCTGAGCGTGTTAAAAACATGGCTTTTACGCTGCATAAATTACAAGATCTTTTACCCGCTATAACAAACGATGACATCGACAATTTTCAACGTGCAATGCGTGAAAATCGTTCATACGAGTCAATTCCACTGAAACTACATCTGACTCAAGAAGATGTAGCCACATTTGCAAGCAACCAATATCAATTCACTGGAGTCGGCATTAAAGCGAGGCTCATGCGTTATTACCCACTGGCCAATGCAGCCGCTCACGTTGTTGGAAACGTTGGTAGAATTAATACTCAGGAACTGCAACAGGTTGACAGCGTCAATTATCGCACGACCAATTTCATTGGAAAAACAGGCATCGAAAAATTTTATGAAGACGTGCTTCATGGACATGTGGGCTATCAACAAGTCGAGACAGATGCCAGTGGGCGAATCATTCGCACCATCAGTAAACAAGCGCCAACTTCAGGTGCAAAGCTCTATATGACGATTGACTCTCGCCTACAAAAAGAAGCATTTCATGCACTGGAAGGTAAGCTCGGGTCCGTTGTTGTGATGAGTGTTAAAAACGGTGATATTTTAGCCATGGCAAGCTCTCCAAGTTTTGACCCTAATTTATTTGTGAATGGGATCAGTAATAAAGATTATCAAGTCCTCTCTACCTCGCCCGATAGGCCACTGTATAATCGCGCAGTTCGTGGCCAATACCCGCCCGCATCGACCATCAAACCTTTTATCGGACTCGCAGGGCTTGATCATGGCGTTGTAACACCCGACACACAAATTTATGATCCAGGCTATTATAAGTTACCTGGCGTCAAACACATTTACCGAGACTGGAAACATAGCGGTCATGGCATTGTTAATCTAAAACGCGCCATTGCGGTCTCCTGTGACACCTACTTTTATCAACTGGGTAATAAACTCGGAATATCGGCCATTGAAGATATGATGGTACAGTTTGGCTTTGGACAACTGACTCATGTTGATTTGCTTGAAGAAGCACCAGGGCTTATGCCTAATCCTCGTTGGAAAATCAGCAACAAACAAGCTCATTGGTACCCGGGGGATACACTCATTACCGCTATTGGCCAAGGGTTTATGTTAGCGTCTCCTCTTCAACTTGCAAATGCAGTCGCAACGTTAAGCCAAGAAGGACGGCGCTATCGACCCCATCTCTTAGCAAAATTGGAACTAGAGCAAAGTAAATCCTACTCCTATGAACCCCATGAAGAATTTTCTGTCCTCTTAAAAGACTCCAAATATTGGTCAATTGTCAAACAAGGTATGGCTGCTGTAGTCAATGAAACTGAAGGGACTGCTTACCGATACTTCCTCAAAACGCCCTACACGCTTGCGGGAAAGAGCGGGACGGCTCAGGTTTTCAGTGGTAATAAATATGATAAAAAAGCGTACTCAGAGATTCCAGTCGCCTTACGCGATCACGCCCTTTTTATTGCCTTTGCGCCTATCGAAAATCCAGAAGTAGCGATCGCCGTCATGATCGAGCATGATGTGGTCGCGAAGCCGATTGCGCGCCAAATTTTGGATGCTTATTTTAAACTAGCTCATGAGGCTGACGTTCATCATGAAAATTAAACCCACTCGTCCAGTCTACAGACTCACCAATCAAGCGCTTTATCTTGATTACCCTCTGTTGGGACTGATCTTATTATTAATTACCTTTGGCTTAATCATTCTCTACAGCGCATCAGGGCAAAGTATCGACATGGTACTTCGACAAGGAGCCCGACTGTTTTTAGCACTCGGAATCATGGTTGCCTTTAGTTTTGTACCACCCCATAAATATAAACTATGGGCTCCGTGGCTTTATGCTGTTGGTCTTATGTTATTAATTGCCGTCATGATCATGGGAAAAATTGGCAAAGGAGCACAGCGATGGCTTGATTTAAGTCTCTTTCGTTTTCAACCTTCAGAAATCATGAAATTAGCAGTCCCATTGATGGTGGCGTGGTTCATTGATCTAAGGCCTATTCGACATGACTTCAAAGCCCTGATTTTTGCAGGGTTATTAATCTTCATCCCCGCAATTTTGATTGCAAAACAACCCGATTTAGGAACGGCTCTTATGGTCACGGCATCAGGACTATCGGTTATTTTCCTTGCGGGAATTTCCTTCCGAATTATTTTATTCATTTTGCTCTCTGGTGCATTTATGGCTCCGGTTCTATGGCATGTGATGCATGATTATCAAAAAGAGCGCATTTTCACACTCATCAATCCTCAACACGATCCGTTAGGAAGTGGTTATCATATTATCCAATCTAAAATAGCCATTGGTTCTGGTGGTGCCTTCGGAAAAGGTTGGCTCGAAGGAAGCCAAGCCCATTTAAGTTTCTTACCAGAACATGCAACGGACTTTATATTTGCTGTTTGCGGCGAAGAATTCGGATTTATAGGTAGTGTTGCGCTGATCATTCTTATTATGCTTATTTCATTGAGAAGCCTCTATATCGCAAAACAAGCCCAGACTGACTTTACTCATTTATTAGCCGCTAGTCTTGCCATGATGTTTTTTCTATCGGCTTTCGTCAATATTGGAATGGTCATGGGAATATTACCCGTTGTTGGGATCCCTTTGCCTTTAGTCAGCTATGGCGGAACGGCAATGGTAACGTTCTTAGCCGGTTTTGGAATTCTAATGTCCATTAGTTCGCATCGCATATTGTTTAACCGGGTTGGGTGAATAAAGCCGCAACTGGGGCATAGCTACGCCGATGAATCGGACAAGCACCCAAGCGGATCAAGGCCGCTCGGTGTGCCGCGGTGGGATATCCTTTGTGCGCCGTGAACTGATACCCTGGATAGAGCTCGTCCATTGCCTCCATTTCAGCATCCCGTGCTACTTTAGCAAGAATAGATGCTGCTGAAATTTGATGTATCAAACTGTCACCTTTGATAATCGCTTGGCAAGGCATTTGTACGTTGGGTTTATATTTGCCATCAACAAAAACCTCCGTCGGACAAATGGCGAGCGCCTCTATCGCGCGTTTCATAGCCAAGAGCGTTGCGTGATGAATATTCAGCTCATCAATCTCATCGACTTCAGCTCGACCGAAGGCATAACAAATCGCTTGTTCTTTAATTTCAATCGCGAGTTGTTCCCGTTTTTTTTGCGTAAGGAGCTTTGAATCACGCACCCCCGCAATCGGTTCACGCAGTATAACCGCTGCCGTTATGACAGGCCCTGCTAAAGGACCTCGCCCTACTTCATCAACTCCTGCAATAAACATCATGTCTCCCATAGCAATTGCCTAAAATGAGTATATACGTATTCTGTAGCGATGTTTCTTTTGCATAGAAATAGTCACTCACCGCATACCCAACAACAACGGCCAACTCATCATTAATATATAATAATGGAATGGCAGCACGCTCCCATGGAGGGACTTGCCATTGTTGAAATAGATGCTTCAACGTTTTAGTCTGCCCATGTAGCCGAAGCTGCTCACCTCCCGTTCGAAATCGTACTTCTAATCGGCTCGATAAGGGCACATGAAGTCCCTCACTCGAGGCCTTGGCATGTAGAGTATCGATTGAAGAACCAAGGCTCAACGGGCTTGGGAAATTGGACCATACGACTGTTTGCAGAACTCTTTTCACGTTTTTCAAACAATATAAATCATCACGATATCGTCGAACAGACACGTCGCCGAATGACACCATTGGTACAGCATCAATACGCGCTAACACCACTTCATCAATCAATCGATTCAGTGTTTTTTCTGACGGCCGTTGATGGCCATGATGCTTTAACCAAACCCCTAGACTATTTAAAGCACGCTCACGTGACAATCGCTTTACCGAAGCAACAGACAAGGTCGTCTGTGTTGTTAAATCAACGCAATCCATTTTCGCCAAAGCCGCTAAATTGTTTGAGGCATCCTGACAATGGCGAGCGGCTCGTGCAATGCTTCGAGCGGCTTGAGGCCATTTTTCTTGGAGTAAAGGCATCAAGCGATGGCGTATAAAATTCCTAGAAAAATACTCATCTTGATTGCTCTCATCGTCCACCCAGCTCAGATCAAACTGTCGGGCATACGACTCAAGCGCCTTGCGCGAATAAGATAATAAGGGTCGAAGTAAATCACCTTGCACGACCAAAGGCTGTATCTCTTCCATGGCAGCCAATCCATCAACCCCGGCACCCCGCATCAAGTTCAATAATAAGGTCTCGGCTTGATCATCTTGATGATGTGCTAATAGCAATGCATCTGCTTTCGTTAACAATGCGTAAAAAACCGCGTAACGTGCCACCCTCGCATTTTCTTCAACATTATGCGTGCGAGGAAGTACAACACGATGGGTCGTCAAAGGAATTGACCATGCGGTACATAACTGCTGACAATGGTGTTCCCATTTCAAGGCATGAGGACTTAATCCATGATTAATATGAACCGCATGAATTTTTGCTAAAAGAGTTGGCTCTGAGGCTAAACAATGCAGCAATACCGTAGAATCAAGGCCACCACTAAAACCGACATATAATACGCTATATTGAGAAAATCGATTAATCCAAACACTATTCAGTAAAGTCTCAATCACAAGCACCCATCGCCATCAATTTGCTATAACGCAGTGCTAACAACTCTTCTATCGATAATTGTTTAAGTTCTCTTAGCTCATTCGTCAGCACTGTCTTTAATGTAGCGGCCATCTGATCTAAGTTTCGATGAGCTCCACCAAGCGGTTCAGGTACAACTAAATCGACTAATTTATTAGCCAAAATTTTATCGGCGGTAATGCCCATTGCCATCGCGGCATCACTCGCCTTGGCTGGATCTTTCCATAAAATAGAAGCACAACCCTCGGGAGAGATTACCGAATAAATGGAGTACTGTAGCATAATGACACGATCGCCTACGCCAATAGCCAAAGCGCCACCCGAACCCGCTTCTCCTGTCACAACACAAATCACCGGCGTTTGAAGAACGGACATTTCTATAAGGTTTCGAGCAATTGCTTCTGACTGATTTCGTTCTTCTGCTCCAATCCCTGGGTATGCACCCGCTGTATCAATAAATGTTATGATGGGCAGCTTGAATTTCTCAGCCATTTTCATTAAACGTAATGCTTTACGGTATTCTTCGGGGCGAGCCATACCAAAGTTACGATATACTTTTTCTTTCGTACGTTTCCCTTTTTGATGCCCTAAAATCATCACGGGCTCGCCATTAAAGCGTGCTAAGCCACCAATAATTGCAGGTGCAGCGGAGCAATGGCGATCGCCGTGCAATTCCTGAAAATCAGTAAACAAATGCTCAAGATAATCTGTCGTTTGTGGACGTAATGGGTGCCTTGCCATTTGCGCGACTTGCCACGGCGTTAAATCAGCAAACAAACGAGCGGTCAACTCATCACATTTTTCTTCAAGCCGCGCAATTTCATCGGCTAAACTCACTTCGCTATCACCACTCACCATCCGCAGCGCTTGAATTTTTTGTTTCAACTCTTCAATTGGCTGCTCATAATCCAAAAATTGTTTGCTCATGGTTTACCTATTAGTGAACTGACTAATGAAAAAATATACCCGAACTGACCAAAAATAGCATTTTCAATCAGTTCGAGTATATAATACTCGGATCCGTTATTTGATGCCAGATACCATGCTAAATGCCAACCCATTATCTCTCAACGATTGTATTTTAAAACCCGAACAAATTGATATTTGGTGTTACCCATTAACAATGGAAAACCCAAATGAGGCCTTATTCCTAAGTCCATCAGAACAAACACGTGCCAGGCGGTTTCATTTTCCTCGCCATCAACGTCGCTTCATCAATGCACACAACATTTTACGACTCATTCTCGCGCGTTATATCAATGACACTGCAGTAAACCTTGACTTTACGGAAGGTAAACAAGGCAAACCTCAATTATCAAACGTTCCGACATTAGAATTTAATCTAAGTCATTCTGGAGACACCGCCTTACTCGTGGTGGGTCAACACTATCCGATAGGAATTGATCTGGAATATTTTTCAGCCCGGACTTATTACGGCATTGGTAAGCATTCTTTTTCAGTAAAAGAAAATCAGGCATTAATATCAGTGCCTGCAAGCCTAACTGCTTTGGTATTTTTTAATATTTGGGCTCAAAAAGAAGCTCTCATTAAAGCATGTGGCTTAGGCTTATCCTATCCAACACAGCAATTTGATGTACCTATTTTGTCATCTGATTCCAGCGAAATTTTTGATTCACTTCACCAACGAACCTGGTTAATGAAAACGTTTATGCCACAGGTAAACTGTTGCGCCGCTGTATGTTATGACCCTCATATTCAAAACATTCGTTATGCCGCACTGACCGAACCACAACTCATCGAGTTAGCTCATGATTCCATTAGATGAAAACAGTATTCGCAGTCACATCAAACCAACAGAGATAAATCAACCTCTTTATTTTCATCTTTTGAATACCATTCATTCGACCAATCGTTTTCTCAAAGAGATCCCCTCAAGCGAAGGAATCACGATCTGTTGTACAGAAAAGCAGACTCAAGGCCGAGGTCGTTTTGGTCGGACATGGCATTCGCCTTTCGGTGAAAACATCTATTTTTCAGCCCGATGGCACGTTCAATGCGAGCTTTCTTGCTTATCCGGTTTAAGTTTGGTCGTAAGTCTCGCTGTTCTCAATACACTGAATGAATTAGGCCTTACGGATAATCTATCTATCAAATGGCCTAACGACATCCTCTGGCATGAGAAAAAATTATCGGGCTGTTTAATTGAACTTTTAGCACCCGCAAAAGCTCAAGCGGAAGTGATCATTGGAATTGGTATCAACGTCAATTCTTCTTTCACTACAAGCGACAAGACAGAATCTGAAAACAACGAACCATTGATAGACCGCCCCTGGTGTTCGCTCCTGGATATCAGCACAACCTCATATGATCGCAATCTTATAATCGGACGACTTATCATTCACTTAAATCACTATTTTCAATGCTTAATGACCCATGGATTTGCTTATTTTTTATCAAAATGGCAAATGGTTGATGCGTTAAAGGGACAGTTTATTACCGTCTCTCAACCTTCAGGGGTCATTAATGGAACAGCTCAAGGCATTGACCATACGGGACAACTCATTATCATTGACCCTAGCGGCAAGACTCACGCCTTTTCCTCTGGCGACGCCTCAATAAAAAACGACAGAATCAAGTAAAAATCTATTAAAAAAAACATTAAGGCGTATAATACGGCACTTCTATAAAATTTATCCTGCATGCATTACGATCGAGCCCAGACCATCACATGATTAAAATGAACACGACAATCACACAACCTTCTCCATCCTACGGCATATGGCTTATTGGAGTATCGTTTGTTTTATTTCAGTTTTTCCTTCAACTGTCCTCTGGTGTCATCATTGGATGCATCATGCATGACATGAACCTGACAGCGCTGATGGCGGGTCTACTCAGCAGCTCGTTCTACTTTGTCTATACCAGCTTACAACTTCCCGTTGGCGTTCTTTTTGACCGAAAAAATACTCGCTTATTGTTATCAATCAATGCCTTAATTTGCAGTATTGGATGCTTTGTTTTTGCCAACAGTACAGGGCTATTGGGCCTCTTCCTGGGACGAGTGCTCATCGGCACGGGTTCGGCATTTGCATTCATTGGGTTGTCTCATCTATTACGTCAATATTTTCCCATGCGACAATTCGCCTTTATGATTGGTTTATCTGAAACATTGGGATTCATTGCAACCGCCATTGGCATTATCAGCTTAGGAGAATTTATTACCCATTGGGGTTGGCGACTGTTTATCAATGGCGCGGCATGGGCAGGCATCATTATCGCAGCGCTTTGTTGGCAGTTCATTCCAAATTCAACACAAAAACCGAACAATTCGCAGTATAAAAAGCAACTCTATAAAATTCTTACTCATCCGATATTGTGGTTGAATGGCTTCTTTGTTGGTTTATGTTTCTCTGTCGTCACCGTTTTTGGTGCATTATGGGCGATACCTTTTATTCAGGTAAAACTGGGCTGCGGACTTCAGAAAGCAGGTATAATTGGATCGATTTATTTCTTAGGCGCAGGGGTAAGTTGCCCCCTTTTTGGCATTTTATCGAATCATGTCAAAAATCGAAAAAATTTGATTTTAAGGTCGTGCCTTTCAACGGCATTTCTACTCATTATGCTACTATATTACCCAACAACCAATGATATCTTCGTCACCTGTTTAGTATTCCTGAGTGGTGTTTGTTGTGGTGCTTATATGCTAGCGTATAGTATCTCTAACGAACTGACCACTCCCCATTTACAATCAACCGCTACGGGTTTCACCAATACATTAGCCGTACTGTTCGCACCCATCTTACAACCTCTGGTCGGTTATTTACTTGACCTATTTAATCAATCCGGCACTTATGCCCTGGTTGATTTTCAAAAAGCGCTACTGGTAATCCCTGGAGCATTGTTAGTGGCAAGTGTGTTAGTGCTTTTTTTACCTGAGAAAAATTAAAGAATCGAGATCCTCTATCTAAAATAGTGCATAGGTCTCTTTACAAACATCCATATTGTCGATATATTACCCAACTTTCATACATTAGGTAATTTTATCATGCGACCCTATAAAAAATATATTTGTGTTATTTGTGGTTTTATTTACGATGAAGCTCAAGGCTGGCCGGAGGATGGCATCATCGCCGGAACATTTTGGGAAGATGTGGCTGAAAACTGGTTTTGCCCTGATTGTGGCGCCAGTAAAGAAGATTTTGAAATGGTTGAGATGATTGAAGAATAACTCTGCCTGCGTTCTCAACGTGATCAATAAGGTTTGATCACCACCAGCAATACAATGCTTATCAACAAAAGCGTCGGGATTTCATTCACTATTCGAAAAAATCTCGACGTTCTGTAATTCGCATCCTGATAAAATTGACGCCTGAAGTGTCCGCAGAATAAATGATATCCCCATAACAACGCAATCAAAAACAACTTAGAATGCATCCATCCGGCATGTGTATAATAAGGGAAATTGACAGCCATTAATCCAATCCCCAGTGCACTCGTCATCAGGCCTGCAGGCCACATTATTCCATAATACAATCGCCGTTCCATTATCTTAAAACGATCGATACTCAATTGATCCTTTGCATCCGCATGGTATACAAACAAGCGAGGCAAATAGAATAGAGCAGCAAACCAAGCCACCATCGCAATAATGTGAAATGCTTTCATGATGAGCATGTTAGATATCCTTTTTTTTACGGCGAGAAGCGCTTTTCCTACGAGATCGCCGCATCAAATTAAGCGCCTCCACCCCCAATGAAAAACCCATCGCAAAATAAACATAACCTCGTGGAATATGAAATGAAAAACCATCCGCAATCAGCACCATTCCAATTAAAATTAAAAAACTCAATGCTAACATTTTAATAGTCGGATGCTTTTGGATAAAATACGAGACGGCTTCGCTCGCATAGATCATCACCATAATTGCACACGTAATCGCTGAGGCCATCACCCAAAAATGGTTGCTTAAGCCTACGGCCGTTAAAATACTATCCATTGAAAAAATAATATCCATCAAACCGACTTGAATGACAACGTATGAAAAACGAACTGAATGCTTGGGTAGCGAGCGATCATGAGGTTCATCCTCTCCCACTTCATAATGAATTTCCTCGGTTGCTTTAACAATTAGGAATGCCCCACCTAAGAATAAAAATAAATCTCGAATAGAAAATGACCAATGATAAAATTGCAAGAAAGGACGCGTGAGTCCGACTAACCATATGGCGGCCATCAACAACAGCAATCGCGTCACCCATGCAAACATCAATCCCCAACGTCGCGCTAACCGGCGTTGTCCAATCGGCAACTTCTCCGTGAGAATCGATAAAAACACCAAGTTATCTATTCCGAGAATAATTTCAAGAATTGTTAATGCAATTAAACTGACAAAAATATCAAAAACATCCATTATTATCGCCCATGATGGAAAGAGTTTCATTTTCTACAGAAACGATGGTGCTCGTCAATGAAAAATACTTGCTTAACCATGGATACCTATCTAAAATCTTTCGTTTATGAGCACGGATCCGTATTCAATAGGGAGCAATTTATCATGAACTCAACCCATTTCGACACACGGGCTATTCATGCAGGCCAAGAGCCCTGCAAAAGTACTGGCGCAGTCATGACCCCCATATACGCCACCTCAACGTATCGCCAAACAGCCCCGGGCGTACATCAAGGATATGAATATTCCCGCACACAGAATCCAACACGAAACGCTTATGAAGCCTGTATTGCAAGTCTTGAATCGGGAACACGAGGATTTGCTTTTGCGTCCGGTATGGCCGCTATCAATACAGTGACCGACTTATTAAACGCGGGTGATCACATCGTTGCCATGGATGATCTTTACGGCGGAACATACCGTCTATTTGATAAAGTCAAAACACGAACATCTAATTTAGAATTTTCATTCGTTGATATGACGTGTTTGGAAACAATTGAGTCGGCTATTCGGCCTAATACCCGAATGATTTGGCTTGAAACACCGTCCAATCCCATGCTCAAACTTGCGGATCTCAAGGCCATTGCCGCGATTGCTAAACGCCACTCACTGATTAGCGTTGTCGATAATACATTTGCGAGCCCTTGGATCCAACGGCCGTTGGAGTATGGCTTCGACATTGTCCTCCATTCTGCAACGAAATATCTCAACGGCCATTCTGACGTTGTTGGTGGCGTAGTCGTTGTTGGTGATAATCCGGCATTAGCAGATCATATTGGCTTTTTACAAAATGCATCTGGAGGCATTGCGGGTCCGTTTGATAGTTTCTTGGTATTAAGAAGCTTAAAGACACTATCGATTCGAATGCAACGGCACTGTGAAAATGCTCGTGCTTTAGCTGCATGGCTTGAGAAACATCCACGAATATCTCAAGTGATCTATCCAGGTCTTGCTTCACATCCTCAACATGAATTAGCAAAACAACAAATGCATGATTTTGGTGGGATGATTTCCATCGTGATTGATGGTAATATAGATGATGCAGCTCTATTTTTATCACGTTGCAAATTATTTACCCTTGCTGAAAGCTTGGGCGGCGTCGAAAGTTTAATTGAACACCCAGCCATCATGACCCATGCGTCGATCCCTGCTGAAATGCGTCAGCAGTTAGGTATCGTTGACGGTTTTGTTCGCTTATCCGTTGGCATTGAATACATCGATGACTTAATTGCTGATTTGGATCGGGCATTAACATTGTAGTTGGTCCTTTGTTCAACCTACAACAATAGGAGATACATATGTCTACAAACACCCATAATAAAGGCAATATCATTTATGGTATTCTTGCCTTGAGCTTCTTAACACTGGTGACCACACTCTGTTTTATTCCTATTTTTATGATTGGATTGCTTAAACTTATTCCAAACCATGCATTGCGGATAAGGTTATCTCAACAGATCGATCGCGTGGCAGTGATTTGGACTGGTCTTACAACAGGCTATGTCAACCTATTTTATCCGAACCGGTTAAAAATAACCGGAAACATACCTGATAATCCAAAACAATGGTATCTCGTGATTGCGAATCACCAGAGTGCATTAGACACTATTCTTTTACAAAATATTTTTCATCGTAAAATACCTGTTATCAAGTTTTTTATTAAAGAACAACTCAAATGGGTGCCTCTACTCGGTTTTTCATGGTGGGCGATGGGATTTCCTTTCATGAAACGTTACTCCAAAGAGCAGCTTAAAAAAAATCCCCATAAAAAAAACAAAGACGTTCAATCAGCGAATAACTCTCTTAAGTTGTTTAAGAGTTACCCCTCCACAATCATGAGTTTTGTCGAAGGTACCCGCTATACCACTCAAAAAAAACTGCATCAACAATCATCCTATGAGCATTTACTCAAACCCAAAGCGGGTGGGATAAGCCAAGTCATTAGTACACTAAGAACACAACTACAATCATTAATCGACGTCACGTTCGTCTACTCCACGCCCAAACATTCGATATGGGATTTTTTATGTGGCCGAGTTGATCGCATTGACATCAACATAAGGACATTAGCTATTCCTGAACGATTTACACAATCAACTACATTATTAGAAGAGGGTCACACGCAAAATGCCTTTAGATCGTGGCTAAACGACCAATGGGAAGAAAAAGATACATTAATGACGAAGATAAAAATGATCAACAACTCAGATCGACGATAATGCCTTCTCAATTGCTTTCAAGCTAGACAATGCATAAAACGATTGGAGAAACATCGGATCTGCTAAATTTCTGAAATAATAACGTACAAGAGACTTGCTTTGTAAAACGGCTTTATGTTCACTCTCAAGTATTGCTAATCCTTCTAGATGCATCATAAAAAGAAAAATTAATGGGGGGCGATCAATTGAAAATGATTGCTCGCTCAACAATTCTTTAAATAACCAAGGTTGACCTGTGCCTGCCCGAGATATCATGAATGCATCGCAGCCTGTTTTTGTCAGTGCATTGTTTAATGTACGGGCATTAGAAATATCGCCGTTTGCAATGACGGGGATATCAATTGCGCGTTTGATGCGTGCGATTTGTTGTAAGTCATTCGGATGATCATAGTCATCATTCCATCGACGTCCGTGTACAATTAATGCATCAACTCCTGCATTAGCAATTTTTCGAGCAAGTTCAAGATCTTGCGTATTGCCTTGTAACCGTATTTTGACAGTGAGTGGGCACTGAATTGCGACACGTACGGCATGAATAATTTCAATCAAGCGTTCTGATGTTTCAAGCAATGCACTCCCGGCACCTTTTTTTCGAATTTTAGTTTTAGGACAGCCGCAATTAATATCGATAAGATCGGCACCAGAGTGCTCCAGTTTAATTGCAGCATCTGCCATTATTGCCGGATCGGTTCCTGAAATTTGATAACAGAGATGCTTTTCATCAGGAGAGCGGTACAGATAACGACCATTGAATAGGTGTTTATGCAGTACATCATGGGCTGAAAGCATTTCAGACACGCAATAAGCCGGAGGAGTATATTGCGAAAAAAGTTGTCTAAATGGTGCGCAACTAAATCCCGCTAGAGGTCCTTGAATGAGTCGGTGCTGTAACTGGAAAGAGCCGATTGAAAGGGGAATATTAAACATGGTGTGTGTCTCATTGCAACAGCCCCGTTAGAGACTGTTGCAGTTAGAACGAGTAGTACTTATACTTCGCGCGAAGTATGCGATCATTCCCGGCCTGAAAACGCGCTTAGAAGATTCAATAAGCTAATGAATAAATTATAGATGGATACGAATAATGAAACGGTCGCCGAAATATAATTTGTTTCACCACCATGAATAATTTCACTCGTTTGAAACAGAATTAACCCTGAAGAAATCAAAACGAAGGCTGCGGAAATAGCCAGGTTGATCATGGGGATTTGAAAGAAAATATTGGCGATCATTGCAAGAAACGCAACCATAACGGCTACAAATAAAAAGCCTCCCATGTAACTGAAGTCTTTTCGAGTTGTGACTGCATAGCCTGATAAACCGAAAAATATAACACCAGTACCACCTAAAGCGGTCGCAATCAACTGATGGCCATTGGAGTAATGTGCGATATACATGTTAAGCACAGGCCCCAGTGTATAACCTAAAAAGCCAGTAAATGCGAACACACTTACAATTCCCCACGGACTGTTTCTTAAGGAGTGCGTCAAAAACATTAAGCCGTATACTCCTCCAATCATAAGCAAGGGATTCATCGTCCGAGTTCCCATTGCGAATGACATGTATGCAGTAAAGGCACTAAATAAGAAAGTAATACTCAACAACAGATACGTATTGCGTAGTACTTTGTTGGTGGCAAGAGCAGATTCTTCATTACGAGAAAGCGTTGATACAGTATTTCTATTCATAAATGACTCCAGATAGTTTTCTTCCAGGTTAATTCTAGCACGTGTTGCATCAAATCACTATTTTAAATTTATAGCCTATAATTAACAATAATAACACACTATGATTTATTTTTATGAATCCAATCGCAAAAGTACAAACATGGGGAACGCATCACGGAAGTCGTTATGGGATAAGAAATTATCTTAATGCCGCTTGGCGAAGAGAAAATCCTGGTCATGCGTCAATTGAGTTACAAGTACCCGTAACCGACGAAAATAAGCGGTTAATCGATCGTTACTGCTCAAATATGCCGCATCAAGAAAAAGCAATTATTAACGATAGCGGCGAACAAGAAAAGATGTACACCGTGAGGTTTAGCTTTACTCCCGGATCCTCTGGGGATCCTTTTTATCTCATACCAACTTATTCAGGGGATTGCGAATATGAGCGAACAGGTCATCATACTACGGATCGACACTCTTCAGATGTTGCAAATTTTCCAATCAGGCGATCCGGCAAAAGAGATATCACAGTCTATCAAAAAAGTACGCTAACACCACAAGGAAAAGCTTTAAACTTTGGTGAAGCTAAAGGAAAGTGCATTTTGAATATCCATGCAATGCGTAATCTGGATGATAAATTAAAAGTCGTTGCTGTGTTGAAAGAAAAATTAAAATCTCATAAAAAAAGCAAAGGTTGGACGCTAGATAAGACGATTATTAATTGTGCTAAAACTCTAGACATAGATATTTCAGGTGGTGCGGTAAATTCAGCATCACTATCAAAATCGCTTGCAACAACCATTCTTAGTTTAAACAATGAAAAAAAACAGTATATTGAAGAAACTCAAAAACTTGTGTTGCAACTCGAGGAGAGATTTAGAATAAGCATTTCGTCCGAATTAGAAACCTATAAAATACGAGAGAATCTAACCAACTTCGAAATATTTGATACGGTTTTATCCGATCTCAAAAAATTATCAGAAACAAGAAATATTACGAATATTACGAGCGAATTATTGAAGAATGGCGTTGCACCCATTTTGGAAAGGTTAGAATCACTGCAAACATTCGATGCAACTTATGGGTACGATATAGTACCCTTTCTTCAGGATCTGTTGAAACAATTGGATGAAACCGAGTTTACTGCAGATGAAATCAACAATGAAATAAACAATGAAATAAAGCCAGCAATTTTACAAAGAATCGAGTACAGAGAACCCATATTTTATAAAGATTGGCATGATGAAATAAATAAATGCAATAAACTTCAAAGTGAAAGCGACTCTGTTTTGGATACGTTTTTATGTTCAGGAAGGCCACCTGATAGCGAGGTTATCCTTCCTATCAGCCAAGGTAGCAATGCAGAAACTCCAAAAAAAGGGGCTTTAAAACTGGAGAGCATGCTTCAACAAATGGAAATCATAGCGAACTCTAGTCATCCCTACAGTTTTGAAAAAAACAACTGTTCCATTGTTGCAATGTCCATTTTAGATGCTGGAATAACCGGAAAACAAAAAGACGATGTTCGTTCAGTTTTTTATAAAACAACCACTCCGCAAATGGTTCACAATAGGGCGACCGACATTCGAAACTCATATTGTAAACAAGATACAACAGAATCACTTGCCAACCTGAATACCTGCTTTGCAAAATATCAAATAAAACCCAAGCAGCCCAATAATGCGACCCTGCGTGAAGCGATTCAGGAATTTGCTGCAAATACCATTTTCCCCGATGCAGCGGATATAAAGGAACGTCGATTTTTCACATTTCCTAAGAGCATGCATCAAGAGCTGCACGTACAGAAAAATCATGTTGTTTCTACCGAACTATTACACGATCTTTGGAATATTATCCCAGGAAAAAACTTACCTTTAACAAAAGACGGATCTGTTTTTATCCAAGTTGACCAGAACTTATTAATAGGAGATTTGATGCAAGGATTATCGGTTCTCGCTGAAATGAATATTGAAAAACTAGCAGAAGTCCCTACACCACAAGCAACGATAAATCGATTTAAACAGGCTATAGATGATGTAGTACAAAGCACAAGCCAGAGCGTTTCTGAACCAGCATCAGAGAATCATGCGTTCAAAAATTAATAAGTTATGCCATTCTAGAAAAGCCATTCAACTGGTAGAGAAGCATTATGCCCGTATAAATGTTGACGACCAAAGTCGTTATCATTGGTTTAAATCAAAGGTTTCTTTCCGTTATGAAACTGGGGACAGCTTAAAAACGGCTTTACTATTAAAGTTGGTTGAACGATTACTGAAAGCAAAAACCATCGAGAGCATCGAACAAGAAATGGTAGACAGTGAGGAATACAAAGTCCTTCAAAAACCTCAAGGGATTACTACTTATTGCCTCAAATTCTTTAGTAAAAAGATCAAAACCAGCTCTGAAAGGGCTCTCGATAATATTTGCACAGAGATTCGAGCCGGATTTTCCTCATAAACATTCATACCTTCAGTTATACTGCGCGCCAGGCATATACCCATCGGAAATGAAAATACTGGATTTGGTCTATCGATTTTTCCGCCCATTGCTTCTAAAAAGATTTGCAATAGCACCTCAGGTACCTCGGTACCCCGCAACATCAAATAACTTATTCAAAATCTCCTCATCCGCCCTACGGGAACCTTCTCCCCATGTCTGGGGAGAAGGAAAAATTGAAGGACGTTATTTGGGAGGGCTGGCTATTACGCATCGTTAGTTAGGATTTTTGTGATACGTCGCCTGGTATACCTTAAGCGCATCTTCAGCTGCCTTGGTGAGCCCTAGAGCCCGATTTGAATGATAAATAATTGCGAGTGCAGCCTCCGCACTAGGCGCTTGAGGATAGGTTTTAATTAAATAACTCGATCGCTCGATTGCGGCAACATACATTCTGCGACCAAAGAAATAATTTGCGCTATTCAATTCGCGCTGCGCAATCATGTTACGTAAATAAATCATGCGTTGTAATGCATTCGCTTTGTATTTACTCTCGGGAAATTTTTGAACCAAGGTTGCAAAGTCAGAATACGCTTGTGATTGCGTACCGGGATCACGCCAAGATTCATCGAGCGGTAATATTTTAGCCAGTCCGCCGCGTGATTGCTGGAAATTAGCCAATCCTTTCATGTAATAGGCGTAATCAACACGTTTAGCTCGTGGGTAGAGATGGATAAATCGTTCTGCGGTTGCCGCACATGAGGGATAATCTTCTTTTTCATAATAGGCATATATTAAATCAATCTCAGCCTGTTCAGCATAATCACTAAAAGGATACATCGTTTCCATCGCTTCAAAGCGAGTAATTGCAGTGCTATATTGCTCTTTAGCCATGGCTTTTGTTGCATCGGTATATAATTGCTTCGCTGTCATGCCCTTAAACGGCCCTAAATCATCATCGTCTTTCTTTGCACATGAAATCATTGATAAGGTTACGATCAGCATTAATAACGTTTTAATTTGTTTCATAGGAAATTTAATACCTTTTAGTGTAAAATCGATGAAATTATAACGAGATTAATGCCTCTTGTCTTGCTTAAACCTAGAAAAAGTAATTGAATCGTAGCGAGAGTTGCTAATGTGCTGATAATCAACCGGAAGTCACCGATGAAATTTCAACTTTTACCCTTATTTGATACGTTAGATCATCTTCACAAAAACGCTGAAAACGTACGTTTGCCTAATCAACGTGTCCAATTGGACTTCGATCATACACTCAACTTTCTCAAAAGTTACAATGGCAGTCTCGGCACGTTTAATAGTTATCGCCGTGAAGCAGAGCGATTATTACAGTGGTGCTGGCATATCAAAGACATGACGTTATCCGAGCTGAAACGCGACGATATCGAGCAATTTGTTCGATTTTGCCAAAATCCACCCAAGCATTGGATTTCATTGAAAAAAGTCCCTCGCTATATTGAGTCAGAAGGGCGGCGCGTTCCCAATCCCGAATGGCGACCTTTTGTTGCACATATCAGTAAATCCGCTAAAAAAAAGGGAGAAACGGCATCAATTGATGCGTTTAGTCTTTCTTCAGGAGCTGTTCAAGAAATATTTTCAATTCTAAGTACGTTCTTTAATTTTATGATTGCTGAAGAATACGTGCTTTCCAATCCAGTAGCTTTAATTCGACAAAAAAGTAAATTTGTCCGAAAACGTCAACAAAACGCCCCCATTAGACGATTAAGTTTAATTCAATGGGAAGCTGTATTAAACGCTGCGGAATCATTAGCACAGCAAAACCCCGAAAAACATGAACGAACACGATTTATTTTAAGCATATTATATGGGATGTACTTACGAATTTCTGAGTTGGCAGCAAGCGATCGCTGGATCCCTTCCATGAATGATTTTTCTAAAGATAGCAATGGGCATTGGTGGTTCACAACGGTAGGAAAAGGCAACAAAGAACGACAAATAGCAGTAAGCCACGCCATGATCGACAGCCTCATTCGATGGCGCTTATTTTTAGGATTAACGCAACTTCCCTCCCCTGCCGACAATTCGCCTCTCATCCCCAAAATACGCGGCACAGGTCCAATGAGCGACACGGCGCCGATTAGGCGATTAGTTCAAGTATGCTTTGATTTAGCCGCCGAAACATTACGCATGAACAATCAACAGGAGGAAGCCGATAGTTTGGGTGCGGCTACTGTCCATTGGTTGCGCCACACGGGTATTTCTGAAGACGTTAAAACACGCCCTCGCGAACATGTACGTGATGATGCCGGTCACAGCTCCAGTGCAACAACCGATCGCTACATTGATGTTGAGTTACAAGCAAGACATGAGTCGGCACAGAATAAAACAATAGAACCGGTCTAGCAATCTTAGGGTTGATATCTGGTTATAAGGTTATCAACAAAATAACCGATACAACCCAAACGATAGCGCTCACACGGCGAGCATTATAGGGTGAGTTCGAAATAGGATTTTTCCGAGCTATAAACTGGGCAATCCACATCGGAATACACGCCAAAACGGTTAATAAAATTACACGAGATACAAATAGTACGCCACTTTGAAATGGCAATAAGTAAGATAATTTTTGCTCAACAACAGTCAGTAACGAATGAAGTGATGATAGCCCCCACCAACTCCAAAGAACATCACTCTCAACGACCAAAGACACCATCAATAAGGGGAGGATCACTTTGACACCGGGAATGGAAAACAACCACGTAAAAAAATGGATGAACTCTTTTGAAAAAAAACCAATAATAGCCGTGCACAACACAATCAGAGAAAAGAGTATCGACATACTTCTATCACCCCCGTTCGTAATTTGAAATTAACCATTCCCCCGCTCTTCTAGCTCTTCCCATCTCGCATACATTTTAGCAAGCAATAATTCTTGACTCATCAATTCCTGCTTTAAACGTGCCATTTCCTGTGTTTCACGCTGATAAAATTCTGGTGCAGCCATCTCGAGCTGCATCTGTTCAATTCGCTTTTCCAATGACTCAATTTGTTTTGGAATTTTTGCTAACTCACGTTGTTCATTATAAGTCAGTTTTATAACTATTTTCGAACAATCATCACTTGAAACAACGGCTCGATCAGGTGCTTTTTTAACCGCATCCCGCTCTTGTTGCTTTTTATGAAGTCGGTACTCTTCATACCCCCCCACAAATTCAGCAATATGGCCATTCCCTTCATACACTAATACGCTACTAACAACGTGATTGATAAACTCCCTATCATGGCTAATCAGTAACAACGTCCCTGGATAATCGATTAACATCGCTTCTAAAAGCTCAAGTGTTTCAATATCCAAATCATTCGTCGGCTCATCCATTATTAACAAATTAACCGGTTTAGCAAGTAATTTGGCCAATAGCAAGCGGTTACGCTCCCCTCCTGATAAGGAAAAAACTGGCTGATTAAACCGTTCGGGTGCAAACAAAAATTCACGGAGATAAGATGCAACATGTTTTTGCTGACCATTAATTGTAACGTAATCAGCGCCATCAGCCACGTTTTGCATCACCGTTTGCTTTTCATCTAATTGCCGACGTAACTGATCAAAATAAGCCACCTCCAATGAAGTTCCTTGGCGTACTGTACCCGAATCAGGTTGAAGCTCACTCAGTAGTAGACGAATCAGTGTTGTTTTACCACATCCATTTGTTCCAATGATCCCGACTTTATCACCACGCGTTAATACAAATGAAAAATCACGAATTAAATGTTGGTCATTGATGCTGTAATTTAATTTTTCAGTTTCAAGGACTAGTTTTCCAGAGTAGGACACATCCAAAGACACCGATTTTACTTTTCCCATTTGTTCGCGTCGCTGGCGATAATCATCACGCATTGCTTTGAGTTTACGTACACGTCCCTCATTACGTGTACGTCGCGCTTTGACACCCGTACGCAACCAAACCTCTTCTTCTTTAAGTCGTTTATCAAATAGTGCGTCTTGTTTTTGCTCCGTCAATCGCATGGCTTCACGTCGATCTAAATACGTTTCATAGTCACAGTCATGACAATTCAACTTTCCTCGATCAATTTCTACAATCCGATTAGCCACTTGCGCTAAAAATTGCCTATCATGTGTAACCAGCACAACGGTCCCTGAGTAATTTTGGAGATACGTTTCGAGCCATTCAATCGAGTTCATATCCAGATGGTTCGTCGGTTCATCGAGCAACAATAAATCAGGCTCAGCAATCAATGCGCACGCCAATAAAACGCGACGTCGCATGCCGCCTGAAAGACTATCCATCAACGCATCAGGATCTAGTCCTAGACGAGTCGCCATGGTTTCAACACGAGGGAGAAGATCCCAAGCATGCATCGCATCCATCTGCTGCTGGCATTTCGACATTTTATCGAGACACTCACCCGCTGAAAACTCACGAAACTGCGCTAGCACTTCACCAACGTCTCCTAATCCCTTCACCAGAAAATGATAGACACTTTCATCACGACTCACTGGAACGTCTTGCATTAATCCTGTAATGCGTAATCCATTTTGTATGTGAAGTTGACCACTATCAGGGATTAACTCACCTTGCAGCAACTTCAGCAACGTCGATTTTCCAGCACCATTTCGACCAACAAGGGCTATCCTATCTTTAGGTTGAACTTGCCAATCAACATGATGAAGTACTGTGTTTTCAGCTAATTTTAAAGAAACATTATTCAGGGATATAATACTCATATAACAGGCAACACCATGATACCGTCCATCTCTACTTTCGACCCACGAGGTAGTGCAGAAACACCAATAACTGCACGCGCAGGATAAGGCTCAACGAAATACCGTCTCATTGCTTCGTTCACTAGATGAAAATGATCAAGATCAATCAAATAGACCGTTAACTTAACGATATGGGATAAACTGCCCCCAGCCGCATCACAAACAGCAGATAGATTTTCTAAAACCTGAGCAATTTGTAATTTAACATCATCATCACATAGCTGCATTGTCTCTGGATTGAGGGGAATTTGGCCGGAAAGATAAACGGTCAGCCCAGATTGAATGGCCTGACTATAGACACCAATGGCTTTTGGCGCTAACTCAGCATTGATTGCTTTCATGTACTATTCTCCTATTTTTTTTCGATACAGTCGGACTACAACTTTATTAGATCGTAAACGTCGCATCAAACGAGCCAAATGTTTCCGATTGAGAACACTGACTGAAAACGTTATTGAATTATAATTGCCATCTCGGGGATCAACCGTGATGTTACCAATATTGGAGTCAGACTCTGTAATTGATGTCGCTAACAGGGCTAAAACGCCTCGTTTATTCAGCACATCAACGGTGATGTCGATCCAAAATTCTCCTTTGACCTGATCATCCCAACGCAGCGCCACAATCTGATCAGGACTACAACGAATTTTTTTGACCATTGGACAATCATTGGTATGGACTTGAATGCCTTGTCCTTTCTGAAAGATACCAATAATGCCATCACCAGGAATGGGTTGACAGCATTCAGAATAGTGCACCACCATTCCTTCTGTGCCTTTTATTGCCAGGGGTTGGTCATTGCCTGTTTTTTCCAATACCCCTTTTTCTTGGGCAATAACAAGTCTTTTTGCAATCACCATCGGCATTTGTTGCCCGACACCAATTGCATATAACAAGTCATCCTCCACCTTAAAGTGCAGATCATGTAACAATGCATGCAACGACTCTGGCGGCACTTTAGTGTAATCACTACCTGAATCAGAGAATGCTTTCTCTAAAAGACGGTAGCCCAATTTAATGGATTCAGCATGGTGCTGGCTCTTTAAAAAATGCCGAACATTACTTTTGGCCTTCCCTGTCACAATAAAATTTAACCACGCTGGGTTAGGATTTGCACTAGAGGATGTCAATATTTCAACGGTTTGACCATTTGTTAAGGGAATACTTAACGGAACTAACCGACGATTCACTTTCGCGGCTACGCAACGATTACCGATATCAGAATGCACGGCATAGGCAAAATCAATTGGAGTAGCTCCTTTTGGGAGCTCCATAATGTGTCCCTTAGGAGTAAAAACGTAAACTTCATCTGGAAATAAATCCATTTTCACATTTTCGATAAACTCAATGGAGTTCCCTGTACTTTTCTGAAGATCCATTAAACGTCGGACCCATTCTTTAGCACGTAACTGAGCTTCATTAATTTTTAAACCAGACGATTTATATAACCAATGCGCAGCCACCCCATTGTCTGCAACACCATTCATATCATTCGTACGAATTTGTACTTCAAGAGGTACGCCATAAGGCCCAAATAAAGTCGTGTGTAGTGATTGATAACCATTTACTTTAGGAATACCAATATAATCTTTAAATCGTTGCGGAACAGGTTTATAGGTTCGGTGCAGCGCACCCATTACTCGATAACAAGAATCAATGCTGTCGGTAATCACGCGAAACGCAAACACATCCATAATTTCAGTGAATGATGCTTTTTTATGACGCATTTTACGATAAATACTATATAAATGCTTTTGTCGGCCAAACACATGTTCATAAGGGATATTGAGCTCATGGAGTGCGACTTGCAAATCTGCTTCTATTTTATGAGTTAACTCACGACGATTACCGCGAGCCTTTTCAACCGCCGCTTTAAGAACCGCATAACGCATGGGATAAAGTGCTTTAAATCCTAGATCTTCAAGCCCAGTATAGAGAGCATGCATCCCAAGACGATTTGCAATAGGAGCATAAATTTCAAGAGTCTCTACGGCAATTCGTTTACGTTTGACAGCAGGCATGACACCTAACGTTCGCATGTTATGAAAACGATCGGCAAGCTTGACGATAATCACGCGAATGTCTTTCACCATCGCCATGACCATCTTACGAAAATTTTCTGCTTGAGCTTCCGCCCGAGATTCAAATTTGATTTTAGTGAGTTTAGTAACGCCATCCACCAACACAGCAATTTCGTCACCAAATTGCTGTCTTAGTACTTCGATGCTAACAGAGGTATCTTCTATCACATCATGTAGCAAAGTTGCCATGATGGTTTGATAATCCAGGCGCATACTGGCGAGAATAAGTGCCGCAGCCACAGGATGCGTGATATACGGCTCGCCAGATCGTCTCATTTGCCCAAGATGACCGCTCTCGGCAACTAAATACGCCTGATAGCATTTTTCGATCTCTTCAGATGGAAGATACCGTTTCAACTCTTCGTGCAGCGGATCGAAATAAGCCAAGCAGCACCCCTCTGAAAATCAAAAAATAGTTACTTTTCGCCTTTCTTATTTTTTTTAAGCGATGCAGCGCGATGTAATCCCGCGGCAATCTCACGCAGCGCAACCACAGTTGGTTTATCATTTTCCCATTCTACTAAAGGCTGAGCACCTTGCACTGCAATTTCACGTGCGCGCTTTGATGCCACCATCACAAGCTCAAATCTATTTTCCACATGTTCTAAACAATCTTCAACCGTTATACGTGCCATAACAACCACCTCTGATAGTGTACGCGAACAAAAAACATTCAATCTTACTATTATGATAATAAAAAAGAAAGTAATTTTCGCTGTTTTTCAATTTGACGCACCATTCGTAGGCGATGCGCAATAATAATAGACTTTAAATCAGACACTGCACAATAGAAGTCATCGTTAACAACGAGATAATCAAATTCTCCATAATGGGATAATTCATCCTTTGCTCGCTGCATTCGAGCATGAATCACATCATCATGATCTTGTTTTCTACCCTGCAAGCGCTGCTTTAGTGTATCCAACGAAGGAGGAATAATAAAAATACCAACTGTATTTTTAAATTCACGTTTAATTTGCTGAGCTCCTTGCCAATCGATATCTAAAAGAACGTCAACTCCACGACTCAAACGATCCTCAATTTGGCTCTTAGATGTTCCATACGAGTGCCCAAAAACTTGAGCATGCTCAATGAATGCATTATTGTGAACCATTTGATTAAATTCATTTTGATCAATAAAAAAATAGGCAACACCATCCACTTCGCCTGGTCGTTGAGGTCGTGTGGTATGTGAAACTGAAATCGCAATATCACTCACCCCTTCAACCAGAGCCTTCACCAAACTGGTTTTTCCACCACCCGATGGTGCAGCGACAATGTATAAATTTCCCATGTAATTTTCCGACATTAATTATTTATCCTCGTTGTATCCAAAGTTCCGCTCACTCAATATTTTGAATCTGCTCTCGCATTTGTTCAATGAATACTTTCATTTCCACCGCATGCTGAGACAACAAAGCGGAATCTGATTTTGAGCCGATTGTATTGGCCTCACGATTCAATTCCTGCATTAAAAAATCAAGCCTTTTTCCGGAGGATTCACCGCAATTTAAGGTACGATCGACTTCATCAATATGCGCAACCAACCTATCCAATTCTTCGCTGACATCCAGTCGAACCAACATTAAAGCTAGCTCTTGTTCAAATCGATTATGATCAACCTTGATTTGCAAATCATCCAATCGTTTCATGATCTTTAACCGAGCTGACGATTGTGCTGAGGCTGCAACGCTTCGCGCAGCATTCACCTCGATTCGGAGTTTATGCAACCGCATTTGAATCTGTTCGTCTAATACAGCACCCTCACTGCGTCTTCCCAATAACAGCTGTTTCAATCCTTCTTGAAAGAGATTTTCAACCACTGTTGTCAATTCATCAACAGCCGGTGATCGGGCTTGTATCACACCGGGCCAAGACATCACATGGCTCAGCATAATATCATCCGCTAAACAATGCGCCTCTGCCATACGTTGTGCCGACTGAATCAAATATTGCGCTAGATTATCATTAATAACACTGCCAGTAATAGCTGATTCGACCCCTGTCAATTTAAGTTGAAAATCAAATTTACCCCGGCTCGCTTTCCCTCGAAGGGATTGACGCAAAACGGGCTCCAAATGCCTAAATGAATCCGGTAGTCGAAACGATATATCCAAATAACGATGATTCAGCGATCGAAGCTCCCAAGATAATAATGCTGAATCGGACTGATGCTGAACTCGAGAAAATGCGGTCATACTTTGAATCATAAACAACAACTCCAAATTGAATCTGCGCTTCATTAGAAGGATATACTTCGCGCGGTCATAAATTTGTGGTTTTTTGACGACGTTATTTTTGTGCACATTTAACGTTTAAAACGCAGCGCAATAGCAGATCTATTGTCAAGTTTTAAACGTTAAATGTGCGCGAAAAGAACAAGTCAAAAACCGCAAATTGTGACCGCGCGAAGTATAGTATATCATTCATTCAACCAAACCATTATAATCCCCCGTTTTACCAAGGAATATATCATGCGACCAAGCAAACGCGAAGCCAATCAACTCCGTCCAATAAAATTAACACGCAACTACAGCAGCCACGCAGAAGGATCTGTTTTAGTTGAATTCGGACAAACTCGCGTTTTGTGCACAGCCTCTGTTGTTGACGGGGTACCACGTTTTTTAAAAGGGAAAAATCAAGGTTGGGTTACTGCTGAATATGGAATGCTTCCCAGAGCAACGCATAGCAGAAATGATCGCGAAGCCAGTAAAGGTAAGCAAACGGGTAGAACACTTGAAATCCAACGTTTAATTGGCCGCTCTCTTCGTGCATGCTTTGATATGAAACTTATCGGAGAAAATACCATTACTCTCGATTGCGATGTCCTCCAAGCCGACGGAGGCACGCGAACAGCAGCCATTACAGGTGCCTGTGTCGCATTGAAAGATGCCTTAGATTGGATGGTCACCCATGAAAAAATTCGTAAAAGAATTGAATTCACTTATGTTGCGGCAGTATCTGTTGGACTTTATCGCAACCAGCCCGTACTCGACCTCGATTATGCAGAAGATGTTCTTGCTCAAACCGATATGAACGTCGTTATGAATGAACAGGGTGAATTTATTGAAGTCCAAGGAACAGCGGAAGATGGCAGTTTTAATCGCAGCCAACTGAATGATTTCTTAGCCTTGGCGGAGGGCGGCATTAGCACCATTATACAATTACAAAAAGACGCGGTCGCTTGCTAAAAGCCTAGTAACCTTTTATTCTTCCAAATAGCTTTTTCCAGGTTCAATTGTCCCTTCTCCGCAGACATGAGGAGAAGGTGCCCGGAGGGCGGATGAGAGGATTTGGAACAAGTTATTTGATGTTGTGGAGTACCGAGGTACCTGAGGTGCTCATTGTATAATTTTTAATTTCAAGTGAGTCAAGCATGAATGTTGAAGTCGAACGAACCAATATGATAACGCAACAATTGCGCACGGGCCATGTTTTGGATGAACAAATACTGACGTTGTTCAACGAAATACCACGACACAATTTTGTTCCAAATCACCTTCAACATTTTGCTTATTCTGACATGCAAATTGAATTACCTCATCAACAGCGAATGATGACGCCTCTTGAAGAAGCTCTGCTATTACAAGCCCTCAAGCTTTCTGGATCAGAAACAGTACTAGAAGTCGGTACAGGATCAGGCTTTTTAACCGCTTTATTAAGCCGCCTATCCAAGAAAGTCGTTTCCGTAGACTATTTCCAAGACTTAACGCTCAGTGCTACAAACCATCTCCGTCAGCACGAATGTAATCATGTCGAGCTTTTTACAGGCGATGCGTGTCAGGGGTGGTTCGATCAAGCTCCATACGATGTAATCGTGCTGACTGGCGCAGTAGACGCAATCACCGAAACACATAAACTACAAGTTCTACCTGGTGGAAAATTATTTGCAATTGTCGGCAAGAGCCCCATCATGCAAGGTCAGTTACACCGTTTATCTCATGATAACACCTGGTCTGTTGACGTTGTTTTCGAAACGTGTTTACCGCCATTAATTGATCCTCTAAAACGAACTGATTTTATTTTTTAGGAAGCATGGATACACGTATCAATGGATTGCCCCTAATATCGTTGACAAAAAACGTCAAACACTAACACGGTTATCATTATGGCCCATACGCCCTCACTTAGCGAAAAAAAATTGTTACATTATACTGGCAAAGCAATTGCTGATTTTAATATGATTCAACGCGGCGATCGCGTGATGGTTTGTCTATCTGGAGGTAAAGATTCGTTTACATTACTGACTCTATTGCATCTCCTTCGCCGTCGATCCAATAATAAATTTGAAGTGTTTGCGTTTACCTTAGACCAAGCTCAACCCGGCTGGGATGACAGCAAACTTCGCGAGTGGCTCGACGTCAGACAAATTCAATACGAAATTTTGACACGCGATACATACAGTATTGTCAAAGATAAAATACCCGAAGGAAATACCTACTGCTCACTTTGCTCAAGACTACGTAGAGGGATTATTTACCGATATGCGGAAGAAAATGGATTTACAAAAATTGCACTTGGACACCATCGTGATGATTTAATTCGTACCGTATTAATGTCCATGTTATACAATGGCGATATCCGATCCATGCCTCCCAAGTTACTAAGCGATAACAAAAAACACATCGTTATTCGCCCCTTGTGTTATGTGCAAGAAAAAGACATTATAACCTATGCTCAAGAACAGGCATATCCCATTATCCCTTGCACTTTATGTGGTTCACAAGAAAATCTTGCTCGAAAACGGGTCGCACGCTTGGTTGATCAATTGGCCGAAGAAAACCCTAAAGTCCCCAGCAACCTCCTGCATGCATTGCAGAGCATTAAACCGAGTCAACTGATGGATCAAGAATTATGGGACTTTAGAAATCTTGAGCGTGGATTAATAGCCCCTCGACTCGCCACGGATGAGGCGGTTGAATTCGAGGATTTAGAAGATTTAGAAGGCTCAATATTGGATTAGTATTTACTCAACTCCGCAGTTTTTGACTGTCGTCCCGGAATTTAGCAGGCCGTAACAAGCCTGCGAGTTTAGGTCTGCTTAATGTCCGGGATCCATTGTCGCATTGGATGGGTGCCAAGCCTNNAAGTCGCACTAAATTCCGGGACGACAACCACAGATGCCATCCAAAAACTTCGGATCCGAGTATTTAAGAATTCCTTAAGGATACACTGTCACAATATTTTGTTTGACAACAAAGATAAGCATCATCCTGGAAAAAGCAGTTGGAGGCGTAGCGAGATGGTCTAGTGTGCTGAAATTTAAGGTTTTCTTGGCAGTTTATAAATGAAAGCGTACTCACCCGTACGGTGAACTTAAAAACGGCCAAGAAAACCTTAAATTTCAGTGCAATAGACGATCGTAGTAGCCTTCAACTGCTTTTTCCAGGATAATATTGATGCTTATACAGTAACCATTTAAGGTACCATCAAATGACTACGGCGATTAAACGCAACATACAGAAACTGTTGATTTATAAAAACCAAAATCTAAAATTTGATTTTATCTCCGCCATTGTTGTTTTTTTAGTGGCAATTCCTTTATGTTTGGGAATTGCGCTTGCCTCAGGCGCCCCTCTATTCTCAGGAATTTTAAGCGGTATTATTGGCGGGATTGTCGTTGGTAGCCTGAGTGGCTCGTCGGTCAGCGTGAGCGGGCCAGCAGCAGGAATGGCGACCGTTGTCCTTGCAGGAATCGCTCAGCTGGGTAGTTTTCAAATTTTTCTGGCCGCACTCACTATCGCCGGTATTCTACAAATTATCATGGGTACATTACGAGCTGGATTTATTGCAGACTATATTCCATCGAATGTCATTCAAGGTTTGCTCTGTGCCATTGGAATTCTTTTAATCGTTAAACAGCTACCCTTAGCATTTACTCTGTCATCAAGCCTTGCAGAGCTTAAAGATCATTTACTGGATGTCACTGATGCTCTCAGCCTCAATCCTTTACTGAATATCTCCATGCATATCAACACCGGCGCAACGATCATTTCACTCTCATGTATGGCGGTCATGTTTTACATTGATAAAACAAAAATCCAATGGCTAAAATCGCTGCCAGGCCCCATTATTGCAGTCATTCTAGGCATTGTCCTGAACGAACTATTTAGCCTCACAAACTCACTTCTCGTACAAAATGGCCCGCACTTGGTAAATATTCCAAAACACGAAGGCTTTATGGAGTTTTTTTCAGAGATGCAAACGCCAGACTGGGGCGCTGCTCTCACTAATCCTCACGTTTATCTATACGCTATCATTATCGCGGTCATCGCATCACTCGAGACGCTATTAAACATTAAAGCAGGCGAGAAGCTTGACAAAAAAAGACGTTATTGCTCGAAAGATCAAGAACTGCTTGCTCAAGGATGCGGGAATCTCGTTGCCGGCCTTGTTGGCGCAATTCCCATAACATCAGTGATTGTCCGGACATCGGTGAACATTCAATCCGCGGCTCGAACCAAGTTTTCAGCCATTTTACATGGATTTTTTATTCTTGCTGCTGTCATGCTGATTCCTGCCACGCTCAACAAAATCCCATTATCAGCACTTGCAGCGATTTTGATTTATACCGGCTACAAACTGACCTCTCCTAAAATTTATATGAGTATTTATCGCCAAGGGATGGATCGATTTTTTCCTTTTATCATGACAATTATTTGTATTGTTGGACTGAATTTACTAACAGGAATATTGATCGGGCTTTCCATTAGCTTATTTTTTATATTGCGATCAAATAGCCAAGCACGCTTTGATATTGTCAAAGAAATATATCCCAATAGTGAAATCAATCGACTCATTCTTCCACAACAAATTACGTTTTTGAATAAAGCATCTCTCATTACTGAACTCGATGCTATTCCAAAACACTCACAATTAATCATTGATGCACATTACTCTGACTACATCGATAGAGAAATTATTGAGTTCATTAAAGAATTTAAACGTGAACTTGCACCACTCAAAGATATTTCTCTCAATTTAGTAGGCTTCAAAGAGCAGTATAATATCCATAATTACGTCACATTCATCAATGTAACAACATACGATGTTCAGTCCTTATTGACGCCCGCTAAAGTGTTAAACGTATTGAAAGAGGGGAATGAACGCTTTTTAAATGATACAATGATCCATCGAAATATAAAAAGTGATATAAAACAAACAGCGACAACACAATTTCCAATTGCCTTAGTTTTGGGCTGTATCGATTCTCGTGTTCCCATTGAAACCATTTTTGACATGAGCTTTGGTGATATATTTTGCATTCGTATCGCAGGGAATGTTGTAAATGATGACGTATTAGCGAGTATCGAATACGCCTGTGCTGTCGTCGGAGCTAAATTAATTGTGGTGCTTGGTCATACCGGCTGCGGAGCAGTTAGGGCCGCTTGCGATGGCGTCAAACAAGGCCATATCACTCAGTTATTAAATAAAATTCAGCCGTCCATCTTGGCAGAAAAAGAAACGGTGGCTGATGATCATCGTAACAGCAGTAATGAAAATTTTGTGAACAACGTTATGGAATTAAACATTGCAAATACACTACAACAGATTTATCAAGGCAGTAAAATACTACGAACCGTAACCGAAGAAGACAATCTCGGAATGGTTGGTGCAGTGTATGATGTCCATACTGGACGAGTACAGTTTAAAGATTTTTCCCCTGAAATTGAGCAATTAGGACAAGATGATAATCAGGTATTAATTGATAAAATAAAATTATTAATGAATCCATAAATCAAATGTCGTAATGGTCCTGCGCATATTGGGGACCGCTGGAGTTTAAATAGAATGCATAATATACCTGCTCTACCTTCAGGCGCCGTTGATCGCGTCAAACACTACTTACATGATCTTCAAAACAAGATTTGCGATGATCTCAGTGCATTTGAAGATTCATGCGCATTCCTTAAAGATGCATGGACTCGCCAAGAAGGCGGCGGCGGTATTAGCCGAGTACTTGAAGGCGGTAAGGTTTTTGAAAAGGCGGGAGTTAATTTTTCGCATGTTACAGGCCTTCAATTACCCATCAGCGCCACTGAAAACAGACCAGAACTCGCCGGTTGTCAATTTACAGCCTTGGGAGTCTCATTGGTCATTCATCCGAATAATCCCTACGTGCCAACCTCACATGCCAATGTGAGATTTTTTATCGCAGAAAAAGAAGGCTCAGCACCGGTTTGGTGGTTTGGCGGCGGATTTGATTTGACACCCTATTATGGATTTAAAGAAGACTGCATTCATTGGCACCAAGCCGCTAAAAATGCCTGCGACCCTTTTGGTGAAACCATATACCCCGAATTTAAAGCCTGGTGCGACCGATATTTTTATCTAAAACACCGCAGCGAAGCACGGGGAATTGGTGGTTTGTTTTTTGACGATTACCATGAAATAAGTTTTGATCACAGCTTTGCATTAATGCAAAGTATTGGGAATCATTATCGCACCGCCTACATGCCTATCGTCGCACGTCGACATTCGCATCCATTTGGCGAACGAGAAAAAGCGTTTCAACAATACCGTCGAGGACGTTACGTTGAATTTAATTTGATTTATGACCGAGGTACTTTGTTTGGCCTACAATCAGGTGGCCGCACAGAGTCAATTTTAATGTCCCTACCTCCCGAAGTCACCTGGAAATATAACTATCATCCTGAGGAAAATACACCAGAACATACTCTTTATAAGGAGTTTTTACCTGCGAGAGATTGGTTATGATGCGATCCATGCCATAATTTTTTCTAAACTATGCTCGGCTGGAGCAATTTGATCAATAATTCCCTGAACACGTTTTTCGCAGTAGTCTTTCACTTCCTTATCAGGCAAGATATAAAATTGCCTATGTCCGACTTCACGTAAAATATGATCAGCAACCTCTTCTGGCGATCGACCACGCTCAATTAAGTCTTGCATTTTTTGATACAGTGCATCTTCTGGAGATACATTAGAGTTTGCGAGCAACGGCGTGTTCACAAACGATGGGCACACAACGGAGATATCAACAGGCTTTTTTAATCGCTTTAAATCAAAATACAGCGATTCAGACAACGCGACAATCGCATGTTTAGACATGGCGTACGCGCCCACCAATGAACCACTACAAAGCCCATAAACGCTCGCCATATTCACAATATGGCCTCTGGATTCTTGTTTAAACATGAGCGGTAGAAACACATGAATGCCGTTTAATACGCCGAAAAGATTCACATCCATCACGTTGCGGATTTGTGAAACGGGCATTTCCCACAAAGGAACTAAAGATCCATTAACACCGGCATTGTTAATCAATAGATCAACCCGGTTAAATTGATCATATGTTTGTTGTGCCACACGACAAACATCATCACGTTGAGTGACATCGCAAACAACAGACAGCACCTGCGAATGAGATAATTGACTCAGCTTTTCAGAGGCTTGTTGCAACGCGTCGATCGCACAATCAACCATTACAACATGCATATGGCGTAGAACACACGCATTTGCCAGCGCAAAGCCAATACCACTTGCAGCACCAGTGATGACTGCTACCTGTTGTTTCATAGGCAATATCTAAACATAATATTTCGTTTTAATGAATGTATTATCCTTCAACAACTAATACACTCTGAGCTTTTAATCCTTTAGGACCGTTATCAAGAAGAAAACTCACGTTTGCATTCTCTTCCAACGTTTTAAAACCAGGATTTTCTGGATCAATATCCTTATAGTGAACAAAAATATCTTCACCACTACTGCGAACAATAAATCCAAATCCTTTTTTTTCATTGAACCATTTTACATGGCCTGTTTCTCTTTGAGACATTTCGCTATCCTCGTTTTAGATCCAACTATTTGTTAATACCACATAACCAGCATAGCAGTTTTTCGTTCGTTGTTAATCATATTTTGATACGAATTATTATTTTTTTCATGGACTTGTTAACAAACTTTTCAAGTTGATCCATAATGGGCTTCACTTTCATGCAACGAGTAGTCATGACCCCATCAAAAGCAGCTTTTATCCAAATGGCTCTGGACAATAACGTATTAAAATTTGGCGATTTTACACTGAAATCCGGTCGCAAAAGTCCTTATTTTTTTAATGCGGGTGAGTTCTATCAAAATATTGCCCTGAAACAACTTGGCCAAGCTTATGCTAACGCAATTATCGATAGTCAAATTGATTTTAAACATCTCTTTGGGCCCGCCTATAAAGGATTGCCTTTGGCAACAACAACGGCTATTGCACTTGCTGAAAGGGGTATAAACACCTCTGTCACCTTCAATCGTAAAGAAATCAAACAGCATGGCGAAGGTGGTGTGTTAATGGGTGCGCCACTCACTGGAAATACGGTCATTATTGATGACGTCATTACAGCGGGTACTGCTTTTCATGAATCAAAACGACTTATCGAAGAAAACGGTGGGAAAGTCACGGCTGTGGTCATTGCGATTGACCGCTGTGAGCGTGGTGTTTCTGAAAAATCAACATTACAAGACATCGAGTCTCAAGGTGTTCGTGTCATTTCAATTATTACATTGTATGATTTAATGGATTATCTCCGTCATCAAGGTGACGAGGAAACCGTTCTGAAGATTACACAGTATCTAAAGCAATATGGTTGCTCAAGGACTCCATTATGAACGTTAGTTTTATTGGCTATGGAAAAATTGCTCGCGCTCTCGCAACCGGGTTATTGCAATCGAATCACTATTGCATTCGGGCTTCCGCTCCCTCATTAGCACTCGGTATCAACGCTGAAGGCATACACACTTTTTCGGATAATCTAAGTGTACTCCCTGGAGCAAACATCGTTATTCTTGCCGTCAAACCCGCATTAATGCCGAACGTCATCGCTGAAATTAAACCCGCACTAACCTCTGACTGCCTACTTATCTCCGTAGCCACAGGACTCACTCTCGATTGGTTCAGTGAACGGACTCCTCCGCAAACAGCAATTATCCGTGCCATGCCAAATATTGCAGCGTCTATCAACCGATCAGCAACGCCTCTGATCGCCAATAAGAGTACCGATGCACAACAGCGACAATGTGCTGAAACATTGTTTAATTCCATTGGGATTAGCACTTGGATTCATCAAGAAAGCGATATAGACAGCTTTACGGCACTTTCTGGCAGTGGCCCTGCTTATGTATTCCAATTGATGCAGTATATGGTTGATGCCGCTGTTGATATGGGCATTGAGAAACACGTTGCCACTTCATTTACTTTAGAAACGTTAAGTGGAGCCGTTGCCTTAGCCATGAAAAGCAATAAAAGCCTTATCGAACTAAGAGACGAGGTGACATCGACCGGAGGTACAACCGCTGCTGCGCTGAATGTATTTAAAACACACCATGTTGGCGACAGTATTGCTGAAGCCATGAAATCAGCTCGAAATCGTGCAGAAGAGATAAGCCGAACTATACTTAATCAATAGATACACTTTTGATGAGGTATAATCATGAAACGAGCCTTAACTGCTGTTACGGTTGTTTATATCGGGATATTCCCTGCCATTGGGTCTGCTGCAACGTATTGTCCTGGGGGGCATGGCTACATTCAAGTTGGGATGACTGAAAGCCAAGTTATTGGTGCGTGTGGGCAACCGATCAGTAAAACAAAATCGAATCAGCAAGTGACCAACCAAGTCCCCGTCACCCAACTCATCTACACCTCAACAATCCCCACCCAGCCCTATCCCGGCATGGCAAGTTCAGTTCTCGCGACATGGTCGCTTCCAACAGGAATCAATAATTTATACAGTATTCAATTCGACATTGAGAGCAACAAAGTCAAATCCATCCACGTCAATGGTTCGGGCACCAATGCAATGAATATTTGCGATGGAAATAGTGTTAAAATCGGCGATCCTGAGAGTAGTGTCTATGCTACTTGTGGTGCCCCTAATCAAACCAATAGGACATATATCAATGAGCCAATGCCCGGTAATAACAACAGCGAGGTTTGGATTTATCAAATCGATCAATATCAACCTTCAATTCGCTTGACATTTGTTAATGGAAGTCTAGAATCCATGGATTAATTACCCTATTGGAGTTTTACATGAGTGCAACCATTGACGAGATTACCATCGCCTTCACTGAGGACGGAATTGAGAAAACAAAAGAGCTTGGCAAGCACGTTCTTTCAAAAGGCGCATGGACCACTATTCTGTTTCGCTATCAAGATTGGGACAACACAAAGCAAGCCTTTGGTGAAGTAAAATATTCGATTAGACGTTACCAGAAACGAAATGATCAATACTGGCAAAAATCTAAATTTAACATTTCAAGCAACGATCAAGCACGGAAAATTATTGAGACGCTATCAGGATGGTTGGAAACTGAATCAATCTCGCAATAGTTTCCCAGCACCAGGCTCAAGCCTTGGCAAGGATGACAACGTTTAGCCCATCACCGTTCGTGCGTTGTCGCATACGGCGGCTTCCGTTAACCGAGATTGTCATTGCGTAACTTCTACACAGTTGCATTTGAGATTTGAATTGAGGGCTGCGTCAGTAATCCAGCATTGTCATCCACTTCACTGTCCGCAATCCTTCTTTAAATAGAGTATAAATACTCAAGTTCCCTGTTGCCTCTCTTGTTTAAAAGTCTCTTATGCTGTACAATTAGTGAACCTAATATTTTTTAAAACCGGATTAGCCATGAAAATGATTGACCTTCTAAAAGAGAAGCTATTCTCAGATGAAACGGATCGCAATGCCTTGATTGCCACGATCGATGGTACAGAAAATATTGATGACGCTCTGAAAATGCTTTTTTTGGAATACAAAGAAAAAGACCTCCAAAAAATATTAGCTCCTTTTTTGCGCGCCGCAACGATAAAGCATATGTGGCAGGCTACAACGCCATGGTCTAAGTGGTTAAAAGAGGTTCAAATTCAACAACTCGGTGAACAAGAGTTACTTGCTAAATTGCAATCACAAGATCCTGGAAGGCAACAAAAGACCTTGAGTAAAGATGAAAGGCAATTGTATCAGCTCACTATTAATAACTATGGAACAGCAGCATTTGAAGAATATTTGCAGCTTCAAGCTCGAAATACGGCCTGGGGTGAAGATCTTGATGCAGCCAGTCTGGCCGATTTGTTAGATTTAACCATGGGGGTAACGCTTGTTTCGCAGGAGGGTAAAGAGAGCTTGACATACAATATCAGAGAATGCTTAGAAGAGAGGCCTCGTATTATTTGTTATAATGTGGCTCAAAATCATTGGTTTTTTTATCCCGCAGACTATCATGGAACATTAGGCGATGGTAATTGCCTATATAATTCATTTGCACAAGCGTTACGCCAAATTATCCTATATGAAGCTGGAGCCTTAAGACAATCCATTAGCCAACATTCTTCTGAAAAATTACAAAGTTACGTCCTGAAAATTCAGAGCAAGCAAAGTCCATCTGCCAGAAGTCTTTCACAAACAGGCAGATCATCCACAGAAACACCTAAGCAAGTGGAGCACTTAGGTGTGCGAAAGAATTCTCGCAAGTCTCGAGCATCGAAAGGGGCGGTAATTGCTGTTCAGGGCAACACGTCAACACCGAACACCGAAGACTTAGTGCCAAAAATCACTTTACAGGAAGAAGCATCGACGCTCGATACCCCTAGAACAGAATTAGCACCAGCAGAAAGCATCCGAAACCCTGGTACGTTATCAGTAGTACAACCCGAGTTAGAAACTCAAAAAAATTTATTGCTTCAAGAAATCATTGATCGACTTAAAAAAGAGTATCTTCTTGAAATAAAACAGCAGACATTGAGTCATCAACAGAAACTGATTTTCAATACATTAAAGACGGATTCCAAGGGTACTGATAGTTTTCTGCGATTGGCCAATACATTAGAATTACAAAGCAACGCTCTACCGATTATATTGAAATGCATTAAAGCAATTCATGTATCAAAATCAAAACCCCAGATAACCGTGCAGCAACTTAGTGAGCTTTCTAATGCATTGAGCAACGTCGAAAACGCTGCACCGTTATATAAACAATGGCATCAGTTTGCCTCGTTGGTTAAACATTTTATTACACAAGTGGGGTTGATATTTGGTCAAAATTGGTCATTTGATACAATGTATCGTGGTCCAATGAGGAACCAATTCTGGGCAACGTGCAAAGAGATTGAAAATGTAATTGATGAGGTCGATCCAATGAGCAGCCCAGACTGCGGCGACTCTGCTCTACTCCTCACTCACTTTTAGCCCTAACACGATCACGCTCTTCTACGATGTGCTGTGATAAAGCATTGACGACTTCAGTCATCTCTCCAGCACCGATATAATCACGATCGATTGGTGGATAACTCGTTGAGTTCTGTAAATCTTTAATCAATTCATTCGCAATATTTCCGGATAATTTATCTTTCTCACCCGCCAGATGTTCAATTTGCATCATGTCATTACGCGTTAAATTAATATCCAATAAAGGCTCAGAAAATTGATCTGGTTTATCTGTCAATAAGACGGATGGCCCTAGAGGATTATATAATTTAGTGAAGATAGTTAAAGTACCAACTTCAACCTCATCGATCAATGTCTCAACCTGCTCCGGTTCATTATGACCATGGAACAGCAATAAAGCAGAAACACCTCGCTCAATCGGTTCTGCAATGGTTGATTCGTGGTATATTTTATCAATCAACGCCACTTCTTCATTCGATACATCCTGAGTAATTGCAAAATCACCACTATCCAAAATTCGCCGAAATCCCGCCATCTGCGTTTGTAATTTCACTAAATATTCATCTGAAGGGGGCTCGACCTTCAAAAATTGATTTAATTTCAATTTCTTAACAGGTTTTGGTGAGGCATAAAACATACGTGCCCGAACAATTTTAGATCGGAAAAAGATATGCGCCTCCCCTTCCGTTTGATCTTTTAAATCAAGCAAATCAACCCGTGCCCGTTTTTCATAAGACGAGCTTTTTGTATCCGCATAAGCGTTCGTAACGCTCCCTTCTTTCGTTTGAAATGAGTCCACTTTAGTTACATAGGCTTCACCAGCTGTTTTGGAGAAAAAATCCCACGTTTCAGTTGGATCCTCAAGTTTCATACAAATTTTAATATTCGTGTTCGCTCCAATGGACGCAGCCTCCTCCTTGGACGCTTTCTGGAATGCCGGAAGATCCTGTCCTGCAAATATAACAGAGAATCCTAAAGAACGTGCTTGGGCTGGAACGACGGCAAAACCTTGAACGGCGTAATACCCGTACTCATCCAAAATACACAGATAAGGTGTGGGAGCATTCGTTGGTTTACGCTCGATAACATCGCGATAATCCCCTTCAACTTGATCTCCCAAACCCGCCGCCATCATCGCTTTGAGTGAAGCAACAATGACCTTACCTAAATTTGATAATTCATCTGGCGATTTTTCTAAAGCAGGCAATAATACGACAAGAATTCTTCGATTTAATACGACGTCTTTAAAATCAACTTCCGCCAAATTTGTCCTAATAATATGACCATACGTATCCGCTAATGATGAGAAACTTCGTACTAACTGCATCGTAATAAAACCATGTTGCTCCAATACCTGGGATACTTGTTTGCCTTTCTTCTCTTTGTTATAGCCTGGCAAGGTACCCAAATAGTTACGTAACGGATCAGTGACTAACTTAGGTATGGATTCAATATTAACACTCTCTTGATCATCTCGAGGAAACACTTTATCAACCACGATGGCTTCAAGACGTCCAAGATCAAAGTAATTTCGAATCGTGTTTGCATCCAGAAGAAGCGCGCCCTCATCTCGCATATACACCAGTAATCGCATCAGAGCTTCAACAAACGCAATGGCTCGACCTTTCCACATATCACCATCAGACGATTGACCGGATCCCCCCATTAGGCTCACAACTAACTGGGTTAACATACTCGAGGATCCTTGGCAGAACGGATTTAAAGTATTCGAAAGTCGTTTTTCTTGTGGACCAACAATATCCCTCGCGCCCGTCATGAAATTAATCAGCAGTAAGTCATCTTCTCGCCCCATACTACGCACCATGGAAAATATCTTTGCATAAAGCGAGTTATCTCCCTTACCATCGACGTAAATAAATCCACTGCCCTGTACCAATGCATTAAATGCAATCGATACTAACGTTTCAGTTTTACCTGCCCCAGTCGAACCGAAAATTAATACGTGGGTTCTCATATCTTCGTTTGCGAACCATAATTCTTCATTGGTTTTTAAATCATTACCAAAAAAAGCAATACCACGAGACATATTGGGGGTTTTAATTCCAGGTTTTAAATCATTATAGTCTGGCACGTGTGCAATTTGCGGCAAACGGAAAGGCAGCATTTGTTTACGCGTATACGCATATACAAAACAGCAGCAACCGATAAGGAATATGGGTAGAACACCTTCTGGGAAAAAATAAGCTGCGACGGCTAGAGAGAAAAGAATAATCGCTGAATTGGTTGGATTCGAAAAAAAATCACTAATTCGCTTACCAACGGTTCGCGTGTCGCGCAACAGCATCGTTGGGTCAATTTCATTCCGACCTTCAATCCCACGTGTCATGGCTCAAGCTCCTGCATTTCTTTAGGCGATAACTTAACCTCTTTAATCGCAATTTCTAATGCTTTAATCGCTTCATCAATCATAGGAACTAATGAGCTTCGTCCCATAACCTTTTCTGCTTTCCAATGGGCAAATGGTCCAGAAACTTCTGCAAAAGGCGTCTGTCGACCAATACAATTCAGCATGTACCATAAACGACGATCAACCGGTTTTAGCCACAAAAATTCTGCGCTCGGCATAACACCATCATCGCGAGAAGCTTGAATAAGAGAAGCCATTACCGTCATCAAGTAAGCATGTTTTGAAAGTATTTCTTGAACATTTTGTGCGTTTTGATGTTTGCGTAAAGTGCTGTTTGCTACACTATAATCTATTTTTCCAATTGCAGCGCTTTTATCAAGAGTCTTCAATATATGATTCGCAGACTCTCGATCACGATTCATGCGTGCCATAAATACCGCCGCTAAAGCCCTTGCTTGAGGCGGACAGCGTTCAAAACCATCCCAGTAGGGTCCCAATTGTAACGTGAATACTCGTTTCGCATCACCGCGACGAATACCCGCTGTCATCTCCTGTCCTGGTACTGATTTATCCAGCAAGACATCGTCTTTTTTAAGCAGCTTGTATTTACGCCCAAACTCCATCGGAGTCAGCGCCATGGCCCATGGCCCAGTATTGATATCGAGTGAGATAAAATCAACATTTGCACTGGGCATAACCGCTGGCCAGTTATGCTGCTCTTGGTTCGTTAACGATTTCATGTTATACGTTTTTCGGTATTGAAGCGTAATATCAGAGCGATATAACCAAACTGCCAAAATAGCCAAAATAACAAGTGCTGGGAAACGAATATATTCACCGATGCTATTGGTCAATAACATCATCTGCTGCCAGTCCACACTGGCTGGATTGACCGTTTGCATAATCTCAATTTCATTGGCAAGCACACTGCCCCCAATGAATAAATGAACCAATTTAGCTTGCCAAATATTTAAGAAAAAAACAAAGCTAACAATATATTGATGCGCTTCCCGCCAGACAACATACCCAACCAAAAACATGAGAACAATGATCCAGACAGGAGCCATTCCATTATCGCCAGACTGCTGTTGTGGTTGTGCGGCCATTAAATCGTCATCAACGAAGGAGTAGTAGTAATCTGAGTATAACAGATGATTTTGAACTGTGCCTATACGATTACATCTTCACCAATCGTCCATTAACAAACTGATAGGTTCCAGATAGGTGCACGAATCGATCCAAGTGAGCAAGATTAATGGCTTTGTCTTTAAGCGCCAAGAGCGGTTTACCTAATTTATCAACCGTGATTTTTTCAGTGAGCTTCTCGAGAATATATTTTGGATCAACATAAAAAGAAGCGTAGGCCTCATTAACTGGATTACTTTTACTTCGCAGGATGGCAATAATATCCTCTTCTTTCGCATATACCGGGCGCGAGATCATTTGACTGGGCAAATTTGCAATCACTCGCTCCCAGGAGTTCAGATTGGTTCCATCAGAGGCATACAGTGCGATAAAAATTTTTTGCATTTGAGCATATCGTTCCGCACGCTCATTAGCTGAAGCTGACAATGTAGAAGAATGTCCATATAAACCCCCTTCTTGTTGTTTTTGCTCAAACTCATCTCGAATATGCTGTAATTTTTTTCCAATAAGGCTCAGAAAAGTAGAAGCACCCCAAGGTCCTTGAGCCAATGCATCATCTAATGTTGCAAGGATACTATTTATTTGCTCTTTTGTTAGCTTATCAGTCATAAAATCACACGCACCAGTCGGTTCTTTCGTTCATAGAGAGTATGGTTTAATTGTAGTACAAATCGAAACAATATTGATAAAATAATATTAACCCATGGACTGCCGTGCAAAACCAGAACTAAGGTTACTGTCATCAAGGACTTCATCATTTCCCGGTTTATTTTCATAAATTTCCATGATGGTATTGGCACACCGCTCCAATATCTCCGATCCCTTTTCATAATTCGGATCTTGCTTTACTTCACTCATTTGCTTTAATTTTGTTGCTAAATTTAGAACACCTTTTACAACCGTCTCGACAGGCGGATCGTCATTCATGAGTGATGCACGCGGTCGAGATGGATCAGATTTTGAATTGTTTAGAAATGTACTCATTTTTACAGCTCCAAATATTATCTTTCGTACTTAATGTAATGATCAATTTTTTTCTTGCTTCGGCGTCTCGTGGCTCGTTCGCGTGACGCCAAGAAACTCTCCACACCGCTAGATTTCACTGCAGATCGATCGTCAGCATTTGAGAAAAAATTGAACATCGCGCTATGTTAAATAAAGCTTAGCAGAAGCATTCATAAAAATGCTTAGACGAAGGTATATTTGCGTTTTATTTACAATTGAGTCTTAAAAATCAATCATACAACAACTCATCCATCGGAGTATAATCTTTGCTTGGACCGCCTTGAATCAGCTCACTCAGCACATCGGTCATACATAATAATCGTAATACATTGGGCGTCACTTCATCAAACACCACTCGTGACCCTAAAAGTCCCTCTTCTGCATCGCTAAAAGACACTCCCAACCCGTATCCGAGGCACAACGAACACAATTGGTCAGCTCGACGCGCAATGGCAGGCAAGAGACCCGTGTATGAAAATACATCTTCAAAACTTAAAAACCCGCTATTAAGATAAAATTTTGCATTCATACTGCCCGCAATCAACGCCATGCTTTTGGGTATATCAAGAATCATGATCGCCACCAAGGTTGAGAAGATTTAATAGGACCAGCAACAAAACATCTTAACCACCGTAAAAAAACGGGGACTGTAAAACCATAATGCTCAAGAATACCAAAAAAAACAGCCGAGACTAATACTAATACGCCCGTCCAGACTTTGATGTGCATTAAAAATAAAAAAATTGGAAACGCGGCCCGCGCATCAACAATAAAAAAACGCGGATTACGCCCTGAATCACGCCAATGTGCTGTTGGGGAAAAGCTACTTGCCATGATACCTCCGTTTTTTTTACTCCTAGGAGCAAGTATAACCCAACTTTCGGAGTTTTCGCTAATTGACTTTAGTATCTTTTCACTCAATGCTATTATCCTGGATAATAGAGAATCAATTATATGCCCAACGCAATCAATCAAGCCATCCGAAAAACGTGTCAGAGCATCCGCAAACAACTCTCTGCCGATTTTCAACAACACATGTCAGACAAGATATGCAATCGAATTCGTGCAATGAGCCAATATCGGTACGCCAAACACATTGCGCTTTACCATGCATTAAATGGCGAAGTTGACTTAAGTAGTTTATGGCGTTCGGCACCGTTGCATGGAAAATATTGCTATTTTCCAGTTATCAATGACGACGGTACTTTGTCTTTTCTACCTGCAACCCCCGCATCGAGTTTTCGACTGAATCATTATGGAATTTTAGAGCCCGAAGCCGATCCGAACCATGCTATCGAACCTAAGGCAATTGATTTAATACTAGCTCCTTTAGTTGCTTTCGATTCACAAGGGACACGGTTAGGCATGGGTAAAGGATTTTATGATAAGACGTTAACCCATCAACGCCCCAAATTACTCGTAGGTGTTGCCTATGAATTCCAGCATCAACCGTTTATCGAACCCCAGCCATGGGACATTCGACTTGATGCAATCGCCACTGAAACAACAATTTATTGGAGCAATCCCTCATGACACAATACTGGTTAATGAAATCAGAGCCATCGTGCTTTAGCATTGATACGTTACAACACTCACCGAATCAAACTGCGCCATGGGATGGTGTTCGAAATTATCAGGCTCGCAACTTTATGCGTGATACGATGCAAATGGGAGACCGTATATTTTTTTATCATTCAAACTGCAATCCACCAGGAATTGTTGGGATCGCGGAAGTAGCAAGTGCCCCTTATCCTGATTATACTGCACAAGATCCAAACAGTGACCATCCTGATCCGAAAAGTACTCCAGACAACCCCCGCTGGTTTATGGTTGATGTTCGTTTTGTGAAAAAATTTTCAAACATCATTTCTCTAGAAGAGCTTAAACATCACCCTGAATTAAGTGGTATGCAGTTATTACGAAAGGGCAATCGACTTTCAGTACTACCTGTCCGCACGGAAGACTGGGAGTATATTCTATCGATGTTCGTTGAAAAGGAGAGTTCTTGAATCAATTTATTCTTATTTTTTTAGGAGCGGGAATCGGCGGCGTATTACGCTATGCTTTGTCCAGTAGTATTCATATGGTGTTCAGTCGTGATTTTCCCTATGGGACGATGGCTGTCAATATCAGTGGCTGTTTTTTAATGGGATTTTTGTTTGTCGTTACAACGGATCGACTGAGTGCAGATGGTGCTTCATTAAGGGCTTTGCTGCTCATTGGACTGCTCGGTGGTTACACTACATTTTCCTCATTTTCAATTGAAACACTGCTCTTGCTTGAAAACGGACGATTGGTAAGCTGTCTGTTAAATATTTTTTTAACCACAACATTATGCCTTTTCGCCACATGGCTAGGTGTGATTGGAGGACGAAGTTTATGAATACAACACCTGTTTTATTTGTGCGAATTTACATTACAGAATCATCTGATTTACTCAAAACAATCACCTCTTACTTAAAAAAAGAAGCAAACATCCGAGGACTAAGTGTCTTTCGAGCAACAAGTGGGTATGGTGAAACGGGTGATCACACGACCTCATTATTAGATTTTTCCCTGGATCTACCCCTAGCCATTGAATTTTTTGACAGCAAAGAAAAAATAGATCCCGTATTAGATCACCTTAATTCATTGATTAAAAAAGAACATATCGTCTTTTGGGAAGCTAAAGTGAATGCGTGATATAAGTGCTCGATCGTGCATCACGTAGCGTAAATTTGTAAAATAAGGAATTAAAGTTGAGAGTATACGCGAAATAAAACAATCCTAAGGTTATCTTAAGTAATGCTGCGCTATTATCCTGTTTGTCGAATGAACAAAGGGTTTAATCATGTCCTCTTACTCTGAAAAACTAGGTTCCATCACCGCTTTCGTATCCAAGATTGCATTAATCGATCGTCTCCGGGAAAAAGAACTGGCACTTAAGGTTGTAAAGCGCAGAGAGCGCTTTAATTGGGTACAGCTCTTCCTATGCATAGGGGTAATGGGACTAGCAATCGGTGTTGTAGGCCTGTACTTTGCATTCTTCGTCCAGTCTTTCGGAATTCTTGTAAGCTCTACAAGCATTTATCTTCGCGCTCAAGAGGATATTTCATTTCAAGCCTATGAAGAAGAACAGTGTGTTGATAGCGATTTAAACAAGTCGGTAGATGAACTGGAAAAGGAAATAGAACAGATCAACATCGCGCTCAAATCAACGTTCAAGCCCCAAATAACACCAGCAAGTAACGGTCAGGAGGTGAACTATCCAAGTCCATTATCCCAAATTCAAAAGCAGGATAAGCATGCAGAAGAACAAGAAATAGCGGAAACTAGTCATGCCGAATTCGATCATGGGGCGACCTGTATTAACACCTAACACCAAATAGACTGACTTGGGGTATCATTATTTACAGACCCACCATGACCTGATTAACGTTTCGATTTACGCTTAAATCCAATTGCACTCAACCGCTCATCAATACTAGGATGAGTAGAAAACGCACTGCTGAGTGATTTAACGGGATTAATATCGCTTGGATCAAATAAGTAAGACGCTTGACGAACTTGTTCATGAGCTGTTTGACCATACTCCATGGCGTATTGATCCGCATTCTCAACATGATCTCGATTGATTTTAAGCAACGCCCGCGCCATGGGGTCATTATTCCGCATCAACTCAACCGAACCTGCATCAGCCATATATTCTCGTGTACGGCTTAAAAATAATCCCAATGCCAAAGTAATTAATGGTAAAACATAACGTAATACGATAATCACAATAAACAAACGATTATCCTGACGTTTATCATCGCGACCAAATACAACGGAATAGAAAAGCATATCAATTGCAATGAGTAAGATATTACTCAAGACAGCAACGGTTAAGGTTAATTTAATATCATGATGACGTATATGACTCAGCTCATGTGCCATTACAGCTTGCATCTCCGCCCTATCCAATTTTTGCATTAGACCGCGCGTAATCGCAACCATAGCCGATTTTTCGCTATATCCACTGGCAAATGCATTCATATAATTGGCTTCAATAATGAACACTTTCGGCATGTATTTCAAACCCGCCGCAACTTTCATTTCTTCAACAACATTATAAAGCTGTTTCTCTTCTAAACTGGTCGCTGTTTCTGGGGTTATTTCATGCGAGTCCGTGCCAAGCAGCATGATGGTGTCATACATTGAGAAGGTCACTAACAAAGAAATACCCGCAATGGCTATCATAATCAAAGTAGCAAACGGGATTTTTTGTAACGTCACTAAGGCTAAAAAACACTGATTTAGCGTTGCGCCCTTATACATAGATTGCAAGATAAAGGTGTCAACGACTAAACCAACAACAATAAATAAAGCCATAAAGGACAAAATAACCCAGCGCGTCCGCCGCTCATTTAGCTGAAGCTGCTCGCGCCAATCTCCAACCGAACCTTCATAGTCAGATAAGTTCATTCATGTTCTCACAATTTAACAGTATAATTCTCTTGTGTTTCTCGTTGCTGATCGGGCAACCCCCAATACTCAAATGTTTTATCAAGTGACGATGCAAAAAAGCGCACAACCATCGACTCGACAAATGATTTTTTCAGAGCATTGTAGCGCTCAATCCCGTCATTGTATGCCTGCTTAGCGTAAGCAAGTTTGTTCTCTGTATTCACAATTTCTTCTTGTAATTGCATCGCATTTTGATTTGCCTTCAAATCAGGGTATTGTTCAAACACAACATTGATACCGGCTGCAATTTTGGAAATCCCATTTTCCGCAACCATCCTGGATTTTTCATCCCCCGATTCTTTAGCGGCTTGTGCTTGATTACGCAATGCCACCACATCTTTCAGTGTCGACTTCTCATAATCCATATATTTTTTAACCACTTCAATCAGCGATTCAAAGACTTTAAAACGCCTATCCAGTTGAATATCAATTTGGCGTTTATTGTTATTAATCGCCTCAATCAACGCGATTAATTTATTATAAACACCAATCACCCAAAAAATTGCCAAAACGACAATAATTAAGATCCCAATCAAAAATTTACCCATGACACTACTCCCGTTTTTAGTATCGATACTTTCTTTCAGTGTAGCAACTAATCTGATTTTGTCGAATGCGCGTGCCTGCTTAGTACAGGGCTGTATACTCAATTTCGCAGTTTTTGACTGTCGTCCCGGAATTTAGCAGGCCTTAACGAGCCTGCGAGTTTAGGTCTGCTTAATGTCCGGGATCCATTGTCGCATTGGATGGGTGCCACTGTAGCGGGCACGAATCGCGCGCAGAGGTTATTAAAAAATGAATTGCGACGTCATTAAGAGGCCGATCACTTGCAACAGAGATCTGGCCTTATGACTTTAATGAATATCGAGTCGCAGTCAATTGTGATGTCGATACGACTATTTATGGTGCAAAGACTCGGGACAAATTAAGGCAGGTGTTTCGTCAATATCTTGATGTTGGTGGTTTTCCTGAAGTTATTTTTTATGATCAAAGTGTACATGATTAGACATTACAAGATTATGTTAGCATCGTGACTTTTCGAGATATTATTGAGCGGTATAAGATTATAAATTATGCAGTTATCAAGTACATGATTATCGTGATGCTCGGGAATGTCGCAAAATTGTTTTCCATTAATAAATTTTATAATGACTTGAAAAGTCAGGGATATAAAATTAGTAAGGATAGCTTATATGATTTTGCAAACTACCTTGAGGATGCGTACCTTCTCTTTGCTGAATATCCCTGGTCAAATTATCACGGTAGATTCATATTTGCGTAATGGTATTCACCTAAGTTTTATAAATTAACGGTGCCTCCTCTACATGTAAGTCCTCTTCTGTCGCCTCAATCACGGCATGTACTTTTTCGCTGACTCCCAAAGGTTTTTTGACCGTTTCAATGATCAACTCACCTTCTGCTGGAAGTGTGGGTTTAGGGGTCTGTTGCCAAGCGAGAGTTGACGGTCTTTTTTTGTACTATAATTTAATTATGGGTTCAATCTTGGAGACATATTGTGACCTTACTGTTGGTTTTTTTAATTTTATTCATTGTGCTGGGTTGGCATTTTATCTTCGCTTTATTTGGCGGGGTACTCATCATTGGAGCAGCGGGCATTTTTATCGCCATTACCTCTATTGTTCTGTTTTGTGTGGCCGTATTGATCGTTTTAACACTTCCTGGATCCGTGGCTTTAGTATTGGGTGCTGTTTTTGCAATTTGGACCATTACGGCCATTATTCTTGCACCGATACTCTTTCCTATTGTATTACCCTTGTTCATTATTTTTGCTGCTCTCGCCATCAGACAAAGAAAAATATGACACTCGATGTTCAAGTTTTTAATGGTTGACTTTAAACACAGTAGTTTTAATCATACAATCCAGGGATCCTGCTAGATTCATGGACCTCGCGGTCAAGCCGCGGGCCGTCGGCGTTTTAATTTGTCAAATTTAAAAACTTGAACAAAGCGCCCGAAGAAACTGCCCTGTATAAGAATGATGACATTGCGCGATCATTTCGGGGGTCCCTGTCGCAAGCACTGTACCCCCTTTCCAACCACCTTCAGGCCCAAGATCAATCACCCAATCCGCAGTTTTTATCACATCAAGATTATGCTCAACAATAATCACCGTGTTTCCATGATCTCGAAGGCGTGTTAATACGCCCAATAATTGCTTAATATCATGAAAATGTAGACCTGTAGTAGGCTCATCGAGAATATACAACGTATTGCCAGTATCACGGCGAGAAAGTTCTCGGGAGAGTTTGATCCGTTGCGCTTCACCACCCGACAACGTTGTCGCACTTTGCCCCAACCGAATATATGACAAACCGACATCAATCAGCGTCTGACATTTGCGTGCCAATGAAGGAATTGCATCAAAAAATAGCCGTGCTTCTTCAACGGTCATGTCGAGAACTTGATGGATATTTTTACCTTTATATTCAACATCGAGTGTTTCACGATTATAACGCTTACCTTTACACACATCGCAGGCCACATAAATATCAGGCAGAAAATGCATCGCAACTTTAATGAGTCCGTCACCTTGGCAGGTTTCACACCGACCACCTCGAACGTTGAAACTAAACCGCCCAGGAGAATAACCACGCGCACGTGCTTCAGGCGTATTTGAGAATAACTCGCGAATGGGTGTGAATAATCCGGTGTAGGTTGCTGGATTAGAACGAGGCGTTCGTCCAATGGGACTTTGATCGATATCAATGACCTTATCACAACCATCAATACCATGGATTGACGTCACTTTTCCAACAGCCTGAAGGCTTGCACGATTGAGTGCTACTGCTGCCATTGGATATAATGTGTCATTAATCAAACTGGATTTTCCAGAACCAGACACACCGGTTATACACGTCATCAGCCCCAGAGGAATCACCACATCAACATGATTTAAATTATTGCAGCACACGCCGGTCATTTGAATCACACGTGTCTCGTCAAAAGGCACGCGTTTCAATGGCACAGGGATTGATTGTTGGCCGGAAAGATATTGCCCGGTTAATGACAACGGATTGGATTTAATATCATCAGGCGTTCCGCGAGCAACAATTTCACCCCCATGCACACCAGCACCAGGCCCGATATCTACAACATAATCGGCCGCCAAAATAGCATCCTCATCATGCTCAACAACAATAACGGTATTCCCTAAATCGCGTAAGTGCAGCAGCGTTTTTAGTAACCTTGCATTATCTCTTTGATGTAAACCAATGGACGGTTCATCCAGAATATACATGACCCCAACTAATCCTGAACCGATTTGACTTGCCAAACGAATACGTTGCGCTTCGCCCCCGGACAATGTTTCAGCACTGCGTGATAGCGATAAATAATCTAATCCCACATTCACTAAAAATCCCAGGCGCTCAACAATTTCTTTATTAATTTTGGCAGCAATTTCACCGCGATGCCCCGCAAGCGTCAAGGTCGCAAAAAACGCATGAGCCTGTTCAATAGAATAAGCCGTAATTTCCGGAAGATTTTTTCCCTCAATAAACACATGTCTAGCCGCTTCTTTCAGTCGCGCTCCCTGACACTCTCGACAAGGGCGTGATGATAAATATTTCGCTAACTCTTCTCGCATCATCATCGAATCCGTTTCGCGATAGCGACGTTGCATATTGGGAATAACACCTTCAAACGCATGCTGTTTCACAACCGAACCCCCACGAGGACTCTCGTAATGAAATTCAATTTCCTCTCCATTGCTCCCATACAACACTAAATCTTGTGCGGTTTTTGGCAAATCACAAAAAGCGTCGTCCACCGAAAAATTAAAATGACGTGCTAGAGATTCCAATAGAGGGAAATAATAAGTCGTACGCCGATCCCAACCACGAATGGCGCCCTCCGCCAAACTAAGCGTCGCATCATGCACCACACGCCGGGGATCGAAAAATTGATCCACACCTAAGCCGTCACAGGAAGGACAAGCACCGGCTGGGTTATTAAACGAAAACAAACGAGGTTCTAGTTCAGGAAGACTATAACCACATTCCGTGCATGCAAAATTCGATGAAAAAATACAATCATCAAATTGCTTATCCATGGAAGCAAGTATTGCAACACCATCGGCAAGATTAAGGGCATTTTCAAACGACTCACTCAGACGCTGCGCAACATCTGCTCGTACTTTGATACGATCCACCACCACTTCAATGGTATGTTTTTTTCGCAACGTCAACGTTGGCGGATCATCAAGCTCACACAACTCGCCATTAATGCGTGCACGTACATATCCTTTTGCCTGTAGCTGCTGGAGTAATTGTACATGCTCACCTTTACGCTCTCGTACTACAGGCGCTAAAATCATAACTTTGGAATCTTCAGGCAAAGCCAACACTTCGTCCACCATCTGACTCACCGTTTTCGCTTGAAGATTGATATGATGCTCAGGACAATACGGCTCACCCACACGAGCAAATAGAAGACGTAAATAATCGTAAATTTCAGTAATCGTTCCTACTGTTGAGCGAGGATTATGTGATGTGGCTTTTTGTTCAATCGAAATAGCAGGTGACAACCCCTCCACCGAGTCCACATCGGGTTTTTCCATCATGGATAGAAACTGACGGGCATAGGCTGAAAGTGATTCAACATAACGACGTTGACCTTCGGCATATAGCGTATCAAACGCCAAAGATGATTTACCCGATCCAGACAAACCTGTAATCACAACAAATGCATCACGAGGCAAATCCAAATTAATATTTTTAAGGTTGTGAGTTCGTGCCCCACGAATACAAATTGAACGCATATACTCCCCGCTTTTTTAACGCCCCATCGTGAAAACAGTTTACTCTATTTTTATGTTCAAATGAATGTTGCCACTATGGTACACTCCGCAGCCTATTTCAGGCTAAAATAAATTAAGGACGTTCATATGCCATCAACACCTCTTTCTGAGATCGATACTCCCACCACCCCGCTGGATAGCTTATATCCTCAAGCATTTAAAGCTCAAAATATAAGAAATATTGGCCATGATCTTGACTGCGTTCTTTATCCAATCTATCAGTTGGATCAATTGACGCGTGTAATGCAACAAAAAAATACTTTTATAGCCCGTTTTGTGGTGAACCAAGAGGGTGTCTTATGGTTCGCAGAGGAAGGTGTGCCAGAATCCAATATCCCTGCACATTATCAGATGTGTTCCGAGCACGCTTCTAACGCTTGGTGCCTGACTGCTGGCAATATTGAATTTTCACCTGACTATCGACAGATTATTCGAGTTAATCATAAAAGTGGTGATTTCAGACCCTCATTTGAATCGCTGGCGGTCTTTTTTTCCATTTACCTCAGGGCACCAAGAATAGACTCAGTTGCTTTACCTGTTTTACTTGCATCAAATGTACAGGTGGAAAAACTGTCATCATCAAATAGTGTTGATGATACTCATAATTTCACCATGGATGATTTGGAAGCTTGGGGTTCATCAATTAATACGATGTCGCCACAGCCAAAACAAACCAACCCAATTTGTTATACAAAGCCGCATGTAACTCGATTCCGCGCCACTCCTCCAGTGGGTCACGACCCAGTACCTAAAACTGGCAAAACAACCGGAGTTCATCGAGATAATCTGTTTTACTCTCCATCTGATGATGGAATATCTCCCCCTACTCCTCCTAGCCCCCCTACATTTGATTTTGATTAGGAGAGGAGAAGATATTGATCTGCGATGTCTTTTTTAGAGGATTCACATGTTTCCTCTTTAAAAAAGGCATCTCGAAAGGAGCGATGACCAGGCGTACTCGGCAATGCGTCCGCTAGTGTTTTATTGAGTGTCTTCGCCGCATTCCAATCGTTGACCCCTGGACTGATCATCAAAAAATGTGCGACCAAGGGGAGCATTATGCACGTCAAGATGAATACTGGCGCCAAAATGACGGGATTAGCAATAAAAGGCAGCAGCAGCACTAACGAGCTCACCGATGCGACACACAGGGTGAATCCCCAAATAAACTCCCAAACACAGCGACGAAAATGATCGTTAGAGATAAGCTCGATTTTTATACTATCGCGCGCCATATCTGCCCATAATTTATCAATAAATTGATGAATATTATCCTCTGGATTGTGAGTCCGCTCAGCATACCAAGTTAACAATAACTGATGGCCGTTTTCATGCTTCTCAAGTAACCGCAATGACTCGTGAAAATGAATCATTGCCAATTGCCACTCGGGCCTAATTTTTTTTTGTTTTTTTTGCGCGCAATCAAACGCTGCAACATAATTACCAACTGCTGCGATTATAATGTCCGCATCACTATACAAACCGTCTACTGCCATTGTCACTCCTCTACAACCAACAACACACAACGCTCGAAAAACTTGTTATAATTGAGTTTAACACACTCAGTAAGGTAACCCGTATGCAGCAACTCATTCGATTGTCACTCGCATTAATCATCGCGCTGAACTTAACTTATGGTCATACTGCTGACTTAAAAAAATTCGAAGAAAAAATAAGTGACTCTGTTATTACAACCAAAATAGAAGCAAAATTCACCAAAAGCACCCGACTGAATCCTCTTAAAATATCAATCGTCACCCACAATGGTCGTGTCACACTGAGCGGCTTTGTTAGAAACAAAGAAGCCTTTATTGATGCACTAAGACTCACCAAAGCGACCAAGGGTGTTGTATCGGTTGATACAGAACAATTGGAAATTAAACAAGTCAACACGACTCTCACTGATGCCTATATTACTGCAAAAGTAGAAACCACTATACTAAAAGCAAAAGTTTTAGATGATGAATCCATTCCATTAGTTGGCATCAATGCGACAACCAAGGATGGTGTTGTGACCTTGTCTGGCCAAGTCAGGCATCAAACGTCCATCAGCATCATTATCAAGCGCGTTTGTGCTATAAATGGTGTGAAGCGAGTTATATCCAAATTAGTTGTTCGCACTTCGTAAGAGCGTATTAACGATTACTGGCCTCACACTGCGAACACGACCCATAAATATTCAAGGCATGATCCAACATTTTGAATCCTGCCTGCTGCGCAATCAGATGCTGACGTTGCTCAATGATCTCATCAACAAATTCTTCTACTCGCCCACAAGTTAAACAAACCAAATGATCATGATGATCCGCTTGCCTCAACTCAAATACACAATAACCCCCTTCAAAATTATGTCGATTAACAAGTCCGGCTGATTCAAATTGAGTCAGCACGCGATAAACCGTTGCGAGCCCCACATCCTCTCCAGAATCAAGCAATGCCTTATACACATCTTCAGCACTCAAATGATGATCCTTTGCTTGCTCTAGTACATGTAATACTCGCATTCGTGGAACGGTAATTTTCAAACCAGCTAGTTTAAGCTGATGTCCTTCATCCATATCCAATTCTCCTAGAAAGCTTGGGCATATTAAACTACTACATGGTATGTACCCGAACTAAATCTAAATGCTATTTTGGGTCTATCGCCCAAAACATAGCATTTAGATTCAGTTCGGGTATAATTGCTTAATTTTCTCAAGGTCGGGTCAAAAATGCAAATTAAAACCATTCTCATTAGCGTCGCGCTTCTTTTATCTCTCACTCATTGCTCATCGTATGATTTTGCAAGGCGAGTTGTACAACAAGGAAACTTACTACCACAGGCCAAAATTGACAGCCTAAGACAAGGGATGAGCAAAAACGATGTCGCAATGATCATGGGATCCAGCTTGATCACTCCTCCTTTCGAGCTCGATCGTTGGGACTATGCGTTCACATGGCGTAAAGGAAATGGCTCAAATGCAATACGCCATTTAGTGATTTATTTCAAAAATGATCGGGTTATCCAAATTGAAAGTAACCCGAAGGGGCATGACTGAGTCGGGTATCTACACGATCTTTTTTACGCGCTGTCTTCTTTTTTCCATCGGATCAATCAATAACGGGCGATAAATTTCAACACGATCGCCCGATTGAACAATCGTATTATAATCGACCTGCTTTGAAAAAATCCCAACGGTCAATGCGCGCACCTCGGGGTGGCTCTCCAATAGACCTGAGTGCTGCAATACATCTCCTACTGTTTTGCCATCTGCAACACTCAGGCGCAAATGAATCATCGCGTCGTTAACAGGCGCATACACTACCTCAACATCAACCATGCAATGTCTCAGCTCGAGTACAAAATGCATCCACCATGGTATTAGTGACTTGTTCGAAAAAAGGCTCTAATAACATAGACAGCATACGAGTCGCAAATTTGAATTCTAAATCAAGTGAGATGTGGCACCCTTCAGACACCTCATCAAAACGCCAAAATCCCTCTAAATGACTAAATGGCCCATCAACCAATCGAATTTCGATCATTTTGTTTCTTTGTAATCGATTCCGCGTCGTAAACGATTTTTGCACACCGACTGCTGAAACAATCAATGTAGCTTGCACTTCATCATCATCACGATGATGTACCACTGTTTTTTCAAAATAAGGTAAAAATTCCGCATATTTCTCAACATCATCAACAAGGGTATACATCTGTTCACACGTATATGGTACAACGCGAGATTTTTTTACTACGCTCATTTTGAATCCTTATGTATTAATACTCGGTTTAGCCATTGCTCTAGATCACGAATTTCTTCAAGACAAATCGAGTGCTCCATTGGGTATCGATGCCAACTCACATCTTCAAATCCTCGTGCATGCAGATGATCCACACTCAATCCCGTCCATGCGGGCAATACGATGGGATCGTAATCACCCGATCCAACAAATACAGGCATTTTTTGAAAAAGAGAGGGCTGAGTTTCGTCTACCAGAGGTAAATATCCAGACAAAGCAATGACTCCCGCTAAGGGATTAGGGCTAGATAAACCGGTGAATAAGGCCATTGCTGCGCCTTGTGAAAAACCCGCTAAAAAAATTGTATCTGACGCAAACCCTTCAGCCTGTTGCGTATTGATCACATCAACAATCGTTGCCTGCGATTGCAAAATCCCCTCACGATCCTCTCTATCCGTAAGTTCCATGCCTAAAATATCATACCAGGCTCGCATTGGCATGCGATTGTTCAATGTCACAGGCCGAACCGGGGCATCTAAAAAAACATGTCGAAGTGGAGGAGATGAGCGCAGCTCATTTGCCACCCCCATCATGTCCGCTGCATCCGCTCCCAGTCCGTGCATCCAAATCACACAACCTCGAGCTTTCTGCATTGGATCTTTAATATGAATACTCAAGCGCTAATCTCCCGCAAAAAAACATGAATTATCGCCAATGTAGCGCAACATGGCAAGCCACGGTATAATCTACTCCTCAAGCACTGAGGAGACGCAGCATGAAGTTTTCAGTCCCACTGATTTTAATCAGTTTATTCATCTTATTACTGTCATCTTGTGGCCACAAAGGCCCTCTTTATCTCCCTAAACAAATCCACCAAGGAAAAACAGCACCATGACCTTTCGCTTCACCAAGATGCATGGTTTAGGTAATGATTTTATGGTCGTTGATGCGATACAACAATCCATCGCACTGACACCCGAGCGGATTGCCACGCTGGCTCAACGCAACACCGGCGTTGGATTTGATCAATGTCTCATACTCGAGGCCAGCAACCAACCCGATGTTGATTTTTTTTATCGCATCTACAATGCCGATGGCAGTGAAGTTGGGCAGTGTGGCAACGGCGCTCGATGTTTAGCTCGATTCATACAGCATCATGGATTCAGTCACCAAAAAAAAATCACCGTTGCCACGCATACAACGCGGATGTCACTGCAAATGAATGACGATGATACTGTCACTGTTGATTTAGGCCGTCCCTGCTTCGACAATACACAACATCACTTGACAATCGGCGATCATTCCTACGCTTTTCATGAAATCAACCTTGGAAATCCACACGCAGTCTTACTCTCAAAGGACATTGCGACCGCTCCCGTTCAAACGATTGGCAAGCAACTCAGCACCCATCCTTTTTTTCCTAATCAATGTAATATCGGTTTTATGCAAATACGAACACCATCCCATATACAATGCCGAATATATGAACGAGGATGTGGTGAAACTCAGGCGTGTGGAAGCGGAGCAGTTGCTGCTGCTGCAATAGGTTCGCTCTATCACGGTTTAACTGATGAAATCACTGTTTCATTACAAGGGGGCGATTTGCTCGTCCATTGGCCAGACAAAAATGGTTCAATTTTTTTAACCGGAAGTGCGTCGTTTGTTTATCAGGGAGTGTTGTTATAATGCTCAAGATTCTCGCTGATGAACGCCTGCCTCATTTGCAGCAATTGTTTCCTAAACCATTTAGCGTAACAACGTATCAAACCGACTCAGAGCTTCAATCACTGATCGACTTTTATGATATCCTTATTTGTCGATCAACCTTGCGCATCGATGCATCGCTACTCTCGAATAGTCCTATTCAATGCGTAGCAACCGCCAGTAGCGGGACTTGTCATATTGATTTGGATTATTTAAATGCAAATCATATTAACCTTTTCGATGCAAAGGGCTGTAATGCTCATGCTGTGGCCGATTATGTCACCTCAACGCTCGCATGGTTGGAAAAGAACGTCGCACTACAAGGGAAACGATCTGGAGTCATTGGTCTTGGCGAGGTGGGAACGCGAGTCATGGGGCGGCTACAATCCGCTGGATATGATGTCACTTGTTACGACCCATATCGACATCATCATGATTTTCAGGCACTAAGCGGTTGCGATGTGTTATGCATCCATCCCAACTTACACCAACTTCCTCCCTATCCTAGCGTGGATTTAATCAACGGCGATTTTCTATCTAAACTAAAGCCCAACGTTGCATTGATCAATGCATCCCGAGGCGGCATCGTCAATGAAGTTGATTTATTGAATACTAAAACGCCTATTTATTATTGTACGGATGTCTTTTGGCGAGAGCCCAATATCAATTCTGATATTATCGCGTTTGCTACATTATGCACTCCTCACATCGCAGGACATAGCATTGAGGCCAAACACAACGCGATGATTAGTCTTAGTGTTCAGTTGCATACTCATTTCAATCTACCCTCACCCATTGAGTTAAAACAATCCTCTGATTTAACTCCTTATTTTCAAGGCAATAAACCATGGCAAGAGGTTGTTCTATCCCGCTATAACCCTTACGCTGAGACGCATGTGCTTAAAAATACCCTCAATAAAGCAAACGCGTTTTTAACTCAGCGGCAGAAGCATATTCATAGGCATGATTTTGCATTTTACGATCAATCGTGCTACAATTGATTATTTTTTTTACACTCGAGCCCTTCATGACACAACGTACTATTATTGAAAGTTTAATTATCCTGTTTTCTTTGCTGTGTGTTGGCCTTATGTTAAAAAAGGCGTTTATCCAACCAACGACTTCCATTTCTCTTAAAGAACAGATCAAACTCATGACATCAGGCATTATCGCATTTTTCATGGATACGATTGGTGTCGGTAGCTTTGCATGTAATATTGCTCTCGCAAAATATTTCAAAACGTTTAAGGATAAAGAATTACCCGGCATGGTGAGTGGAGCACAAATTATTCCCGGTGCATTGGAAGCCTTGTTTTTTCTAGGCCTTATTCAAGTTGATAGCTTAACCTTGATCGTATTAATTATCGCGACGTGCCTTGGTGGAATCTTCGGCGCACTCATTATTTCAAAAGTCAATACTCAAACCATTCGATTGGTTATGCTGTTCGCTTTTCCTGCAATTATCTTCTTGGTTCTAGGCAATGAATTTCATTGGCTGCCGATTGGTGGGAACAAAACAGCATTGCAAGGTCATGAGTTGGCGTTTGGTTTTGTTGGATTATTCGTAGCAGGTATACTCACCTCAGCAGGTGTAGGTCTTTTTGCATTAATACAAGCTGTTTTGTTTTGTTTAGGCATGTCACCATTGGTTGCATTCCCAATCATGACGACTGCAGGAGCCTTACAGCAACCGCTTACAACCGGCATTTTTGTCCTTAAAAACAAAGTGCCGCTTAAACGATCACTGCTCATTGGGTTATATGGTATCGTCGGTGTGCTGATCGCTATCCCTGCCATCACTCATCTCAATACAACTAAGTTACACTGTTTGCTAATCATCGTACTGACGTATAACACCATCATGATGGGCTTAGGCTATTTAAAACATCGCCGTGATCAACGCAACGTATTGGCGCAAAATGTGGCTATCGTTGGAGAGGTTTAACTGTCGACGGATGGATTAACACCTCAATATTGGCAGACCGGATATATTCCCTGATTATGCTTTGCAACGAATCTGGCATTACGTGATCTGGTCGTCCCTTAATTTTCGGTGGTTGTTCAAGTAGTTTTGGATCTTTCACGAGATGAGCATTTATGCTCTACAATAAAGCATGTAAACACGATAAAGAAGACTTAAGGATCGAATGATGCCGTCTCAAAAATTACGGGATTTACTTTTCTATGAGTCCGACACTAGTGACTCTCATTATGGTAATTTGCCCACGGACAGCTTGTCTGTGTCCCAGTTACTACAAGGCAAACCCTACTGGAGAGCACCTTTTGGCAGCATTATACGACACCCTAAAGCGGTATTAGTGCATCCAACGTTACTTGCTTCTTTCGTTACGCCAGAGTCAAAAATCATCGCTTCGGAACGGTTGCAAGATTTGCAAGCCGAAGGTATTTCTTTATACCAATACGATACTCGGCATAAAGGGATCATCAAGCTAAATCCTAAGTCTTTACTGCGAAATAATTTTACACTTCCGGACTCAATGGATTCTGATAAAGATATGATGAAAACAATGGGCGCTCAGCTTGAATTGAGTGTAGAGCAACGTTACCTCCTCGATGATAAGCTCCGCGAAGAGTTGCTCAATGGGGATGATAGCGATTGGAATCAGCTCACGTCGTTTAAGATAGTCGACTTAAAAGAATCTAATTTAAATAGTCTAAGCCTTACGAGTCTGCTGAATACGCATGGCCATGAAATCGAGTCTCTTGATTTGTCGTTATGTATCAATCTAACCGCTATTGACTCTGCTCCTTCGCTTCCCTTTCTACAAACACTGAAGTTAGGGGGAATTCAATATGCACAGATTGCAGACCAGCAGACTTATAGAAAATGCACACTAACCATACAGGCTATTTTCACATTACTCAAACAAGCACCCGCTTTAACATTACTTGATTTGTCTTCACTCGATATTTTTGAATTAGCGCCCTTTTTATCCAATAGTCTTAGTCTCCCGTCACTTGAAACATTGGATTTAAACTACTCAAACATTAGTTCCGAGAGTCTCGGTCAGTTACTTGTAAAAACAACTGCACTAAAATCATTGGACTTACACGACTGCAAGGAACTGAGTGGGCTACTGCCAGACCATCTGAATCTCACCTCGCTTGAATCATTAGATTTAAGGCGCTCAAACATTAGTTCCAAGAGTCTCGGTCAGCTACTTACAAAAACAACTGCACTGAAATCATTGGACTTGCGCGGCTGCAAAGAACTGAGCGGGCTACTGCCAGACCATCTGAATCTCACCTCGCTTGAAGTATTGAATTTAAGCGGATCAAACATTAGTTCCAAGAGTCTCAGTCAGCTACTTACAAAAACAACTGCACTGAAATCATTGGACTTAGGCTATTACGCCTGCAATGAACTGAGCGGGCTACTGCCAGGCAATCTGAATCTCACTTCTTCACTTGAATCATTGGATTTAAGCTTCTCAAACATTAGCTCCAAGAGTCTCGGTCAGCTACTTACAAAAACAACTGCACTGAAATCATTAGACTTGCGCGGCTGCAAAGAACTGAGCGGGCTACTGCCAGACCATCTGAATCTCACCTCGCTTGAATCATTGGATTTATGCTTCTCAAACATTAGTTCCAAGAGTCTCGGTAAGCTACTTACAAAAACAACCGCACTGAAATCATTGGACTTGCGCGGCTGCAAAGAACTGAGCGGGCTACTGCCAGACCATCTGAATCTCACTTCACTTGAATCATTAGATTTAAGCCGCTCAAACATTAGTTCCGAGAGTCTCGGTCAGTTACTTGCAAAAACAACTGCACTGAAATCATTGGACTTACACGACTGCGAAAAACTGAGCGGGATACTGCCAGAAAATCTGAATCTCGCCTCGCTTGAATTATTGAATTTAAGCGGCTCAAACATTAGTTCCAAGAGTCTCGACCAGTTACTTACAAAAACAACTGCACTGAAATCATTGGACTTGCGCGGCTGCAAAGAACTGAGCGGGCTACTGCCGGACCATCTGAATCTCACCTCGCTTGAATTATTGAATTTAAGCAACTCAAACATTAGTTCCAAGAGTCTCGGTCAGCTACTTACAAAAACAACTGCACTGAAATCATTGGACTTAGGCGGCAGCCAACAATTAAGTGAACTCTTGCCAGACAATCTGAATCTCACTTCACTTGAATCATTGGATTTAAGCTTCTCAAACATTAGTTCCAAGAGTCTCGGTCAGCTACTTACAAAAACAACTGCACTGAAATCATTGAAATTACACGGCTGCAAAGAACTGAGCGGGCTACTGCCAGACCATCTGAATCTCACCTCGCTTGAATCATTGAATTTAAGCGGCTCAAACATTAGTTCTAAGAGTCTCGGCCAGTTACTTACAAAAACAACTGCACTGAAATCATTGGACTTACACGACTGCAAAAAACTGAGCGGGCTACTGCCAGACCATCTGAATCTCACCTCGCTTGAATTATTGAATTTAAGCAACTCAAACATTAGTTCCAAGAGTCTCGGCCAGTTACTTACAAAAACAACTGCACTGAAATCATTGGACTTAAGCAACTGCAAAGAACTGAGCGGGCTACTGCCAGACCATCTGAATCTCACTTCACTTGAATTATTGAATTTAAGCCGCTCAAACATTAGTTCCGAGAGTCTCGGTCAGTTACTTACAAAAACAACTGTACTGAAAGCATTGGACTTACGCGGCTGCCAAGAACTGAGCGGGCTACTGCCAGACAATCTGAATCTCACCTCGCTTGAATCATTAGATTTAAGCTACTCAAACATCACTGTAGAAAACATAGGAAAATTGCTCGCAAAAGCAGATGCCTTAAAAAATCTACGATTGCCTTATATTGACAGCGGACATTTACGTCGCTTACTACAAGAAACCAATCCAGCCATTCTTCATCTTTTACCCAGCACACAAAATGCTCCGAAAACTCAATCCATTGTCCAGTCTGGCTCTGGTCATTCTCCTAGCTCGCATTGGGCGGATAGCAAGAGCAGTCTTGATGCAAATACAATCCCAGTCCCAATAAACCAAACAGTTCATGCCATCGCCTATTTTTTTGACAAAACAAATCATATTCCTGCGGTCTCTCAATATCGTTTGTCCGTCTATTCAGCAATTAAAGTATCAGACGTTTCCTGTGATATGGGCTCTGCTTTTGAGCTGAGTCATCAGGACCCATTAGGTTTAATAGAAACGCCTGCAACTCAAGAACGCACCAATCTTTTTTCAACTCTGCCAAACGTACCACTTCCAGAAAAAAAGCATTATTATGCAAAGAAAACGCTTTATCTCACTTCAGAGTGGCAAGCCTTGCCCTCTTTAAGTGCGAAAGAAACGCTCTTGAAATACCATTTAAGCCAAGATGTCCCGGTTAACATTCGCTATTCAACACGTGATAATCTTTATTATATTCAATCAGGTGATGGGCTTTCACACACGGTTGATATTGATTTTACGATATCCATTCCGACTCAATCTCCCGCGGAGCTTCCTCCTGAAGTCAAAGAGCTAGTAACGTTTTGTCAATCGTTTGGCGAGAAAGCCTTGCATATGGACAAATATTCACCAACAGGAAAAGACTATCTTCAAGCATTAATCACGCAAAAAGTAGGCGCCTGCCGTCATCGAACCCTTGTTTTCAAAGCACTGATGCAGGAAAAACACCCCAACTATCCGGTACGCATTATCAATAACGACTGTCACAGCATGGTGGAAATAAAGATCGATAAAGGATGGGGGTCGTGTGACTTGGGAGGCTATCCTGCTGAGCTTATTGTCAATCAAGCTGCTCGCCCCAAAGCGACGGATGTTGTTGAGCAGGATCCCAGCACAACAAAAGCTAAGGATGTTGTGGAGCAGGAACCCAGCGCAACCAACTCTGCGGATATTGTGGTACAGCATCTCAGCGCAACGAGCTCTATTGAAAACATCACATCCTATTTTGCTCCAGAGCCTGCAAAGCCCCTCTCAAGCAGTATCACGCATTACCTACAAACAATACTCGAACATCCCAACGCCCAAAAGCACTTATTAACCGTTACAGAATACGATGCGCTCTCAGGGTTACGTTATCATCTCGAACACTATTGTCATATGAACCAAAAGCACCCGTACATGTATATTCACAGCCCTGAGGACTTAATTTGCTCAAGCGCCTGCATTCAACGTAAGCCCGATAATACCGGTATCATTCAACCTCAAGGAAGCGCATTGCATGCGTTTTTAAGCCAGCATAGGGAGGATGGTACAACGCCGGTTTTAATCATTAATTACGCAAACTTCAGTGCCAGTGATGTGGTTCGCTTTAATGCCATCCTTGACCCAAAACCACACGCGGATGGAACGCCGTTGCCTAAAAAAACGCGCGTCATCGGACTGTTGATGCCTGAGAAAGAAGGCGCTTATACCGGAGCTGACTTCTACTCGCGCTTCGATGACATTGCATCACCGCCATTGCCGCTGAGTCAATTCGCAGCACCTCCTTTGGTGGATACGTCTAAAACGCCAAACAGCGATGCGCTGGCTATTGAATTATTCGGTGGAAACGATTGGGAAGCACAGTTACTCGGTCATTGGGATTTACGTGGGAATAAGCTCTTCTTTATCGAGGGAGCGTTACTGCGTGCGCTCAAAGAAGGAAAAACAAACATTCGGCTGCATAATGCTCCCTGGCATAATGATGCGTTTGTCAGCTTCTGGCAAAATGCCTTATTAACCCAACGCATCTCGTGTTACGGTGAGGGAATTGATCTGCCCGCGTCGTTTACACTGCATCAACAAAATGGCTATACCTCGATTAAAAACGACAACATCACGCTTGCCGATTCCAAAAAGCCTGTTCCGTTGAACACCCTTGTTCTAAATCCCGCAACATTCTCCCGTTTTTTGGGAAGCTATGCGTGGACCGACAACGTAGGGCTTGAGTCAAAACCAGGGCTATTGGAGCGTCATTCACAGCAAACAATAACGGTGTATGTGAGTCATTCGCTGCCTACATCTGTATGGACTCAATGGTTATCAATGTGCAAGGAGCATCAGGTCAAGGTGAACCTATTGCTTGCTGAAGGCGTCACTCTACCTGCTGAATGGGGTCTTTCTACAACACCGATCAAAACATCACGCGCGAGATGGTGTCGAAAATATCCACGAACCGCCCATTGTCAAAGTAGCTGTCCGGATACGACCATTGCGTTATTACCTCAAAATCCCGAGCGTGTCGTGCTGGATATTTCAGAAATCAATCCCGCTGATTTAATCCAAAAAATTGATGGTCAGTTTGATACGAAAACGGCATCGTTTTGCTTTAGGGAAGAAGAAGGCCTGTTATCCAAACTGCTACGTCAAGGAAAGGATGTCGTTCTAACGGGCGTATTGAGCGCTGAGTTGCAACAGCACTTAAGTGAGTTGATGTTTGTAAGAAGTCAACAAAAATCACCTTCTGGAACACTATTACTGGTCAGTCACTCACCGTTATCGTGTCCTCTCACGCCTGGATTTTCTCACGACGTGACGATTGCTGAAAAAAAAGAAGCGTTCGCTGCAATAGATAGGTCGCTAACGGATGAGACAATCCAGCAACATACGCTTCCTGAGCTACGCGCCATGACGCTGGCAAAAAACAAACAAGCCCCGTGGCTTGGCATGCATTCGATCGTGCTGAAACCATTTTCAGCGAGAAGTCGTAATGAAGCCAAAGAAAGCAACGCGTTTGATGCACAAAGACTCTCGCAAGTTGAAACGCATCTCGAGCAATCTCCGTTTGTCTTTTTAGCGGGTCTCACCGGCGTTGGTAAAACAACGTTTATTGACAAGGTTTGGCGAAAAAAATACCCCGCACTGCACGTCGATTGCCACGCGTGGGCAAACGACAAAACCCCGGGTTATAAAACGTTATTTATTGATGAAGCCAATATCTCATCACGCCAATGGAGTGAGTTTGAAAGTTTATGGGCAACACCTCCGTTTATCCGCATCAACAATCAAATGATGCCGCTCACCAAAGACCATAAAGTCATCTTTGCAGGAAATCCCATCTCCTATGGTGATGAACGACAACTCCCGTCTTTATTTAAGCGACACGGCAATAGTTTGATTTTTGACCCCATCCCTCCGGCCTACGTCAGTCATACCCTATTGCGACCCGCTCTAAAAGACATGCCGAATGGTGATGCTGTTGTTACGCGTATTTTAGCTGTCTACGATTATCTCACGAGCATCAGCACCGACAAAATCTTGTTAAGCCCACGTGAATTAACCACAATGGCACTCCTGACATCAACATTTTGCAAGCAGCAACCAGACCTTGTTGCGGCTTATTATGCGCATACGCTATCACGTCCTTTTGTGCCGCAACATAAGCAGGCTGAATTTGATACGTTATTTAAGACAGAGTCGACTCATCGTTTGGCGCCCCGTGAAACAACATTGTCATCATCAATGGTCATCAACAACACCAATCGTCCCGGATGGCAAATATTGAACGATTTTTTAGCGTTACGCCAAGCAAGGCGATTTGATAACGAGCGAACATTACTACAACAGTATGGTGGATTAGGTGGGGTGATTTTAGAAGGCGAGCCAGGCGCAGGTAAAAGCGAGCTGGTCTTAGAAGCACTTCGGGAAAACGGGCTATCGGTACGTCAATTACAAGGCCCTCTTGAGCAACAGACCTCAGGCTTTTATCATGTGCCTGTTAGTACGCCGTTATCCGACAAAAAAGCCTTGTTGTGCAAAGCATTTTATGAAGGTTCGGTGGTGGTGATTGATGAAATCAACTCCTCCCCCATGATGGAGCGTTTTTTAAATGCTCTATTGATGGGGAATGTACCGGAAGATGACGCAATTAGTGCGCAAATTGCAGATTATAAAAAGGCATCGATAACGCCCAAACCAGGATTTTTACTCATCGGAACACAAAACTCCGCCCAGTTAAATGGGCGTAGAAAAGCCAGTGAAGCGCTTGCGCATCGCATGCATACCGTTCATCTACACCATTACACACACGCTGATTTGGTCGAGATTTTAACGACTAAAGGACTGCAGGAGTCTGTTGCTAAACCCATGGTGACAGAATACATGGCGTTACGTCAAACGGATAACAGTCGACTTTGTTTTAGAGACTTACTACGCTGTGCAATGCGCTTCAAATCCCATCAACCGTTACAAACCTCACCGGCTTCACAAGCACCGTCTTCGACAAACGGTAATGCATTTTTTTCTTCAACGCGCACGCCTAAAAAACATACATCAGAGGAACTGGCTATCTTGTATTTTGACTAAGAAAACGGCCTATTTTACAACTATCTACGAGCACGTGAAGAAACTTACGCACGACGCGATTATTGGAGCATGAAAATTGCTTGTTTTTTAGGAATTTTGGGTTATAAAACGGAGCGAGCACATTACGACGCGAATTTATAAATGAATTAAACGCGACGATAAAAGAAGCCCCCTCTGGCAGTAATGAGCAAAATTGAAGAAGGCCTCCGCCGCTTCTCTCCTCGAGCAACCGAAAATACTCAAGGCCATGAGCACTCACTTCAATTTCTTTTAAAGAAACTCAAAACTGAGTTTACACAAATAAATAGCGTCTTTTTTTCAGTGCCGACAAACAGAAGCATGTAACAACATACGTCATCCCAAGCTTGCGTACGGATGCTGCTTTATGCTTAATACGGTTTTACCTGTTTTAAAAAATTTCCGCTATCATTGAACACTGTTGTACTAAGATAAAATTTCACGCACTGCCAGTTGATCTGAAAAGGGAAAACGCTGATTCCCAATAATTTGATAATCTTCATGCCCCTTCCCGGCGATCAAGATGATGTCATTAGCATTCGCGTTGTTCAATACGTATTGAATCGCCGCACGCCGATCTGGAATGGCGTGTATATGACTATCGACCGGCATACCTTGACGGATTTCTTGAATAATCAACTCAGGATCTTCGCCTCTGGGGTTATCATTTGTTAATACAATAACATGAGCATATTGGCTTGCTACTCGCCCCATGAGTGGCCGCTTGGTGCGATCACGATCGCCACCACAACCAAACACCACCCATAATGTTTGTGGCTTTAAATCGACGAGTGTGATCAGAACGTTTTCTAAAGCGTCTGGTGTGTGTGCGTAATCCACGATCACGCATGGATGTTGTGCAACAATCTCCATGCGTCCAGGCGACGGTTTCAACTGACTCATAACGTCAACCACAGCATCCACCGATGCAATCTCACTGGCCATCAGACTCGTGAAAACCGCTAACGTGTTGTATAAATTAAAGCGACCTAAAGACTGAGTATGCAACTGATGTTGCCCCCACGGTGACTCGACATTGATAGTACTACCGGACATGCCTGTTTGCCATGAAACCGCTCGGACATCTGAAGCATTATCAATACCATACGTTAACAATCGGCATGTCGATGGGACATGCTGTTGCATCAGCAGAGTATAGGCATCATCTTGATTGATAACGGCACACGGTAGTGTGGGAATTGCAAACAAGCGTGCTTTTGCCTTAGCATAAGCCTCCATTGAACCATGGAAATCGAGATGCTCATGGCTTAAATTGGTATAAATAGCTTGCCGAAATCCTATCCCCTCAACACGGCCAAGGCTTAATGCATGAGAAGACACCTCCATGCAAACCTGCTGAATACCGCCGACGACATAATCATGGAGCAAATGTTGAATGCACAACGCATCAGGGGTTGTGTTAGCTAACGGTTTTAGCGCATGAACATCACCTTGACCAATCGTTCCGATATAAGCGGCAGGACTACCCAATAAATCATAAGCTTGAGCAAGTTGATAGGCAATGGTTGTTTTTCCATTAGTACCTGTCACACCCGTTACTGACATTTGACTGGCGGGATAATGATAAAAATGAAGGGCAATCATCGCGAGTTTTTGGCTCAATTTCGGTATAGGGATCACCGGTATCGTATTGACTGAATCAGAGTCCAATAAAAAATCATCTGGATCGTACAATACGGTTACGGCACCCGCATGAATGGCTTGATGAATGTAGTGACGTCCATCCGTTACCGCTCCAGGATAGGCGATGAATAAATCCCCAGGTCTAATATGTCGACTATCATTTTGCAAACCGTGGATATGAACATCAGACGCCAACGTCATATCAATGGAAAAAATGGACAATAATGCCGATAATTTCATGATGTCGCCGCCAGTTTGTCAGGATACACGTCAAGTATTCGTAATGACGCCCCCATAATTTTAGAAAATAACGGCGCTGCAACCGCCGCTGCGTAATAGCCACCGTGTGTCGGTTCAAAAATAGCCACTGCGACGATTAATCTTGGCTGACTCACTGGTGCGATACCTACAAAACTCGCAATATAACGACGTTCCTCATACCCTTTCTTTCCAGCAATACGTGATGTCCCTGTTTTGCCAGCCACACGATACCCTGACACTTGAGCAGAACGACCCGTTCCTTGAGGCGTCTCGACCACTGCTTCCATCATCGTTAGTACTTGATCGGCTGTTTTTGCATTCAAGGCTTGCACAACCTCACCACTTTTTTGATTATGTATAAGGCTAATCGGCAACAATTTTCCATGATTTGCAAAAATCAAATAGCTTCGTGCTAACTGCACGGCAGTAGTCGATGCACCATAGCCAAATCCCAAGGTCGCTAATACAAAAGGACTGGCTTCTTTAACATGCAGCATCGAACCACTACTTTCACCCGGATAACCACTATCTGTACGCTGACCAAATCCGCAACGAGTTAACAAATCAATGAGTTGATTTGGCGGACTGGTCAAGATCATTTTGGTCACACCAATATTACTGGAATGCTGCAAAACACCGGTCACATCTAAAACACCGTAGTTATGCACATCTCGAACAGCGTGTCCTTGTACACTCATCCAACCTGGTCGCGTGTCAATGATCGTTTGAGGCGTAAATTTTCCCGTATCCAACGCACTGGCAATGCTTAATGGTTTCATTACAGATCCAGGTTCAAACGTATCGATAAATGCTTTATTTCGATAGCTATCGAGTGTATAACGACCACGGATATTAGGATTAAACGAAGGCGCATTCGCAACGGCGAGCACTTCGCCCGTTTGTGTATCAATCACAAGAACTGAACCTGACTTCGCTCCAAATTGTTCGATGGTTTTCTGCAGTTCGTGGTAAGCAATATATTGAATTCGATGATCAATACTTAATTGCAGAGCATGTCCTGGACGCGGCTCTTTTAAAACACCAAGATCAGCAACAATTCGCCCGATCCGATCCTTCACAACCCTCCGTTTACCCATAACGCCGCGTAACCAGTCATTGTAAGCCAGTTCAAGCCCCTCAAGACCTTGATCATCAATATCGGTAAACCCCAATAATTGAGCCGTACTTTCTCCGGCAGGATAGTAACGTTTAAATTCCTCTTGAAAATAAAGACCCGGAATATCAAGATGAGCAATCTTTTTGGCAACTGCGGGTGGAATTTGGCGCTGTAAATATAAAAATCCGCGTTTTTTTGCACGCGCAACGCGCGCAGCTAATTGATTCGGTTTAATCTTAAGTAACGTTGCCAATGCAGCCATTTGCTTATGGTTGGCTGAAAACACTTTTGGGTTGAGCCAAACAGTCTGTACTGGCGTACTAATAGCGAGCGGCGAGCCAAGCCTATCAATGATCATCCCTCGATAAGCAGGAATACTCACTGAACGCAAACTTCGCGCATCCCCTTGCCCTTTTAAAAAGGGGCGATTGAGAATCATTAAATCATACATTCGCCACAAGAGGATAAGCAGAATTAGACTAAAAAATAAACAAATAACAATTAATCTTGCCTGATGCCCTTTTATTTTCATTGTAGCCGCAACATAACCGTTTGATTATCTGCCGGCAATGCCATTTGAAATTTCTCAGTGGCTAATTCTTGTACTCGCGCAGGCGTAGCAAGACTGGCTTGCTCTAATAGTAATTTTCCCCAGCGTAATTGAAGCAGCTGTCCATGTCGCTCAGCCAATTGTAGCTGCGTAAATGTCTCTCGATGCACGTTGGTTGAGTAAACAACCATCAATGCACTGGCTAATATGGAAAACAACAACAGGAGTGGGAACATCAGTTGTTTTGACAAACGCAACCCTCCAAGATGTCCACTAAAAAGCGTATTTTGATTAATTTGTCTCGCTGCAGCATTCATTTTATTTTCTCCCCTATCCTTAGCACTGCACTTCGAGCACGAACGTTAATACTCACTTCATTATCGTGCGGTTTAATCGCCTTACCTACTCTTTTAAAACATGTTTCGATATCGACTTCCCTAACGGGCACCCCTTTGGGCGGTGCATTTCCTTGCTCCATCTTTCGCATAAATTGTTTAACAATCCTGTCCTCTAGTGAATGAAAGCTGATGACTGACAAACGTCCACCGACCGCCATCACGTCAACACATTGCTTTAACGCACTACTTAAATCCGTTAGTTCTTGATTAACATAAATTCGAATCGCCTGAAATACACGTGTTGCAGGATGCTTATGCTTTTCCCATTTAGGATTCGCCTGCTTCACAATCTCAGCTAATACAGCCGTTGTTTCAATCCGCTCGACATCACGCGCTTCAACAATCGCCCGCGCAATACGTCCTGCAAATCGTTCTTCTCCGTACTCTCGAAATACTGCAGCCATTTCGTCTGCTTTTGCATGATTCACAAACGAGGCCGCCGTCAGTGTTTGATGCAAATCCATTCGCATATCCAAAGGCCCTTGTTGCATAAAACTAAACCCACGTTCTGGGTTGTCCAATTGAGGAGAAGAAACCCCCAGATCCATTAAAATCCCATTAATTTTGCCATCGAACTGCTGCTCTTTTACGATCTGACTTAAGGCCGCAAATGAAGCATGTACAATTGAAAATCGTTTATCATTACAAAAATGATGTTCGGCATAAGCGATCGCTTCAGGATCTTTATCAAATGCAATTAATCGCCCTGCTTCACCTAATTTTTCTAAAATGGCACGACTGTGGCCTCCTCGGCCAAACGTTCCATCAATATAAACACCATCTTGGACAATATTTAAACCGTCAATAGACTCTTTCAACAAGACGGCTCGGTGTTCGGTCATCATTTACATCCCGTTATTCATCAAGGTTTACAACTATTAAAAAAACGTGCACTTTACCCGATGATGCCGCAAAAATATATATTTTTTTATCTCACTATAACGAAAAAGTTTTCATTTCATCGGGCAATCCATCAAGGCCTAACGCTTCATCAGCCAGCCATTGTGAACGTTTTGATTGCCACAAGTCCTCATCCCAAATTTCAAATTTGTTGCCTTGCCCAATCAGCACGACTCGTTTATCCAATTTTGCATGCTCACGAAGCGGTAATGGCAGTAACAATCGACCATTGGTGTCCAATTCAATATCCGTTGCATGACCAATTAATAACCGTTGAATTCGTCGCGCTTGGGCATTAAAACTTGGCAAACGTTGCAAATTGATTTCAATCACTTGCCATTCTTTCACTGGGTAGAGCAGTAGACAGGTTTCTTCAGTATCAATCGTCACGACCAATGAGCCCGCATCTTCAGCAAGTAAGGCGTCACGATACCGTGTAGGTACGGCGATTCGTCCTTTTCCGTCGATGTTAATGGCATTGATCCCGCGAAACATGCTCATGACTACGCCCTTTCTGTGAGTTACTCCACAAATCCCCACTTTTCAATTAGTTTACACCACTTTAATACACTATAGGAGTAGGATTCTGGATTCGTCAAGAAAAATTTGAAATTATATTTTGAGATACATTGATCTTATTGTGTCATAATTTACTTGACAAAATTGGCTCGTTTTATTGATTACTGCTTATGGAAAATCTGATAAAGATAATATTACCGATGCTGAACCTAATGAGTTAAAACGTAAGCGTTCGGGGAACTACGGGTTGCGAGATTTAGTTGTTTTTTGAGATGATGTTGAACGGTAATAAAAGTATCCGTTCGGAGAACTACGGGTTGCGGGATTTCATCGGCTTGTATATAGCCCGATGCGATTAATGACTTCATCAGAGGATCTCGCATGGGCATACAGACTTCAGCAGCTGCCATTATCCAACCGCATACCGTATTTCTTGCTAGTTCAATCCCCATCCGCTGCCAAATTTTCTCTTGTCGGTACAAACTGAGGCTCCATCTGTAAAACATCCTGA
>DIUW01000050.1 GCA_002423125.1 Legionellaceae bacterium UBA6148 | reverse complement strand
GATGCCATCCAAAAACTGCGGATCCTAGTGTATATACTCAACTCTATAGTATATAAGCTCCCTATTGAGAACTGCTGGGTATACAACCACGGGGTTATTAATTCCCATCGGTTATGTTAAAATCACCGCTTTTTAACGGTCAAAGCGTACTTATGGATAAAACATACTCCCCACAAGCAATCGAACAATCCCATTATGCCAATTGGGAATCCAGTGACTATTTTCAACCACAAGGCTCGGGTGAACCTTTTTGCATCATGCTGCCACCACCTAATGTCACGGGTAGCTTGCATATGGGGCATGGTTTTCAGAATACACTGATCGATGCATTAATACGCTATAAACGCATGAATGGCACCAATACCCTTTGGCAGCCAGGAACGGATCATGCAGGAATCTCCACGCAAATGGTGGTTGAGAGACAATTAGAAAAAGAAGGACTTTCACGAAAAAATATGACCCGGGATGAATTTTTAAAACGCATTTGGCAGTGGAAGGACGAATCCGGTGGCATGATTACACGTCAAATGAGACGAATGGGATCCTCTGTTGACTGGTCACGTGAGCGTTTTACCATGGATCCAGGCTTATCTGCCGCAGTGCAAAAAGTATTTATTCAACTCCATGATGAAGGACTAATCTATCGCGGCACCCGTTTAGTCAATTGGGATCCAAAGCTCGGAACAGCCGTTTCTGATTTAGAAGTTATTTCCGAAGAAGAGCAAGGCTCTCTTTGGTATATACGTTACCCCATCGTTGACTCCGATGAGTCACTCGTGGTTGCAACAACTCGCCCGGAGACAATGCTCGGAGATGCTGCTGTCGCGGTTAATCCAGATGATCCTCGTTATCAACACCTTATCGGCAAACATATCCATTTACCACTCTGTGACCGAACGATTCCTATTATTGCCGATGACTATGTCGATCAATCGTTTGGAACAGGCTGCGTGAAAATTACCCCTGCACATGATTTTAATGATTTTGAAATGGGTAAACGCCACAAACTACCTGAAATCAGCATCCTGACCAAGGCCGCCGAAATCAACACCAATGCTCCTCTCAAATATCAAGGGATGGATCGATTTGTAGCACGTGATTGCATTGTTCAGGATTTGAAAGATGCAGGCTTCTTAGTCAAAGTCGACGCGCATACTCTAAAGGTTCCTCGAGGCGAACGATCACATGTGATTGTCGAACCACTTCTCACTGAACAGTGGTATGTTAAAACCAAACCTTTGGCCAAACCAGCCATTGACGCCGTTAAAAAAGGCGACATTCGTTTTGTACCTGAAAATTGGAGTAAAACTTATTTTCAATGGATGGAAAACATCGAGGATTGGTGCATTAGTCGACAACTGTGGTGGGGACATCGAATCCCCGCATGGTATGACGAGCAAGGTCGCGTCTATGTCGGTATCAGCGAAAATGATGTGCGATTTAAGTATAACATCGATAAAGAGATTCGCCTCACGCAGGACGAGGATGTTCTGGATACTTGGTTTTCATCTGCACTGTGGCCATTTTCAACGCTTGGCTGGCCGGATCGAACTTCAGAATTAGAAACGTTTTATCCAACGTCTGTTTTATTTACAGGCTTTGATATTATATTTTTCTGGGTTGCTCGAATGATCATGATGGGGCTTAAATTCACCGGTAAAATCCCTTTTAAAGAGATCGTGATCACCGGACTGATTTGTGATGCTGATGGTAAAAAAATGTCAAAGTCAAAAGGGAACGTTTTAGATCCAATTGACATCATCGACGGAATTGACTTAGACAATCTAATCGCGAAACGCACATCGAATTTGATGCTTGATTCTGTGCGAGATAGCATCACCAAAGCGACACGAAAACAGTACCCCGATGGGATTCCTGCTTATGGCACGGATGCATTGCGCTTTACGTTTTGTGCGCTTGCATCGAACAATCGAGTGGTTCGGTTTGAGCTCAATCGAGTTGAAGGCTATCGTAATTTTTGCAATAAATTGTGGAATGCTGCGCGTTATGTTGTGATGAACACTAGTGAAGAATATGCGGACTTCGGTGATGGTGCCTTTCAATACAGCCCCGCTGATCTCTGGATTATCTCCAAATTGCAACACACCATTGAACTTTGCCACCATTATTTTGAGTCCTATCGTTTTGATTTGCTCGCGAATACACTGTATGACTTTGTTTGGCATGAGTATTGTGACTGGTATTTAGAATTATCTAAGCCCATTCTCTATGATACCAGTGCATTAAGCGCGATGAAGCGAGGCACGCGTCACACGCTCATCACCGTTTTAAATCAAATCCTTAAATTGCTTCATCCAATTATGCCGTTTATTACGGAAGAAATTTGGTTACGCACAGGAAAATTAAACAGTGAAGACGGCGACACCATCATGCTCAGCTCATACCCTCAGGTTGATCAAAGGCTCGTTAATAAGGCGATTGAAGAAGAAATTGAGTGGTTAAAAACCATTATTCAATCGGTCCGAACGATTCGCAGCGAAATGGCCGTTAGTCCTGCAAAATTGATTCCACTTATTTTTCGTCATACGACGGCTGAGCAGAAAAAACTCATACTAAAACATCAAGCACTTTTAATCTCGCTGAGTCGATTAAATGCAATTGAATTTTTAACGGATGATGATCCGGTTCCTCTCTCAGCCTCTGCGCTTGTTGGTGAATTGGAATTACTTATCCCAATGGCTGGCCTCATTGATAAAGAAGCTGAATTATCTCGATTGACGAAAGAGATTGTCAAGTTTGATAAAGAAATTATGCTTTCGCAAACAAAACTGAGTAATCCACAGTTTACGGATAATGCTCCCGAGGTCGTCATAAAAAAAGAACACGACAGACTCGCACAATCACAACTTGCACGAGATAAATTGTTGTTGCATAAAGAGACAATAGAGTCACTGTAGACTACACGTAGCGTATTGAGCCTGGATATTGAGCGACGATGGGATCACTGGTTAATAGTGTGATCCCCTCAACTATAGATTGTGCAATAAGAATGCGGTCAAACGGGTCTTTATGAATCGGGGGCAAACTATCCAGATCCAACGTATGTGTTCCGATCACAGGCAATTCAACATAACCATTATCCAAAAGCTCTCGCCTTAAAATACGACCATTCACCTGAAAATCATGGCACCCTAGCCCGTTCTTAATCGCGATTTCCCATAGACTGGCTGCACTAAAAAATAACTCATTTTCAGGTGCTTCAATCAAGGAGCGCGCAACCTTAGATAATTTTTCCACATCACCTGCCGCCCAAAGAATCAAGTGAGTATCCAGTAGTAATTTCATGGCTTATCTTCAAATAAATCATTGATTTCAGTATTTCCCATGCGGTCAAAGTCATCTGGCACCTTAATCTGTCCGTTCATAAAACCCGTACGCTTGATAGTCGGTCGAGCATCTAATCGAACAACTTTTACCAATGGCTTTCCTCGCTTGGCAATAATAAACGATTCTCCCGTGGCAGCTTGATCAACAAGGCTCGATAAATGGGTTTTAGCATCATGAATATTAATGATCTGCATATTGGATTCCTTGTAAACTAAGTTTATTTAGTTTGGTTTATATAAAGATCTAATACAAGGCTTAGCCTCTTCCAATTCAGGGGTATGAAGCACCAACCTAAATGTTTACTATGCTCTTATAATTATTCTAGAATGATGCTCGATTTTGGAAGTGGTCATAAATAACGCAATCCAGCCAAGGAGTATTTAGGCATGATTCAACGCCACCCTGCAATTTATATCATGGCAAATAAGCGAAATGGCGCAATCTATACTGGTGTTACTAGCGATTTAATAAGGCGGGTCTATCCGCACAAACATGATGATCGGCCTGGTTTTACTAAGAAATATGATTGTAAAAAACTTGTTTATTATGAGCAAATTGATGATATGATCACCGCTATTGAAAGGGAAAAACAAATCAAAGGTGGATCGAGGAAAAAGAAATTAGCCCTAATTGAAAGTATAAATCCACGATGGTTAGATCTTTATGAAACGCTACTCTAAATTGGTTGTTCTGCGGGGCTACCTCATGAAAAAAAATCCGTCGTCTTTGCGAACGAAGTGAAGCAATCTAGGGTTCCGTGCTTTGAACTCTGGGTTGCTTCACTTCGTTCGCAAAGACGACATTTAGATGGGACAGACGATCGGCTTGCAAATGGCTGCCGCTGTTGGTTTAATAAAAGCGGATCAATTAATATTTTAGATCCCGGGGGGGGGGGATCCATGCTTAAACCGAGCCAGCATCAGTATATACCCATCGGAAATGACAAAAAATTGCTCATACCCCAGGAGTTCCGGTAGAACCATATTTTAGGGACAATCACTCTGTGAAAAAAAAACAAACGATACTATTTTTACTGATTCATTTCATATTCGATCTGCATGCAGCAACATCGATTGAGCCCCCGCACTCAGGTAACTTTTCACTACCCATATCTCAACAACCAGGCCCATTGGTCTCCTTCGGGCAGAATATTGTGAAAAGGAACCAAGCTCAAGTTTTTCTATATCCCAGCTACCTAAAAGCCCCTCAACAACAATACCCCAATGCCTCACCCTCGTTACTTTATGGCTTTTCAGATAACGCTTCTCTTTTTATCACAACTCCAATTGCCATAAACTACACTAATAACAAGCAACGTGCCTCAGGATTTGCCGATACAAGTGTTCAAGGAGAATATGCTTTTTATAATAAAGACAATGATCGTTTCTCTGATCAATCTACCGTTGTAGGAGGAATGACGTTGCCATCCGGATCATTCATTAAACGCCCTCAAACAGGCCAAGGTACCGTTGGATATTTCATAGGCACAACATTCAATCGTACCTCTATAGACTGGATGTTTTTTGCTTCGCCTGGAATCACATTATTTAAACCAACTCCAACTACTCCATTTGAATCACAATATTTATATCAAGTCGGCATTGGACGAAATATAAAAAGCATCCCAGATAAATCCATTTTATTAGTAATGGTTGAGCTGGATGGGCTGTATAGCAAAAACAATCTCCAGTTAAATGCTCTTTATAGCAATGCCGGCGGAAATATCGTACTTGCTACACCCTCATTATGGTTCTCAACACAACACCTTATTTTACAAGCGGGTCTTTCACTTCCAATATCACAACACGTCGCCCAACCTCAAGACAAGATTAGTTATTACGCAATAATGAGTATTGGATGGCTACTATAGCCTGGTTAAAGCATCGGCTGCTGCATCCAATGTTTTTTTGATTTCAATTTCACCATGCGCACTCGATATAAATCCTGCCTCAAACATAGACGGTGCAAAATATACACCACGTTTTAACATCTCATGGTAAAACGTCTTGAATAGCGTTTCATCTGAAGCCGCAACATCTTGGAAACTACGCACACGCTCAATATTGTTAAAACAAAAACCAAACATTCCTCCAAGCGCATTACCAGTAAACGGCACCTCTAATTTTTTTGCAATTTCAGCTAAGCCACTCACCAGCAACTGACTGTGCTCGCCTAACGACTGATAAAAACCAGGTCGTTCAACCTCACTCAACGTGGCCAATCCAGCCGCCATAGCCAGGGGATTTCCTGACAACGTTCCCGCTTGATACACAGGGCCTAAAGGCGCAAGATAATTCATAATCTCTTCCCGTCCACCGATTGCTCCAACCGGCATCCCTCCTCCAATGACTTTGCCCAAGGTTGTGAGATCGGGACTAACATCATACAGGGCTTGCGCGCCACCTAATCCAACTCGAAATCCAGTCATTACCTCATCAAAAATTAAAACGGATTGATACTGATCACAAAGCGTTCGCAGTCCTTGTAAAAATCCATCATCGGGAAGCACAAATCCCATGTTACCGGCAACAGGCTCTATAATAATTCCAGCAATGTCATCTGGGTATGCTTCAAAAATCCGAGTCACTTCAGCTAAATCATTAAAGTCCACGGTTAACGTATGTTCGGTGATACTCGATGGGATTCCTGGAGTTGATGGAATCCCCAAGGTTAATACACCCGATCCAGCTTTCACCAGTAAGCCGTCAGAGTGCCCATGATAACAACCATTAAATTTAATCAGTTTATTTTTTTTCGTATAACCTCGCGCCAAGCGAATCGCTGTCATTGTCGCTTCAGTCCCCGAATTCACCATACGGATTTTTTGAATCGATGGCATTAACGAAATGATTTTTTCTGCAAGTAAAACTTCCAATTCGGTCGGAGCACCAAAACTCATGCCGTGATGCAAAGCAACTGTAACAGCATCCATTACGTTTGGATGACAATGACCAAGAATCAGTGGCCCCCACGACCCAATGTAATCAACATATTCATGGCCATCAACATCCACCAAATATGCACCATGCCCTTCTTTCATAAATACGGGCGTACCACCAACCCCCTTAAAAGCACGAACAGGAGAATTAACACCACCAGGAATAAGTGTTTTTGCTTTCTTAAATAGCTCTATGGAACGACTCATAGGATCTCCTTTTTGTTAAAAAACATATCTGGAATTAATTCAATACAATGCCTCATCACACGTTGTTCCTCAGGAGGGAGCGTCAAGTAATCACCGTATTGTTGCTGTAAAATTACTTCGGGTCGATTTGCAATATTAAATTCACCCGTTTCAAAACGGGCTCGCTTTAGAGGATAGATATCATCATGCGCCACGACGTTATTACCAATGCACTGATAACCTCGGCCTAAATGATCACTGTAATGCTGATTCGATCGTTTAATAATACCTTGTAAGCAATTTTCCAATATGGATTTAGAAAACAGGCGTCCTACCAATCGATAAAACCCCGCGTAATGTCCCAGGGCGATAGTGCTGTATTTAGCGCCTAATAATCGTGATAGTTTTTTTGCGATAAATTTATACCGTTTTCGTAGTTTTGCATGAGTTGGCAGATAATCATAAACAAACACATCAATGAATATACCTTGCACATAAGGCTCATTGCCTGTTTCATGTTTTTCAATAAAGCGACTATGGCGATCTCTAATTTTTAATGGCGTTGCTGTATTAAAAAAACCAGGATCCGTCTGTGCTGTTTGGATCCACATATGCTCTGGAACTTCAGCAGGAGCCACCTGAAGGAATCGCTCGAAACTTGCACGAGGCATTGAAATATCCATATCATCATCCCAAGGAATAAATCCTTGATGACGAACAGCCCCTAAAAGAGTCCCTGCATCAAGCCAATAATCCAGTTGATGTTTTTGACAAATTTTATCCACTACTTCAAGCATCGACAGCATTTTTAATTGAGCTTGCCTTAACCTACCATCTTGCAATGCTGTATCTGCAGTATAACGATTACTCATCATGCCAGGTCCTATTAAGAGGGGATATTTTACGAAAACTACGATTCAACTGCTTTTTCTGGGTTAATACAAGAATGAATTAATTAGAGCAGCGAGTTTAATAGATCTAAAAAAAAACAACAACTGAGTCAGAAAAAAAGAACGCACCCCGTATCAGGCGCTACTGCATCGCTTAAATTACTGAATATTTTAGCTGAGCATTGATCTACCGATGAATTTAACCTAGGTATAATTTTTCAAGATTTTTTATACGCCGGGTACAGTTGTTTATCAATTTTTCGTTGAAAACAGACATGGCCGGCTGCATGAGTCCAATAACCAGCAGCAGGATCGGTTGGTGTAGAATTTGAGAGAGCTTCAACAGGACTACTTCTGTTAAATACAGCACAGAGTTTAAACGATAGTGTTGCGGGATCATTCACAACATATTCGTAAGCGATATGGGTTTGAGGGTCGACAGGGACAGTAAAATTAGAAATAGGATCATTTAAAGCCGATAAGTCTTCTGGCAATCGTGATTTATTCCGCCAATATTGAACCAACCGAAATTGAATATCCTTCAAATTCATAATCCGCTGCTGATCGAATCTGGTTTGACGCGCCTCCATAGGACTACCTACAATTAAAAATGCACCCATTATCGAAATAACAACCATAACACCGCTAAGCCATCCAACATATATTGCTGCTTGCGATACAATAGTCCGTCTGACATCGTCCAAATAAAAACCAAAAATAATGCCAACAACAATAAACATTGAACATGCTTTTAAAATAAATCGAATGGTTACTTCTCCATCCAAAAAAGTATTGATGATGTAAACTAAATCAATAATCATCACAATAGCGCTAATAAACAATGTCACATAGATAAGCCATTTTCTTATTTTAGAGTCACGAACTTGTAATTCTTTTGAATAAATTTTATTTAAAAACCAAGAAACCCAAATAAAAACCGGGAACACAATCATCAATGAAGAAACCGAAAATCGAATCGAACCCAATAAATCGGCATACCGATCAGCTACGGGATCGGGGAACAAATAATTAACGTATTGCCAACATAACGTCATGAAACTAATCGCAGACCAATACAGCGTCACCATGGCTAATAGGTGCAAACACACATCACGCGATCTATTATTCGGGACTGATCCATTTAAATTGCTCATTTTTTCATCCCTCTATGTTTTATACCCATCGGATCTTATGCTACCGCCAAAAAAATCGAAAACTCATTAATTGAGAGTATAGTAAATATCCTACAGTTTTTTTAAAAAATGCCGTTAAGCAAATTATAAATAATAGAAAACAAGAGGTTTATCATGAAACGATTCACGACACTTGTTATTACATTACTATTACTAAGCAGCGCACAAACATCATGGTCAATCAAACGCTTCGGTGAATCTTTTTGTAGTTCAGCAGATTATGTTTGTATTACGGTTAAACCAGGTGAAAGTTGGGAGTCGTTATTTCCAGGCGCTGAAGAACGCGACATCATCAAACGCGTCAATCGGATGAATATTAGTTTGAAACCAGGAATGACCATCGCGGTACCTAAAAATATTGAACGCTTGACGATTTATGATGTATCTCCTTTTCCACGCTACATCGAACCTGATGGAGAAAAAACCATTTTTGTGAACCAAAAGCAATTAGCTTGGGGGGCTTATGATGAACATGGCGAATTAATTTGGTGGGGGCCATTATCGTCCGGATCAGGACAATGCTCACAGGCGCTTGGGGGATGCAAAACACCGACTGGATCATTTCGAGTAATTCGCAAACAAGACATCGACTGCATTTCAACCGCATTCCCTATTCGTCCAAATGGAAACAATGGTGGCGCAGTAATGCCCTTTTGTATGCATTTTTTCCGAGGCATAGCCTTACATGGCAGTTATTCCGTCCCCGGTTATAGAGACAGCCATGGCTGCGTGAGAATGTTTATTGAAGACGCGCAATGGCTGAATGAAGAATTTGTCGATGTCCCTGGTGCCGGCCGGGCAAAAGGGACTCGCGTTATTGTTGCTGAATATTGAGGAGAAGGAGCATCACCAAGGGGTTGGTCTTGTTGATGTTGATGTTGGTGCTGGTACTGGTGTTGTTGGTGTTGTCATAAGCTCCACTGCCACCACAGGTTCGGCTGCTGCCGCTGGCTTCTGAGATAAAATATCCCTCCATGTAGAGGAAGTTAATTTATAACAAGCGGGATGCTCAAAGGGATTTAGAAAATCCTCAATTATCTTAAAATTATCTATCTTTAATAATGTTCGAACTAAACTTGGTAAATTGTTCGTCTTGGATATATCATGAAGCGGATTTACTACTCGAGGTTGATGGCTAAAAAAAGAAAAATCTGAGCCCATAACTTTCATCTGTGCCGATTGTATCTCGTTAAGAACCTCTTGCTTCGTCAACAAAAACTGTTTTTTTGAATCCTCGAGACAACCGTCTGCGTCAGGAAAATACACAGCAAGATTCAGATTTTGAGGAAGGGCGTCAGCTAAATATGCCTCACTTAATTGATTGAGTAACACTATATTTTGCTTTAAAACTGCAACATTTTTAATCTCGGGATAATTCTGTGCCAAAAAAAGTAAAGCTTGTGTTGTCTTTGCGATTAAGGGATCAGCATCACAAAGCATATCGTCAAAGACTGCTTTCATTTTATCCCAGCAATCAATACTGTCATCACTTTTTGAGTTGACGACATCCATACTCAATGCGAAGCCGATATCCACGCACACAATACGGCCATCACCTTGCTTAATAAAATTACCCTCCACAGCAGGATCAGTAACCACTCTTTGGGTCTGCGTATAAATATCAACTAATGCATGACAAATCTCTTCTTTAGAGGGCTCACTTCCTTCGATATAAGGGACAACCCAACCATTATCAAGTTCTACTGCAGCAGGTTCAAGATGACTATTAATGATATTCCATATACGAACCGCTCTTTTAGGAAGTTCTGTCGGCTCTTCAGGACCATATTTAGAAAGCTTATACACAAATGAACGACCGTCTTCTTCTTTACGGAAGTAAACGTAATTATACCTACCCATTTTTAGGTATTTCCATCCCCTCCCGTCACTCGTCGTAAGATTGCTTTCTGAATCCATAGCCTGAACGTTAGGGTAAGCTGGCTCAACTTCGGCTACTGGTGTTACTAGTGCTGCATACATCATCGATTTATCATCCTATTAATATTAAAAAAATGAATTTGTAAATTGTAACGGTCACATTAACATCGAAAATGAACCATGAATACCGTTGCTTTGTAAGCGCTGTTTTAAGCGATCAACCATGATTTTATTTGCAAATGGCCCCACTTGAACTAAATATTTACGTTGTTGTTTGTGAATATAAACGGGTGAGGTGGTGAGTTTTCCTAATTTAGATCGTAAATTTTCAGCAAGCTGTAGTGACTCAAATGCACCCGCCTGGATGTAATAATGTAAGTTTTTTTGCGTTGTCTTCAAAGCCTCTATTTCGACCAATGCGGTACCATTGGGAAATAAACCCAGCTGAGCTGCTGCAGCATACGATAAGTCAAGTATTCTGGACTCATGAAATGGACCACGATCATTGACTCTAACAATGGCCACTTTACCATTACTTAGATTTTTAACTCGAATATACGACGGTAACGGAAGTGTTTTGTGTGCAGCAGTTAGCGCGTACATATTGTATTTTTCACCACTGGATGTGCGCCCGGTGTGAAATTTTGTGCCATACCAAGATGCAATCCCCCGAGCTTTATAACCTGTTGAATTCGTCATCACTTCATATTTTTTTCCCATCACTTCGTAGGAGTCGGGATTTCCATATCGACTAATAGGCTCACGCTTCGGGATTATTTTTCTAAAAAAAGACGGCAATGGGCCCAGCGGAGCCCCATCTTGAAGTACAGGCTTACTCTTAGAAACTATTTTTCGATTTTTCTCAATACGATGATGAGATTGATAAGCAACTTGATGCGTGATGGAAAATCGATGACCGTCATAAGAATCAGGGGTCTCTTTATGTGCCTCATGCTGAGATTGACAGCTGATTAATAACAAACTGGTTAATAAAATTATTATTATTTTCATGTTTTATTCCTATCAATTGTCCACGTGCTTAAGCCTGTGATAACATGGACTTTTTTATTACTGGACTTATCGAACTAAAACAAAGTCTTGTTTTATTCGTAAATCCTATATTATCGAGACTTCATATTATCAGGCGACTATCATGAAAAAACCATCGTTATTTTTACAAACTGTTTTGGCAACCACGCTCTCTCTCCATTCCGGCTTATTTTTTGCTGATTCGTCGCTGGACAATCTAAGCTCACCACCTCCTCCAACATCAGCAAGTAACCCCGTTATTACACCTATGCCCCCGACATTAAATGCAAAAGCGTATATTCTCATTGATGTCAACAGCGGAAAAATCATTGCAGAAAAAAATAGTGAGGAAAAATTACCCCCAGCAAGCCTCACTAAAATTATGACTCTTTATGTGATTTCAAATGCTCTAAAACAAGGGCAAATTCATATCACCGATTTGGTTCGTATCAGTCGTACCGCTTGGCAAACGGGTGGATCGCGAATGTTTGTAAAAGAAGGTGAACAGGTCAGTGTCCAAGATTTATTGAAAGGAATTATCGTCGACTCAGGAAATGACGCCTGTGTCGCTATGGCCGAACTATTAGGCGCGAGTGAAAATGGCTTTGCTGAAATTATGAATTTTCAAGCAAAACAACTCGGAATGAATTCAACACACTTTACAGACAGCACCGGTTTACCAAATAAAGACCTTTATACTACGGCGAAAGATTTAGCCATTTTAACGCGAGCTTTAATTAACAATTTCCCAGAATACTATCCTTGGTACAAGCAAAAATGGTTTACGTTCAATGGAATAAAACAGGCCAACCGTAACCGATTACTGTGGCGTGATGGCCAAGTTGATGGTGTTAAAACAGGACACACTGACGAGGCTGGTTTTTGCCTTGTATCTTCGGCAAAACATAATGATATGAGGGTGTTATCCGTCCTTCTCGGCGCACCAAATGACTCGTCACGTGCCGATGATAGTGAGCGACTACTCAATTATGGCTTTCGTTTTTTTGAAACACATGCATTGTATAATTCAGGTGATAAAGTTACTGAATTGCCCATATACAAGGGCACGCTTACCTCTCTTCATATAGGATTAAACCACACTCAGTACGTGACAATTCCTACAGGACGGTACCAAGATTTAGCAATCAGTACCAATGTTCCTAAGTACCTACAAGCTCCCATTAAAAAAGGCGATAAGGTGGGTGAGCTTATTATTAAATTTGATAATGGTGTCATTGCAACTGAACCACTTTGCGCTCTGGAAGACGTTCCTCAGGGGGGATTCTGGGTTCGATTTAGAGATTCCATTCGATTATTGTTTAAACGTTGGTTTAACTCATGATTGAATATCCTTGCCAATTTCCAATCAAAATAATATTTAAAAATCAGCCTAATACTGTGGATGAGCTGCTGGCAATTGTTCGGCAGCATCATCCTGAATTACAGAATACCTCTGTACAGCAACAAACCAGTAAAAATAGTAGTTATGCCTCCATTACCGTCACTATTGAGGCAAAAAATCAAGAGGCTTTAGATGCACTTTACCTTGAGCTCACTCAGCATCCAAACATTAAAATGGTGCTTTAAATATGATAACCGTTCGCTCACTTGGCCTTCAGTCCTATCAAACAATATGGGACGCCATGAAGGAATTCACCCTTGAACGCGGACCAACCACACAAGATGAACTGTGGCTACTTGAACATCCTGCTGTTTATACTCAAGGTCAAGCAGGAAAACCCGAACATATTCTTAATCCGCACGCCATTCCGATTGTACAAACTGATCGTGGAGGACAAGTAACCTATCATGGACCTGGGCAGCTCGTTATATATACCCTCTTGGATATTCAACGACGTGGGCTAGGAATACGAACGTTAGTGACCTATCTTGAGCAAATACTCATTCAAGTTCTTAAACACTATCGCATCAACGCAACGATCCAATGTGGTGCACCAGGGGTTTATGTCAACGACAAAAAAATTGCATCTATTGGGCTGCGTGTTAAAAATGGACGTACCTACCATGGGATAGCACTCAACGTTGCAATGGATTTATCCCCATTCGATGGGATTAATCCATGTGGATATAAAGCATTGAAAATGACCCAAATGAGTGATTTTATAAAAGATGTTTCAGTCGATGAGGCAGGACAACAATTTATTCAAGAATTTCTAATTAAACTGGGATTCAACGCATAATGGATTTTTTTTCACAGTATTTACAACCCATCATAACCTGGGTTTCCTTGAATCCACATTGGGCGTTATTTGTAACGTTTATTGTGTCATTCAGTGAATCACTTGCATTTGTTGGAACCATTATCCCAGGCACAGTCACGATGACCGCAGTTGGCATCTTAGCCGGTTCCGGTTCAATGCGTATTGATTTAACCTTGCTCGCAGCGATTCTCGGTGCGATCGCTGGTGACAGTGCGAGTTATAGTATCGGTCGCATTTTTAGCGATCGCTTAACGACCATGTGGCCTTTCAAGCGTTATCCACATTGGCTCAGTTATGCTAAAGATTATTTCGAACGTCATGGCGGCAAAAGTGTTTTGATTGGACGATTTACGGGACCATTACGCTCAATTATTCCTATCATTGCCGGAATGATGGGGATGAATCGCTGGTATTTTTTTGTGGCTAATGTAGCCTCCGCCATTGGCTGGGCTTGTTTATACGTTATCCCCGGAGTGTTAATTGGATCGGCAAGTAGTGAATTATTACCTCAAATAGCATCTAAATTATTCATCATCATCTTATTATTACTTGCTATTATATGGGTATTAACATTAGGCGTTAAATGGAGTTTCGTATCACTCAATCAATGGTTACATACCTATTTAAATATTTTTTGGACTAGTTTAATGCGTTACCCTCGATTAGGAGCATGTGCACGCTATATTACTCCAGAAGGGGAGATAAATTACTACCCGACTACAGCAATGGCATTGCTGTGTATGTTCTGCATCATCATTACACCACCTTTTCTTTATAGTTCCATCTACAGTGGCTGGATTCAATCACTCAATGAAGCTATTTATCAATTTTGTTTAAGTATACGAACGTATGATTTCGATGCTTTTTTTATTATTGTGCGTTTAACAATTAGTTTTTTATCACTGACCTTGTTTGGCTTAGCCATCTTATTCTATGCAATGTATCATCGAGATTGGCGATTGCTGCGATTTTGGATGAGCCTTATTATCACCTCAAGTGTAATGGTCTGGCTTCTATCACTCATCATGCTCACGCCGACTCAACTTCCGTCTCCCTCTACTTTGTTAGTTTTAGCCTTTCCGACCAAAGGTTTGCTGTTTGCAACGTCGATGCTTACCTTTTTAATTTATTACATGACCACATTTTATCAGCAAACAATCAGCATTGTTCTCCGAATTATACTCGTCATTGCATTATCGCTTTCGGGGATTGCGTTAATTTATCTGGGCGAGGATTGGTTTGTGAACGTCGTTATTGCCTATAAGATAGGCTTCGCAAACGCCTTGCTTCATTGGATGATCTATAGACGCCAAGGCAAACCTCATTATCGATCGTATCTTCCTATTACGTTATCGGTTATTTTACTTATTGTTGCAACAGCCGTGCTATCGATGCTGTTCTTTCATAAAATAGCAGACACTCAACAAATCAACACCAAACAGTTCATGATTCACCATAAAACGTGGTGGGATCAACGACGTCCGTTATTACCCATCTATAGTATGAATCGCTTTGGAAAAGAAGTTGGATTGATGAATATTCAGTACGTCGGATCGATCAAATCACTACAACACACCTTGATCGAAGCAGGATGGAAAGCGCATCCCAATTCATTCATCTATTCGCTATTGGTTCATATTGGTCATGAGAAATCATCATCAACCTTACCTCTGATGGCTCAATTGTATTCAAATAAAAAGCCGTTCCTATTGATGACAAAAGGCACATCAACCGATAAAAATGGCTTAATCATTCGCTTATGGCGCTCAAATTATCATGTTCAAAATAAAAATAAAATTATCTGGCTCGGAAGCATTCAAAAGCAATACAAAAACAATAAACAGTCGTCGTCAGAATTAGTTAATCACTTATTTCCTATCTTAAAAAAGTATAAAATGAAAACGGTCATCATCAACCCTAAAAAAATTCGCCCCCTTTCTTCTGCATCAACTATTTTACTATTGGTTGAAGAATAGATAGTTGCGATTAAATTTGAACTAAAGTATGATACACTGCTGATATTTTTTTTGTAAAAAATGCATCATATCAACCTATAAGGAACTATTTTATGACTAAAGTTTTAAAAATTGCATTATTATTTGCAGTCAGTTTTTTTTGCATAACGGGCTATAGTACAACTTACAATTTTAGCAGTGGCGCCACCATGGAAGCCGAGCTGGCTCCCAATGAGGCCCAAATTTTTTTAAATTTTTTAATGTGGAAAATACGAGGCGTGTGTGAAGTGATCAGTGAATCACCCAAGAATCCATTATCATTCACAATGCTAACCAATAAAGGGACATTAAATGGCGTTGAATTTTCTGAAGGAAATTCTATTTACATGGTTGCTGAAGCAGGACAACAATTTCAATTAGCAGCAGAACCTCATGCTAGAGTGGAAATTATCAATCAAGGGTCAGTGTCCATTAAACTTCGATGCACTAATGCTAGTTAATCGTTAAGCCTAACAAAATGGCGCCTAAACGGCGCCATTTTTTTTAATAACAACTCATTAACTATAAGGCTTCACAATGACGGTTGTTCCGACATCCATGAAATCCTGATTTAACCACTGTGCCGCACTTGGTAAAACTCGAATGCAACCATGGCTCACATTGGCATCGGGCACTTCATACGCAGCGTGGATCGAATAGCCACCATGGAAGTGCATGCAGTACGGCATTTTTGCTCCGCCATGAGTTTCAACTGGATAGATGCTGGACGTACAGTCAGCACCTTTTTTAGAATAAACATGATACGTCCCTGTGACAGTACGGCAAGGATGGCCAACATCTTCACAGAACGCCTTCCCTCCTGATGCCCTTCCTGTTTTAACAAGCGTTCCCTGTGCATCATACGCAGCCCAAGCGGTCGCCTTAGGATCAAACACAAATACTTTTCGACCCGTTGCGGGTTGAGTAGCTGGAAAATAGCTAGCGCCTTTGTTATCGGTGCTGTAATGAGCGGTATAATGAGTATACCCTGCATCGTCAACGATCGGGACTGAACGATCCATGGAGTTACATCCAACCAACAACCCTAAAAGTGGAACCACTATCAATTGCTTTTTCATGATTTATTCCTCCTATTTTTCTTCTTTATCGGAATAATTATGAATAAGTTTAGCTATTTCTATAAATTTTTTTGCCTCGATGCTTTTTTTATGGTCTTTTGGGTGGGGTAAAATGCCTTTTTAGTAGCCTGGTTGAGCCCGCTGAAGCACGTGCCATGCTTGCTGTGGCAGCAATGCTACTTTGAGCGCTTTATTGCTTTGCGAATCGCTTTTGCGTCTTCTGAGTTAGGTGGGACCAGAGAGAGTAGATGAGTCCAATATTGTTTAGCTTTTGAATAATCGTGCTCTTGAAACGCATCGATGGCTAACATTGATAATGCATCCGGTTGATTAGGATTTGCTTTCAAGATCGATAAAAAAAGTGCCCGAATAGTCGCATTGAACATTTGCTGATTATTTTGCCACAAACTCTGGGCGTAATGAACTGTCGTTTGTTCATTATTGGGCTCCAGTAAATGTGATCGATTAAACGCATCAACGGCCTCTGGCCATTGATTTTGGCTCGCATACAATCGACCTAATAAAAACCAACCACGAGCGCTAGTGGGGGAAGCATTTAAATGTTGTTTGAGTTTATCAATAATTTCCTGCGGATTTTTAAAGGATTTTAATGCGGTTTGTTGGTGATTATATTCCGTAAAGCGTATCCACCCTCCCCATTGCCAATAGCCTGCGCTTACACAAACCACTAATAGAGGCACAATGATGAATTGTGACCGCTTAAATTTACCCTGATAAGGATAAACTACAATCACAACAGCAATCAGCATAAGGACAACGAACAAGGTGATATTCATCGAAATTTTCGCCAAAAAATAAACATTCCAACACCTACAAATAGCAAAGGGGCAAACCAGAGGAATAACGTAATCCCTTTCAATGGAGGGTTGAATAAAATAAAGTCACCATAACGATCCGTTAGATAAGTAATAATTTCTTGGTCGCTTTGCCCATCTTTAACTCTGTTATAAACTTCTCTGCGTAAATCTTTCGCAAGGCCTGCATTAGAGTCGTTTAAATCTTGATTTTGACACACCAAACAACGCAAATCAGCGAGTAAATGTTTAAATTGTGATTCTTGTTTTGCCGTTTGCAAAGGATACATGACCTCAGCATGACTCGTTGTAACAAAAAAAATCATAAACAACATTAAAATACGCGAAGTCACCCAACGCCCTCCAATGATTGGATCCGCGGCAAAAACTCTTTCTTCCAAATAGGCATGGTGATTGGACCTGCATATCGAAAACGAATAATCCCTTGCTTATCAATCAGAAATGTTTCAGGAGTACCATAAACGCCTAAATTGATCCCCACTTTTCCATCAGCATCGACACCAATTTGTTGATACGGATTACCCCACTCTCCAAGCCACTCTCGTGCATTATCCACTGTATCCTTATAATTCAAACCATAAATGGATACACCTTGTTTTGCCAATTGCATTAAAACCGTTTGCTCATCAGCACATGCCATACACCAACTGGCCCAAACGTTTAATAGCGACACATGCCCTACCATAGAGGAAGAGGTCAATGTTGTCTCATTCAGCGACTTTAATGCAAACGAAGGGAGTGATTTCCCTACTTTAGCGGATGGCAAATGATGCGGATCAAGTGCTAACCCTCGCCAAAACAACACGACTAAAACTAAAAATATGAAAAACGGCGCTAAGCGCCAATACAATGGCTTCATGCACTCACCTCAGATAGTGACGTTGATTGAATTTTATGTATCCTCTGTCATAATCGCCGGGTAACGTTGTCTTTTTGAAACCGTTTTCGGCCATGGATGGCCGGCATCGAGCGGCATGGATGCGCATAGCGTGTTTCAAAAAGACAACGTTACCCGGCGATTGTGGCATCATACAATTTTATGCTTCCTATAATACCGATGATCCAATAATGCAACCAAACCACCCAATAAAATCATAAATCCCCCCCCCCATATCCAACGTATGAAAGGCTTGTAATAAAGTCGAACAGACCACGCATGGTCATCATTGAGCGGTTCTCCCAACGCAACATATACATCTCGAAACGGTGTGACATCAATGGCTGATTCAGTCATTGCCATTTGTCCTACATTGTAAATACGTTTTTCTGGATAAATCATCACATTGCGATGTTTGCTCGCAATATTAAATTGAGCTCGTGCTCCATGATAGTTTGCACCTGTCACATTCGTTTCATTCACAAATTGAATGTGGAATCCGGCAAACTCTAAATGCTCGCCAGGTGCTAACCGTACATCTTGTTGAACACCATATCCCGTCGAAATTGCAATACCAATCACCGTCATTGCAACACCGCAATGCGAAATGACCATGCCCCAAAATGCTTGAGGAATGTGAAATAGCCCCCTGGATTTTATTTTTATGAAAGCCGCTTTTAATGTACTTAAAATAATCCAACTTGCAAGAACCAAACCAAGTAGTACTGATGGATTCATCGGCTTTGAATAAGCAAATAACAGCCCAAACGGTAAAATTAAACTCCATGCAGCAGCGCCACGTAAACGAATCAATACGAGTTTCAACGTATCACCATACCATTTTAAGTGGATCCCCAAACCCATCAACACAAACAATGGAATCATTAATGGCACAAAAACCGTATTAAAATAGGGAGCGCCTACTGACAGTTTTCCAAGCCCCATCCCATCAATCAACAACGGATAAACAGTCCCCATCAACACAGTCGCCATGGCCGCAAATAAAAAAACATTATTCAGTAGCATTGCACTTTCACGCGATACAAAAGACGGCGTTTTTACAGCATGCAGCGCTTGAGCACGACAAGCAAACAACAGCAATGATCCACCAATGACAATGAATAAAAAGACAAGAATAAATAATCCTCGCTGCGGATCAACTGCAAACGCATGTACCGAGGTTAAAACACCTGAACGAACCAAAAAAGTCCCTATCAAGCTCAGTGAAAAAGCCGTGATGGCTAATAACAACGTCCAGGCCTTAAATTGACTACGTTGCTCATTGACGACCAGCGAATGAATCAGCGCTGTCCCGACCAACCATGGCATAAACGACGCATTTTCAACGGGATCCCAGAACCACCAACCACCCCAACCTAATTCTCGATACGCCCACCAACTACCTAAAGTAATTCCAGCGGTTAAACAGCACCATGCAGCAAGTGTCCATGGTCGAGTCCAGCGTGCCCATGCTGCTTCAACTCGGCCTAACCATAATGCGGAGATAGCAAATGCAAATGCAACCGCAAAACCAACATAGCCCATGTAGAGCATCGGCGGATGGAACAAAAATCCGGGATCTTGTAACAGAGGATTCAAATCTCTACCCTGGCTATTCAGTACTTGAAATTGGCGTAAGAAAGGATTGGAGGCTGTTAATAAAAATAATATAAATCCCGTGCTTAAAGCCCCTAAAACAACCAGCACGCGCACGCGCATCTCCTGCTCAAGGTGTTTGCTCAACAGACTCACGCTCATCATCCATGCACTGAGAATGGCAACCCACAATAGCATTGACCCTTCGTGCCCCCCCCATACCGCACAGAGTTTATAAAACCACGGCAATGAAAGACTCGAATTAGCAAGAACATAGCTGACCGTAAAATCATCTTGTAGAAAGCAACAGGTCAAGCAACCATAAGCAATGGCAATAAACAAAAATTGTCCGAATACATATCGACTGGCAGTGCTCTGCAAATCATGATGACCTCGACTCAAACCAAGCGTCGGCACAATCACAAGCAGCAGTGAAAAAAATAATGCAATCACCAATGAAAACAAACCCATCTCAGCAATCATATTGACGCCTCCAATGCTTGTTTCACTTCTGGTGGCATATATTTTTCATCGTGCTTTGCCAATATTTCTCGCGCAGTAAATTGCTGTGTTTTTTGATTGAACAATCCTTGCGCTACAACGCCCTGCCCCTCTCGGAACAAATCAGGCAGCACACCACGATAATGCACATGGATCGTCTGTTTATAATCAGTAATATCAAATTGAATCTGGAGTGAGGTTGCACTTCGATGAATACTGCCAGGAACAACCATCCCACCAATACGAATTGAACGATGAATAGGGGCATCACCACGGACCAATTGCTCAGGACTAAAAAATAAACTGATATTCTGACGCAAGGCATACATGATTAATAATGTGGCAATGGCTACAATGACAAGCGCAAATGAAACAAACAATAATTTACGTTTTCTGGCTGGATTCATCATATTAGAAGCTATTTAAACCATGTTTGAAGTGACTTTTGAATACGCTTTTTTTGCCAGCGACACCCTAAGCCATTCAACAACAATACTGCAAAAACCAAGCCATAAGCAGACCAGACATAACTCGCATATTTTCCCATATCCAACCATTGCATTAATATGCTCATTATTTTCCACCTATAACAAACGCTTTCACCCATTTTTGGCGACGTTCACGCCACAACAGTTCATTTCGAGATTTCGCAATAATAATTGCCGCACAATACAGTGCAAATCCAATCAAAGTGACCAGCAGTGGGTATAACATACGGCTATCCATCTTAGGTTTTGACAAAACAGTCAGCGTTGAACCTTGATGTAGGGTATTCCACCAATAGACCGAATAATGAATAATAGGGAGATCAACTAATCCGACTAAACATAAAATCGCAACGATTTTATCACCGTGATCTTTATGTTGAAACGCATGAGCAGTTGCTAAAATAGACGCATACAACAAGAAAAGAATAAGCTCTGACGTCAATCTCGCATCCCAAATCCACCAGGTACCCCACATGGGCTTCCCCCAAATACTCCCAGTCACTAATGCCAAGAACGCCATACAGGCTCCCAGCTGCGCGACCGATCGCAGCATGATACCTGCAAGCTTAATGCGCCATACAATCAATAAAATTGACAAAAATCCCATAAATGCATACAAGGCCATAGACAAAAATGCACTTGGAACATGGACATAAATAATTCGAAACGCATCCCCCTGCTGATAATCAGGCGGCGCAAATATCAATCCCCACACAATTCCAATCACTAAAAAAAACAAGGCAGCAACACTCAGCCAAGGAATGATGCGACCTGACAATCGATAATATAATTTAGGTGAAGCCAGTTGGTACAATAAGATCCACATCAAGCGTATAATCTAGATAAAAATAAGGGCTAAAATTTTACCATATATCGAATCATCATACAAACGTCGTTCACGGGACGCTGCAGTTCTCAATATGAAGATCATAATTTGAACAACATCATTGTCTTCCCATCGCAGGCGGGGATCCATGTATCAAAATGGCACTGTGCTCATTCAGAAATGGATCCCAGCCTGCGCTGGGATAACACAGGACTGGGTTAGAGGCGAATTATGAAAACTGCTGCTCGTGACGAGCGTGATTAAGAATTGGCTATTTTTCGCCCTTTTTGACCCATAAATCATTCGTTACGTGGTGTTGATGTTGGAGTTTCTGAGTCAGAACTGTCATTACCAGAGGACGGACCGCCATCACTACTAGACGTGTCATTTGGTTTGATTAAATCACTTTTGCTTGTATCATTTTTTGGAAATACGGCTTGATATACTGCCTTCCATGCCATAAAGGATTTGACTGCTCCAGATACATAATCAGAGACCATATCCTCTGCATGAAATTTAATTTGTTTCAAAAAATTTCCTTTTAATGCATCTAATCTTCCCTGACATTCTTTAATTACGGCGTTGATGTTGTTCGCATTCCCTTGCATCGTGTGAGTATGAAAGCGACTGACTACATTTGCACTATCCACTAACGCCTTAGACTGAATGTTGAATTTTGAGATTGCACTTTCAAGCATACCCATACAAATTTTTATATCCTTTGTGCCCATGTTTTTCAAATCCAATTGCTTGATACTGCTTATAACCTCATTCATGTAACTAGTTTTTGCACCTGGAAACCGCGCTTCTGCTTTAAACTGATCACGACTTAGTTGGCTATCTAAGTTTTCGACTGCTTGTCGAAGCCTATCAATGCTTGGTTCCACCGGTGTATTACCCATGATATTTCTCCTGTACAAATCATATTTACATTTGTCAAAGATACGTCTGGATACATCAATTGATCGTTTTCTAAAGTATAGGTTACGACACCACTTTACTCAAATTAGTCTTAATACGATGGCGAATACAGTGCATTCGCCAACAGGACAAATATGTTTACTTCACATTGCGAAAAAACCTTAAGGTTGTAACGACACGGGGTCTAATTCGGGGTTATCTTGAACCGATGATTGATCTTGATCCGATGGCTCCTTTTTCGATTGGAACATTCCTCGGTGGAAGGATATTAGAAGAGGAGTAGTAGCGATGGTTCCTAATTTCTCAGCACTACCTGACATCTTAGCATCATCTGCAATTTTTGAAAGGAAGAGGCCTGCAATCATGGCTAGAGAAGAAAATACCGCGATAGTCAACAAGATCGTAGGCATCACCGGAGCTGTGGCTGATCCTATAAGGATTGTCATCATCATCAAAGCTATTGTCATTGTTGCAATCATAACCATCAATGATACAGCCCAATATTCCCTTGCTTTTCTATGATTAAGATAAGGCTCAATGGCTGCAGTAAATTTGTGATAACTGTCTGTGTCCCACGTGTTATTCAAAAAATCATCCATATATTCATTGGTAGCCTTCAAAAGCCTAAGTGCTCTTTTGTCATCTGGTTTTTTACACAACGCTTGATTTATTTCATGCTTCAAATGAATTAATGCAAACCGCCCCTTAACAATAATAGTATGAAACGAATTTAGCTCTTCACCATGGAATAATGTAGATAGTTTTTTATGACAATTTTGAATATGCGCGTTTAATTTCTCCAACTCTTCCTTTGACGATGTTATTCTTTTGGGTGCACCATAGTAAAGCGATTGCAATTTAGGAAAAGGTCCCTGCTCCAGTGTTTTTTCACACTCTGAGTAAACACTAGTCTCGAAATCATGTGTATAATTAGGGCGTTTCGATTCCAGTCCCATGGTATACCATTTCTTAACCTCTTTTGTAGAATTAGCCACCTTGAAATATTCTGAAATATGTATTTGAGCACTCGCCTCAAGATCACCCTGCTCCGCAATAAAACCCCTCCACTCCAACGCTAGCTCGATTAGATCAATCCGTAATTCAAGGCGTTTCTCACGCTCAATGTAATGGGAGCGTTCGTCTACAAGAAAGAGCGCATCTTTCCAAATATCCATATAATTCAAATGAAAATCAGTTTTGCATCGAATAATATCAAGGCAGTCTGCGCATTGTATTATCGACATAAGTATCGGCTTTTCCTTTGTCAAGGGAGCATCTTTATGAACAATTGCACTAGAAAACGCCTGTGCAATGATTATTGCTTGTTCTTTCTCTACTTCTTGTTTTAATAGTAACTGTGTAATGACAGCTTCACAGTCCTTGCCACCACGCGCCTCCCAATCAGGGCAATCACTCCCTTCACCTAAGCGACCAGCATCATGATATGCGGCAGCAATACACAACAGTTTAGTAAAATACTCTCTTTTAGAGGCATCGTCCCCTGGCATTTGTTGAACAAGTTTATTAATTTCATGACGAACACAGTCACTACCATATTTTTCATATAGGCCTAAAAAAATAACCGATGCAACACTGACGCGCATTGCATGCGATGCGCCGTGCGTAGAACGCTGTGCTGTATGAGACGGATTTTTTTGATAATCAATATAGCGTGCATCCGCCTCATATTTCAGCGTATTTTGAAATGCATGCGCAAAAAAAGCGGGATACGGCTGATAATATGTTTCTTGAAAACATTCGCGAAGGATGTCAGATAAAGATGAATCCATAGTCGATTGCAATGTCTCAGCATAATGCTTGTCTTTAGCCTTGTTGAAGGCATAATACGAATAATCTGGATTGGCCATGATACCTATCTCCTCATTTAGCCTAATGCTAGGCTACGAATTATTTTCCAGAATTTTACCACAATGTTCTTATTTAATCTATAATGCGGGCATAATAAATAGAAAAAGACACTAGAACGCCATCCTCCGCTTACAGCGCCTCAAAAATAGCCGCAGCACCCATTCCGGTTCCTATACACATGGTGACCATACCGTATCGTTTTTTTGTACGACGCAGGCCGTGTAGTAACGTTGCCGTTCGAATTGCTCCTGTTGCCCCTAAAGGATGGCCTAATGCAATGGCGCCCCCCAGTGGATTGACTATATCACGCGAAAGATTTAGCTCTTTGATGACCGCCAGTGATTGTGCCGCAAACGCTTCATTGAGTTCAATCCAGTCGATTTGATCGATCGTTAACCCGGCTTTTTTTAATGCTAATGGGATCGCTTTTATTGGACCAATCCCCATTATTTCAGGTGGAACACCTGCAACAGCATAGCTTAATAAACGACCAATCGGCTTTAGGTCATACTGTTTTAATGCATCTTCATTCGCGAGCAACACAATTCCCGCACCATCGCTCATTTGTGAGCTATTACCAGCAGTCACTGTTCCCCTTGCTGAAAACACCGGTCTCAATTTAGCAATGGCCTCATACGAGGTATCTGCCCGCGGTCCTTCGTCGCTTGATATAAGACGCTTATTAACCTGTAATGCCGATGTTTTTAAATCAACACCACGATCAATTATTTCAATGGGACTTATTTCATCAACAAAATAACCTCGTTTCTGTGCTTCAACCGCCCGTCGATGACTTTCTATCGCAAACTCATCCTGTTGTTCACGAGATATATCCCATTGCTTTGCAACATGCTCCGCTGTGATACCCATACCATAAGCTATTCCAATGTGCTCATTTTGAAATATGGCAGGATTCGCAGTGTACTTATTTCCGCCTAAGGGCACCATCGACATACTTTCAACACCACCAGCTAATGCCATCGACATATCACCTTGGCGGATGCTCGCAGCAGCAGTAGCGATACTTTGCACACCAGAAGAACAAAATCGATTAATGGTCATCGCGGGCACTGATTGGGGTAAGTCAGCAAGCAATGAGGCAATGCGAGCGACATTCATACCCTGCTCAGCTTCAGGCATAGCACAGCCAATGATGACATCGCCGATGGCATTCCAATCGACCGCTTTGTGTTTGTTTTTTAGGCTAGTAATAGCGTGGACTAATAGCGAATCCGGCAATGTATGTTTGAAAACGCCGCGTGGCGCTTTACCAACAGGGGTACGAGTTGCATCAACAATATATACGTGAGTCATGAGTGATTCTCCTAATTTCGCAAAGGCTTACCTGTTTCCAAAATAGATTGGACCCGCGCCTGAGTCAGTGGTGTTTGTGCTAAGGTCATAAAGGCTTCTCTTTCTAATTTCAGCATCCACGCCTCATCAACCTGAGTACCCGTATCCACATCCCCGCCGCACATCACATGAGCCAATTGATTCGCCAAAAAATAATCGTGCTTTGAAATAAACCCACCTTCTAACCAATTTACTAAGCCGAGTTGCAGCAATGCTTTTCCATCGCGCCCCGCTACTGGAAAACGGACATGCACCGGCGGAATATAATTCGCCGATCTTAAGTATTTCAGTTTGGCAACCGCCGTCAACAGCACTTCATCCGCATGCATCACCCAATCGTCGGTTCGTTTTAGAAATCCACGATGTAATGCATCAGGAGCACTACTGGCAACAGTTGCTGTAGCGATTTGTTCAAAATAAGTTTTGATATAAGGTATCACATCACCGTCTTGCGATTTCATTGCCGCACGTCTTGCAAACGTTGTTGATCCAGCTCCCGCTGGAATAAAACCAACACCCGCCTCAACCAAACCAGGATATGACTCAAAAGCAGCAACAATAGCGTCACATTGAAGCATCAACTCACATCCGCCACCTAATACTCGCCCTCGAATGGCAGCAACCGTTGGAATCGGTGTGTATTTTAATCGCAACGCCACGTTTTGTATGGATTCAACCATTGCTTCAATGGTCTTCCATTGATTGGTTTGCATCAATCCCAATATTTCACGTAAGTTAGCACCGGATGAAAAATTATTCGCATCGTGTTGATATAAAATTAAACCGCAATTTAATTTTTCAGCGCAATCAATCGCTTGATTCAGACCATCTAGAACGGATTGCCCGATGGTATTCGATTTAGTTTTAAAACTGACAACGGCGATATCAGCCTCAATGTACCATGCACACAGCCCGTCGTTTTCATACATGACCTTAGGTTGAAATTTAGGCGCAGTGAATGTGCTCGCTGGAAAAAATTGGCGTTGGTAGACAGGCAATGATCGAGCGCTTTCAAACGTATGTGTTGATGGGGAATAAGCTTGGCCATCAACGTAAAAACGCTTCAATTGCTGAAGTGAATCCGTTAAAGGAGCATCAACGGTCGTTGATGTTGTAATCAATGTCCGCATCAGAGAAACACCCGCCTCTTGCCATGTTTCAAATGGTCCTGATTGCCAGCCAAACCCCCAGCGTAGAGCAAGATCAACATCACGTACGGTATGCGCTATATCGTTCAGATGAAATGCCGAATAGTGAAGCAGATCACGGAAGCACGCTACTAAAAAACGAGCTTGCGGATGGTCGCAAGCGATCAATTTTTCCATCCGTTCAGCAGGGTTTGTACATTTCATGATGGTTTGAACCTCATCACTCACGCCCTTTCCTGATAAACGGTAATCATTGAGAGCAACATCGTATACTTCAATTTCTTTGCCTTTCTTTCGATAAATACCTTGGCCTGTTTTTTGCCCTAAATGGCCTTTTTCAATCAGATTCGCTAACCAGTGTGGTAGTATAAATAACGCGTGCCACGGATCCGTCGTCAATTGCTCTTGCATTGTACGAACGACATGCTGCATCGTATCCAATCCCACGACGTCCATGGTTCTAAACGTTGCCGATTTTGGACGACCGATTAAGCTTCCTGTCAATGCATCGACCTCATCAAGCCCAAGACCAAAGGCATCTGCATAATGTATCGTTGCCAGTAATGAAAACACCCCGATGCGATTCGCTATAAAATTGGGTGTATCTTTCGCGCGAACAACGCCTTTACCCAGAATACTGGTTAACCATGTTTCTATAAAATCAACTAACTCAGAAGAAGTCGACTCTGCAGGAATTAATTCTGCAAGATGCATATAACGCGGGGGATTAAAAAAGTGAACTCCACAAAATTGCCGACGATGAGCCTCAGGAAGTTCATTGGCTAATGCATTGATGCTCAATCCCGATGTATTACTAACTAGAATTGCATTAGCATTTAAATGCGGCGAAATACGATGGTACAGTGCTTTTTTCCACTCCATCTGCTCACCAATAGCCTCAATAATTAAATCACAGCTGGATAACTCCCCGACATTATCGTCGTAATTACAGGCCGTTATTTTTCCTGCTGTTTTCGATGTTGCGACCGGCGATGGTTTTAGTTTGGTTAATTGCATAATGGCTTTATCCACCATTACATTATGTCCACCGCTTGCAGACGCCAAATCAAACAATAATGTTTCAATGCCGGCATTCACGCAATGTGCCGCAATCTGAGCCCCCATCACTCCTGCACCGAGTACTGCAATTTTCTTAATATAGATTGGTTTTTGCATTATGATTATCCTAAATTAAATGTTATACCTTGAGCTAAAGGAAGTGCATCACTCCAATTAATCGTATTTGTTTGACGACGCATGTACGCTTTCCAAGCATCCGATCCTGACTCGCGACCACCACCCGTTTCTTTTTCCCCACCAAATGCACCACCAATTTCAGCACCGGAGGTACCAATATTGATGTTTGCGATACCGCAATCGCTACCGATAACACTCAAAAAATGCTCTGCTTTTTTTAAATCACGTGTAAATAAGGCGGATGATAAACCTTGCGGTACACTGTTGTGTAATAAAATGGCTTCATCAATGGATTGATAGGGGATCACATACAAAATCGGTGCGAATGTTTCTTCCTGCACAATGGGGCAGTCATTCGATAATCCAGTCACCAATGTCGGCTGAACGTAACAACCGGGGCCAGAGATAGCCTCGCCACCAAAACAAATCTGACCACCCCATGTTCGTACTTGGGCAATCGCTTTTTTAAACAACTCAACCGCATGCTGATCAATTAACGGCCCCATTAAATGAGAAGTATCCAGGGGATCGCCAATCGTAATGTGTTCATAGGCTCGCTGCAGTTTCTGAACCACGGTGTCATAAATCGATTGATGAACTAATAAGCGTCGAGTGCTTGTACATCGCTGTCCAGCCGTACCCACTGCACCAAATACAATCGCTGGAATAGCTAAATTTAAATCCGCTGACTCATCTAAAATAATTGCATTATTCCCACCCAATTCAAGAATGGATCGCCCTAGACGTGATGCCACAGACACCGCAACACGTTTACCGACCGCGGTCGATCCTGTAAATGAAATTAATGGAATACGTGAATCATGCACCATGGCATCCGCCACATCGTGTGATGTTGGAATAATCAACCCAAAAATATCTGGGCATTGGTTGCGTTTTAACACTTCACTACAAATCTGGTGTGCTGCAATCGCACAAAGTGGTGTTTTAGATGAAGGCTTCCACAATGTGACATTACCACACACTGCAGCCAAGAACGCATTCCAAGCCCAAACAGCCACAGGAAAATTAAATGCAGAAATGACTCCCACAACACCGTAAGGATGCCATTGTTCATACATACGGTGCATAGGACGTTCCGAATGCATGGTTTTCCCATACAGCATCCGTGATTGGCCTACGGCAAAATCAGCCATATCAATCATTTCCTGAACTTCGCCATCACCTTCTTGCTTAGACTTTCCCATCTCAAGCGATACAAGGCTCCCAAGGGCATCTTTATGTAATCGAAGTGCATCGCCCATTTGGCGAACAATCTCTCCTCGTTTGGGAGCGGGGATTGTTCTCCAACTTAAAAATGCACGATGAAGACGATCCATAACGTATTGATAATCATCCATTGAACAAGGCGCCACAGCCGCAATTTTTTCATTACTGGCTGGGTTGATGGAAAGCATGTGTTGCTCCTGAGCGCCACTAGTCCATTCGGATCCAATAAATGCTCCAGGATTGATGGCTTGTAGGGTTAATTTTTTTAAGATGTCCATGAAAAAAAGCTCCTAAACGTAATAACACCCAAATCGATTGGTTAGAATATCTGATAATTGAAATTGCTCTTGAAGAATCAAGCCATGGTAACCCTGTTGTTGGCATAATATATTATCAACAACCGCACAAACACCCGCCGCTGTACTGACTTGAATAGCGGACCATAACAATCCACAAATTTCTTGAGGATAGATTTTTTTAATATAACTTTTTTCAAGCAGTTCACCGTCTTTTAGGCCTTCAACTGCTACGTAAATAATGACCATATCTTGATACGTTTTGGGAAGCGCTCGCTCAAGAATACGTTTCAGCGTCTCTCGGTCAGAATTCAACTTCAGATCATTCATCAAAAAATGCATTTTTTCACAATGACCGGGATATCGAATGGTTTTATAGTTTAATGACTTAATTTTTCCTAAATACAACTGTCCAAGACTGCCAACACCACCGGATGTATTAAAGGCCTCATATTCACAACCGTCGATTTGAATTTTCTCTACACCTTCAAGTGGAGCCATTGTGATATTTTTCCCGCCTTCAATGGCATAGCAAGGATTACCGTATTCATTGATCAATCCATCAGTTGACCAAGTTAGCGAATAATTTAGGCCATTACTCGTCCTCTCAGGGAGTGCACCAACACGTAATTTTGCATGATGACAAACATCGAATTCTTGCATTAGACTATTCGCTGCAATGCTAATAAATCCAGGAGCTAATCCACATTGCGGCACGAATACCGTAGTCGAGTTTGTTGATAATAATTTAACGGCTGTAGCGGTTGCAGTATCTTCGGTTAAATCAAAATAATGGGCATTTGATGCTTTAGCTGCTTCGGCTAGATGCATATTAAGAAAATAAGGGAGGCATGAAATAGCGGCAGTGATATTGTTATTGACGATGTATGATCCTATTGCCTTAAAATCGGTCACATCAAGCGTTGCAGTTTGAATACCAGGCATTTTGTCGAGTAGGCGAGCAGTATCCACACCCGTAAATAACTTATCCACCAAATGAACGTTATAATCGCCACTCTCAGCTAATAAACAAGCAATTAAACTCCCTATCTTCCCTGCTCCAGCAACCATCACGTTATACATAGCCTGTTTCTCCTTTCATAACGACTAATGATGGTACACCAAAATATATTGGAAATCATCCTCAACTATCAGGGCGATCTGGCATACATGTCCCATCTAAATATCGTCTTTGCGAACGCAGTGAAGCAATCCAGAGTTCCGTGCTTTAAACCCTGGGTTGCTTCACTGCGTTCGCAATGACGAATTTTTGTGTACATTTATAGTGAGTGCTCTGTAGGGCTACCTGAAGAGTATGTAGCGACTGTTGCTTTTTTACTCCAAGTCATTTATTGTTCATTATTTGCCGAATTTAATGATATATTATGCGACTATTAAGCATGACTCGATTTACTCTATTGAAACGTTTCAATCCTTACTGGCTTTATGCTTTATTAAGCGGTGCTTTACTTCCCTTTGGATTCGCGCCGTTCCATCAACCGGGCTTGGTCTTCCTGGGGGTAGCATTCTTTTTTAATCAATTATCATGCGGGCTATTAGCTCAAGGAAAGTCCGCACGACTTCATGCGTTTAAAGTTGGTTTTGCCTTTGGCTTAGGATACTTAGGGTTTGGTGTATCTTGGGTTTTTGTGAGCATTCATGAATATGGTCATTTGAATTTTTTCCTTTCTGGACTCATTACTCTTTTGTTTATTGCCTATCTCTCTCTATTTACTGGATTTGTTGCCTACCTCTACCAAATCACTGCATGCAATCGATCAAAACTTGCATGTTGTTTTATATTCAGTGCTATCTGGTGTCTCGGTGAGTACTGCCGCGCAAATGTATTGACGGGTTTCCCTTGGATGTTGCTCGGATTTGGGCAGATGGATACACCGCTGAAATATCTACTACCTATTATGGGTGTTTATGGCGTTGGCTTCATAACATGCCTGGCAGCAAGCTTTTTAGCCATCATCACTCAAGAAAAAAATCTGAAGCAATTTTCATGGCTGTTCGCTTTTGTTGTGATTCTTATTGCCCCTTTAATATTAAAGAGTACCTCATGGACACAAAAGCAAAATACCCCTGTATCGGTTGGAGTCATTCAAGCCAACTTATCCATGCGAGATAAATGGGATGAAGCTTTATTTTTAGACTTGGTGGGTTATTACAAAAAAGAAACTGAAAAATTAATGGGCGAAAAACAATTGGTTGTTATGCCTGAATCCGCTATTCCAGCACCAGAGAGCTATGTGAGTGATTTTCTTGATACGCTTCATCACAAGGGCATGGAATCGAATACATCCGTATTACTAGGAATACCAGAAGAAACCTCCCGCGATACCTACTACAACTCTCTCGTTGCTATTGGAATGGCGAATGGCTCTTATCAAAAAAAACATTTAGTTCCTTTTGGTGAATTTATCCCAAAACCTTTTCAACAATTGATTAATTGGTTAGCAATTCCTATCACCAACATCACTTCCGGACAGCAACATCAACCCCTGGTGCACGTGAATAAACACCCAATCGCAACGTTAATTTGCTATGAAATTGCCTATCCTAACTTGTTACGTGAGCAACTGCCTGATGCAGAGTGGATTGTATCCATTAGTGATGACGGTTGGTTTGGGCATTCATTTGCTATGTACCAACAATTACAAATGGCTCAGGTGCTCTCTATTCAAACTGGTCGTTACCAAATTGTCGCGAACAATGATGGATTATCATCCGTTATCGATACTCATGGCACGATTATAAACTCGCTACCGGCATACAAAGCCGGCATTTTAGAAAGCTCTATTCTCCCAGCAAAGGGAGCTACACCTTGGGTTGTCTGGGGAGACGGTTTTATATTAGGATTTTCACTGCTCATTCTTTTCTCAGGGCTTTTTCCAGGTTTAAACCCTTTGTGGATTAGACGAGTGGCATAATCATGAATAATTCATCTGACCTATTGCCGGAAGCATCAAGAGGCGTTATCCTTACCAACACGATCAAATTTAGTAAATAAAACTATGGATATGAGTTACAAACCACAAGAAATTGAAGAGCAAGCTCAGCAATATTGGGTTAAAAAACAATCATTTAATGTGGTAGAAGACCTAAATAAAGAAAAATTTTACTGCCTGTCGATGTTCCCCTACCCTAGCGGATCACTTCACATGGGGCATGTCCGTAACTATACTATTGGCGATGTTATTTCTCGTTATCAGCGAGCGCTTGGAAAAAATGTATTGCAGCCAATCGGTTGGGATGCATTTGGACTACCCGCAGAAAATGCTGCCATTAAACACGGTATTCCTCCCGCAAAATGGACCGAAAAAAATATTGCAGCCATGAAAGAGCAAATTTTAAAACTCGGCAATGCTTACGATTGGCGTCGTGAAATTACAACATGTAGCCCTGAATATTATCGATGGGAACAATGGTTTTTTATTCGTTTATTTGAAAAAGGCCTGGCGTATAAAAAAAATGCAATCGTCAACTGGGATCCAGTGGATCAAACGGTTCTTGCCAATGAGCAGGTTATTGACGGACGCGGCTGGCGATCAGGTGCATTAGTAGAACGTAAAGAAATCTCTCAGTGGTTTCTTAAAATTACGGCGTATGCAGATGAATTACTGAATGATCTTGACACCTTAACGGGCTGGCCTGAGCAAGTAAAACAAATGCAGCGGAACTGGATTGGGCGCTCTGAAGGCACCATGATCTATTTTAAAGTCCCAAGTTTTGCTAAACCCCTAAAAATATACACTACGCGTGCAGATACCTTAATGGGCGCCACGTACCTTGCTATTGCACCCAATCACCCTCTTGCAAAACAAGCCGCAACAACGAACCCAGCCGTTCAAGCATTCATTGACAGCTGCCAAGGTGTTCGCATGGCTGAGGCCGAGCTGGCCACGATGGAGAAGTGCGGTATAGACACTGGATTCACCGCTAAACATCCTATTACAGGCGAAGATTTACCCATTTGGGTGGCCAATTTTGTATTGATGCAATACGGCACAGGGGCGGTTATGTCGGTTCCTGCGCATGACCAACGGGATTGGGAGTTTGCTAAAAAATACTCACTACCACTCAAAGAAGTTATTCAACCTGAAGCAAACAAAAAAATTGATCTCTCTCTGTCAGCATTTACCGAATATGGTACTTTAATTCATTCGGGCCAATTTGATGGTTTATCATCAACGGATGCATTGAAGGCCATTACGCTGTGTCTGGAAGAGAGTGATTTAGGCAAGCCATCAATCAATTACCGTCTTCGCGATTGGGGTGTATCACGTCAACGCTATTGGGGCACACCTATCCCGATGATTCTTTGCGATGATTGTGGTCCGGTACCTGTCCCCGATGATCAATTGCCCGTTATGTTACCCGAAGAGATTGTTATTACTGGCAGCGGGTCACCTTTAGCACAATGCTCCGAGTTTTTACATACAACATGCCCAAAGTGTCACGGTGAAGCACATCGTGAAACAGATACATTTGACACATTCATCGAATCATCTTGGTATTATGCACGCTTTGCCTGTAAAGGGCAGCAAAATGCAATGCTCGATGATCGTGCCAAATACTGGACACCTGTAGACCAATATATTGGTGGGATTGAACACGCCGTAATGCATCTACTCTATGCGCGGTTTTTTCATAAACTCATGCGAGATGAAGGGTTAGTCAACTCGAATGAACCATTTTTATCCTTATTGAGTCAGGGAATGGTCTTAAAAGATGGGCATAAAATGTCTAAATCTTTAGGGAATACGGTCGATCCAAGCCATCTAATAGAAACGTACGGCGCAGATACTGCACGCCTATTTGTGATATTTGCTGCTCCACCAGAACAATCACTAGAATGGTCTGACGCAGGCGTTGAAGGCGCTCATCGATTCTTAAAGCGCTTGTGGGCCTATGCATTTCAACATCAAAAATTACTCCAAGATGTCAACGAAACAATATTTGGTGATCGTCACAACATCCTTTGGCAAGAATGCGAAAAGCGGCTCAAAAAGTCACGGCTCATGGTTCATCAAACACTCGCGCAAATTAATCATGATTACGAACGGCAGCGATTTAATACGGTTGTATCGGGCTGCATGAAGTTGTTGAATGAGTTATCGACTTATGACATCAAAACGGAAGAAGACGGCTATTATATTCATTCAGTGATGAGCATACTGTTGCGATTGTTAGCCCCCATTACCCCCCATATCTGTCATCATCTATGGCAGGAGTTAGGCTTTGAAAAAATTGTAATTGATGCGCCATGGCCAAAAGTAGATAAAAATGCGCTCAAAACCGATGAAGTTGAATTTGTGGTTCAAATCAACGGCAAATTACGTGCACAATTCACTACGGATGCTGATTCATCCGATGAAAAGCTCATCGCACTTGCAATAGAACATGCTCACGCATTTGTTAATGGTAAAGAAATCAAAAAATCAATTGTTGTACCGCATCGTCAATTAATCAATGTTGTGGTTGGCTTGTGACACGAAGACTACCGCGACTGATTGTTTTAGCACTGTCTCTGGTGCTTTCAGGCTGTGGCTTTCACTTACGGGGCATGATGGATATGCCCCGCTGGCTGAATCATGTTGCAATTATTGTTGAACAAGGCCACCGAGATCTAGCTCCCTACCTTGCTGAATATCTCCAGTCGTACAATTTAATCGTTGATGCTGAACCCGCTGAAGCTCAGTACTGGATTATCATCGAGCATGACCATTTTCAGCAACAGATCACAAGCGTCAGTTCGAGCGCCACGCCTCGCCAGTACGAATTAACGTACACGGTACAATTCAAATTAGTCAGAGCGAAAGGCGAAGAAATTATACCAACATCCGCAATCAGCGTGACTCGACAAGCAACCATCAATAGTGACCGAATACTAGGTTCAAACCAAGAGGAATCGCTGCTTCTAGATGAAATGAGGCGTGATGCTGCTGTTCAAATTATGAATCGAATCAATAAAAATGTAAAAAGAGAAACATATGAAGCAATTAGGGGCAAGCAATTACCCAGGAATTAGATGATGCTGATAAAATACCAAGCCCTTCCCTCATTACTACAAAAAAAACCGCACGCACTTTACGTATTAATTGGCAATGAACCTTATTTACTCAATGATGCGGCCGTTCAAATAAAACAATTATGTCTAAAGCGCGGCGAGTGCGAACAAACTGTTTTGAATATATATTCACCTGCAGACTGGTCATTGCTGATTGCTGAGGCGAATAATTATTCGTTATTTAGCGAATATGTTTTATTAGATGCGCGGTATGATAAGAAAACAATAGATGCCGCAGGCAAAACAGCATTGACCGATTATATCAAGGATGTCAATGATCGTTGTATGGTTATTTTACGTGCCCCACTGCTAGCAGGTAAAGCATTGCAATGGTTAGTCGACAACCCAAACGTCGTTGTCATTCAACTCTATCCATTAACCGCCCAGGCACTCATACAATGGATCAGCGCGCAATTTATATCTCGGGGTATGCGATCAGAACCGAGTGTTCCCAATCTCATTTATGAGTACACTCAGGGAAACATGCTTGCTACAGCACAACTTATTGATAAATTATCACTATGCTGTTCATCAGGAGACGTTGTTAACACATCCTTGGTCAAAGAGCATCTTATCGATCAATCTCATTTTGAGTTGTTTGAGCTTGCTGCGGCATGCTTAGGGGCTGATGCACTCAAAGCCCTCCGTCTCCTTCAACAGTCTCGCCTTGACCGCACTGAACCAACCATAGTCTTATGGATTTTAACTCAAGAAATTCGACTATTAATTCAGCTTCATGATTTATTAAATCAATCATTTTCCATCAATAATGCTTGTAGTCAACTTAAAATATGGTCGTCGCGCATTCAATTGTATGCGAAAGCCATCTCGCGCTTAACTCTTGAACCACTCTATCAATTACTTCAGGAGTGCAAACAGTTGGATGAAATGATTAAAACAACACAAAGTAACCAGATTTGGAATAAATTTGATCGAGTGGCACTCGCATTGTGTGGAATTGAGCTGCAATCTTCTCAATAACCATTCTTGATATTCATACACTCGAAGTTGTTCGTGGCACGATGGTACGTCGGGCATTGGCTTTAGTATTGGAGTGGGCTTCTCAACATGGAGCAGAATTACTGGATTCCGCGGATTAACCGCGGAACGTAGAAGTCAATATTTTTTTCAGGCTTCGCACCCATCCAATGCGACAATGGATCCCGGACATTAAGCAGACCTAAACTCGCAGGCTCGTTAAGGCCTGCTAAATTCCGGGACGACAGTCAAAAGCACCGGAATTGAGTGTGTAATTTATAAGCTCCATATTGAGAACGGCTGGCCTGGAGGAATAAACCCAGATGACATCAAAAAATCTATTAATCTACGGCGGTAGTTTTGACCCTCCTCATTTAGGACATCTCAACACCGCGCTGAAGGTACAAGACTATTTCCATTTCCAGTCCTTCATTTTTTTACCCTGTAAAACACCGGTTTTAAAACAACCAACCATGGCTTCCGCCACTTCGCGTATTGATATGCTAAAATTAATGTTGCAAAGTCACTCTGAATTTTCAATTAGCACACAAGAAACTGATCGAGAATCTCCGTCGTATATGGCGGAAACATTAGCAAGCTATCGCCAAAAAACCGGCCCATCGAGCTCAATAACATTATTGCTTGGAATGGATGCTTTTTTAAATTTGCACTACTGGCATGCATGGGAACAAATACCGTTACTCTGCAATTTGCTTATCATGAAAAGACAAAACACGCCGGAACAAGAAATTCCGGATGCATTAAAGCCTTTGCTATTCAATAACCTGTGCGGCAATCCGATTACTATAAAAACACACCCTTATGGGAAAGTAGCCTACTTTGATGCAGGCCAATATCCTATTTCATCCACCCAATTGCGTAAAAAAATGCATTTAAAAATAGATATCAGCGATGAGTTAGATCCCAATGTGTATCACTACATTAAGAGTCATGGGCTGTACCAATAGTCGGCGCTTCATTCGGATCAAGTGTTTTAACATGATTGATAAATTCCGGCATATAACTACTTAACCATGCCACAAGAGGATCAAAATAAGTGTAAAGTTTAGACTCTTTGCTGTATTGTTCAGAAGGCATCCCTGTTATTCTTATCCCGACCATGAGAATGGCGACAATGAAAACACCACGAACAAATCCAAACCCCATTCCCAATAGCCGATCCGTGCCACTCAAGCCTGACTTGCGCATTAAGAATCCAATTATTGCGTTAATCAAGCCCCCGAGAATTAAACTTGCAAGCAAGATAATAACAAACTCAACAATCGTTAAAACCGTCTTGTCATGAACATATTTCCCAACCCAGGGAGTGAGCACCGAACCATAATGATAGGCAAACCAAAAGGCAAATACCCATACGCTGAGCGCAATCAGTTCCTTAACAAACCCTCGGAATAGACCTGTGATTACAGACAGCAAAATAACAGCCACAATGACGACATCAACCCAATACCAAACCATTTATCCCTCTCCTTAAAATCCATTATCCTGGATTATCCTGCTTTAACAAGAAAACCATTCAGTTGAGTTGCATTAGCCAATTTTTTTTGTAAATTTTTAGCCTGATCTAACTGAAGTTGCCCGACTAAAACACGATATTGACTGCCTCGTTTATCATAAGAGGCCTTAAATCCTTTCTTATAAAGTTGTTGAATTAAAGACAACGCATTATCTTGTCTGGCAAACGATGCCAGTTGAACTGAAAACATGTCTCTTTTTACAATCAAAGGTACTTTCACTGAAGCTAAATTTGGAACTGATTTATTCATTTTCTTTGGATTATTCGCGATCACGGGTGCTTTTTGAAGAACTGTTCTGGTGGCCATCGTTTGTCCGCTCAACGATTCAGCACGAGCAATTTTAACAGCCGATTTATTTTCCACAACCTGGGGTAGAACAACATGAGCAACCGTGGTCGCTTTAAAAAGCTCTTTAGGTTTTGCCGCAACAACCTGGGTGATCACTGGTTTTGGAGGCATTCGAACAGACAGATTCATTTTCTCATCTAATCGCTGATTTGATTTTTTTACCATAGCAGGAACAAATACAAGAGCAATTGACAGCAATACCGCCAACCCAATGATACGATGTTTAATTTTATCATCTGTGAACCACTTCATGTCCAACCCTCCTCGGCGTGGTTATCCAACATAATTGGACTGACCACAAAAAATGAACCATACACAACAATAATATCCCCGGGCTCAGCTCGTTGTCGTGCCGCTTGATAAGCCTCAGCGATTGAATCAAACATTCGAGGTGTTATCCCGACAGATTGTTCAAACACTTCCGTCAACATCGACATTGATGCTGCGCGATGACTATCTAATACAGCAGAGTACCAATCATCCACTACCGGATGCATTGGGCTAATTAAGCCATATAGATCTTTATCTTTCAATCCAGAAAAAACAGCATGAACTTTTGCAGTCGGCCTGTCATTCATAAGTGATTTGACTCGTGTAACGAGCAGTCTAACCGCTTGTGGATTATGAGAAACATCTAATACCGTGCATATTGTACCATATATGACCTGATGTCTACCAGCTAAATAAACGGATTGAACGGATCTTTCCAATGAGGTGGGAGGGATTGGCAAGCGATTCACTAATCGTTGCGAAGCAATAATACCAGCAACTGCGGCATTGGGATGAAGAAAAGGTCGAGGTAAACGAATGGCTTCTCCTGATGAAAAAGACACTTCCAGTTGATTATCGTGGAGTTCATAAAAATAATCTTGATTGAGGATCATCATTTGAGCATTTAAATCATGAGCACGACGAACAATACTGCTTGGAATATTGAGATCAGCATAAATACTCATTTGATTTTGTCTTAATATACCTGCTTTTTCAAACCCGATCGCTTCAAGGGTATTCCCGAGATGCTCTTCATGATCAAAATCAATGGTCGTAATAATCGCTAAATCTGCATCGACAATATTCGTTGCATCTAACCTGCCTCCCAAGCCAACTTCCAAAATAACAACGTCTAATTGCGATTGTTTAAATATGAACAATGCAGCAAGTGTTGCCATTTCAAAATAAGTGAGATAAATCGCTCCTCTTGCTTTTTCGATTTGAGTGAATGCATGGCAAAGAGAATCATCTGAAATAGGTTGTTGATTTAAACGAATACGTTCGTTGAAAAATAATAAATGAGGAGAAGTATAAGTCCCAACACGATACCCTGCTTCACAATAAATCGCCTCAAGCATTGCGACGGTAGACCCTTTGCCATTTGTTCCAGCAACAGAAATTACGACAGCCTCAAGCGGAATAAGCTTAAGTTGCTCTGCAACCGCTTTAATCCTCGAGAGCCCTAGTTGTATTTCTTGTTGAGGGCGGTTTTCGAAATAATGTAACCACTCGTTTAATGAATAGTCTTCGCCCATTGCAATCAACTTGATTTGGAACTCCTAGTCAGCTTTAATGCTAACTCCGCGATTGTTTCTCGTAAAGCTCGTCGCTCCACAATCATATCAATGTGCCCATGTTCTAATAAAAACTCACTCCGTTGAAATCCTTCTGGCAACGTTTGCCGCACCGTTTGCTCAATCACTCGAGGGCCTGCAAATCCAATCAACGCATTGGGTTCAGCAATGATAACATCACCAAGACTCGCGAAACTTGCTGATACGCCCCCCATCGTTGGGTCGGTTAACACAACAATAAACGGTAATCCTGTTTGCGCATATTGAGCCAACGCAGCGGAAGTTTTTGCCATTTGCATCAAGGAAAACAGGCCTTCTTGCATTCGAGCGCCACCACTGGCCGTAAAGCACACATACACACGACGCTCTTTTATGGCAAGATTTACTGCACGGACAAATTTTTCACCAACCGTTGCCCCCATCGAACCACCCATAAAATTAAATTCAAAAACACTGATAACGACGGGCTGTTTCTGAACGCTTCCTTTCATGACTATTAATGCTTCTTTTTCACCCGTGCTTTTTTGTGCTTGCGTAATACGATCGCGGTATTTTTTTGAGTCACGAAATTTTAATCGATCAATTGGCTCGAGAGACGCGGCAATCTCTTCCTGTCCTGAATCGTCAAGAAACTGGGAAATACGCTCTCTTGCTGATAACCGATGATGATGATTGCACTTTGAACAAACCATCAAATTTTTTTGAAGTTCACTATAATACAAAATTTCATTACATCCTTTACATTTGCTCCATACCCCTTCAGGCACTTCCTTTTTGGGTGAATCGCTTTTTCGGACAATTGACGGTAATAGTTTCTGTAACCAACTCATAATATATGATTCGCAATAATCAATATGGGATATCAGTATACTGGACTTTGGTCATTTTTGAAAATGCCCTTTGCTGAGCAATCATTGGTTCAAATATGTGCTATTATTACTATTATGATGATGCAACTAATTAACCGGTTCTGTTGACAGTTGCTCTATATACTCAAACGGTGTTGGGACAATGAGTCTAGTCATTAAGGGGTGAAATATGGCAAATAACAGCGGCACTACAACTCTATCTGCAGCGAAGAAAGCTCTTTTAATGCAAATTTATAGAATACTATCCACTTTGCTAGAAGAATCGAGAAAATTACGTGAAGAGGTGAGTTTAGATGATCTTGTGAGGGATTTAAAGACTGCAATGAGGAGTATAGATTCCGTTAGTAGTCCTAAGCGGAGTTTAAGTACTATTGCGGAGAATTTAAATACTGTTCAGGAGAGGAGTGGTCCTATTCGGCAGAATTTAAATACTGCTCAGGGGGGCAACGAGCATTTTAAACCTTTTATAAGGGGGTTCGATACTCTTAAGAAATGGACTAACACAGCCGCGGATATGGCTAATTTCGTGGTAACGGCCACCCAAAGAACGAAAGGGAAGGCCGCGCTTGCCCCAACCGAGGAGCTCAATTGGCAATTTCCAGAACCAATTCCTGACCCTGAGCCCCGGATCTTCAATCCTGAGAAATATAAAGAAGCCAAGGAGACTTTTAATAAACTAATCAAAGACCCGAATGCAAAAAGGGAAGACGTGGATCTCGCTTGGGAGGCTGCGAGTCATGAAGTCAGGTTTGGAACAGTACTTCCTTTTGATACCTTTCTTGAAAGTGGTAAACTACACAAAGCTTATGACGCATGGGATGATAAGCAGTGTGATAAAGAAATAAACGAGCGGATCGCTAGAGCTGCTGCTGAAACTGCTGCTAAAGCTGCTGCTGCATCTCCTGTCACTGAGGAAAAGAAGGAGCCGACCGCTACTACTCCTGCTAATAAAGGGGAAACTGCATCAAAACAAAATGCTCCTGCCGCTACGGCATCAACAGAAGCTAAAAAAACCGCTCCTGTCGCAGCAGCATCAACAGAAGCTAAAAAAACCGCTCCTGTCGCAGCAGCATCAACAGAAGCTAAAAAACCCGAGCCTGTCGCAGCAGCATCAACAGAAGCTAAAAAACCCGAGCCTGTTAAAACGGCGTCAACAGAAACTAAAAAAACCGAGCCTGTCAAACCGGCGCCAACAAAACCTCAAAAACCCGCTACTGCCAGCGCGATGTCAACGGGATCTAAGGGTACTGCTCCTGTCAAACCGGCCTCAACAGGACCTCGCTTTAGTTTACATAAACCTTCTACACCCATTAATCCCACGTCCGCTGCAAAAAGTAGTGCAGTTACTGCTGTAAGGAGTACCCCTGATCGTGCTCCTCAACAAACTATGGCACCACCTAAGACGTCTACGCCTACGCCTACGAAGGGTCCATCATGATAGATCGAGTGTTCCAATAACAAAAAGATCCTGCTTGAGCGCAGTTCTGATCACGCGAAGCCTGCTGCAAGGGCATTTTTCGAAAAAGCGATTGGCTCAAGTGGCTTACCGGACAAGGTAGCGGCAGACTAATTCATAATTAGTTACGTTGTGTGAAAAAATACTTGCTAATAATCTTCAATACTGCTTTAATTAGCGGCGAAGTACTCAAACATGTATCTTTAATGCGGTGTTGGACGAACTGATCTACTAAGGAAAAAGGGTAATGTCGACCGATTTTGCGATTTTTTTATCTAAACAATTACTCTGGCAAGCATTATTCATTTCATCCCCTATCATTTTATCTGCATTGCTTTGCGGTCTACTTGTTTCCATTTTGCAAGTAGTCACTCAAATTCAGGACTCCACGCTTAGTGTTGCACCCAAAATTCTTGCCGTTATGCTAATGCTGATGCTCTGTGGTGGATGGATGCTTCACTCTATAACTGACTTTGCGCGCAACATAATTGAACATATTCCTGAGACGCTCGGATGATAACAATGGCTGTATCACCGCTAACGACCACCTTTCTTGTCTCTATTCGTTTAGGTACTGTTCTACTGTTCTCACCTATTGAAGCTTTCCGCTTGGTGCCTATCCATGCTCGACTGATTCTCGTATTAATGCTCAGTCTGTTGATAAGCAATCAACTCCTTTCTCATACCGTCGATCCAAATGAATTATCACTGCTTCTCCAAGGACTCGCGGAATTCAGCAATGGGCTTATTTTATCTCTCAGTATTTATGCAGCATTTGCAATTTTCCAAATTGCCGGTCAATTAATAGATACTCAAATAGGACTGAATGCTCTCGCACTATTCAACCCAGTCGATCATTCACACGAACCATTGAGTAGTCGTTTATTACTCATGCTCGCCGTGTTATTTTTTTTCGCAATCAATGGCCACCATCAACTGCTCAACGGTTTACTGGTGTCGTTTACCGTAATAACACCTGGAAAATTTGCATTGTTTGACGGGTTTGTTCCGGTCATTCAACAATGTTCATTTATGTTTTCATTTGCGTTCATGCTTGCAAGTCCGATTATCATTGGCTTGCTCATCATTGACGTTTCAAGTGCCTTACTTACCCGCAATATGCCACAAGTCAGCACTTACTTCCTGGCATTGCCCATCAAAATCATGCTGGGCTTATTCATATTGGGCTTATTATTGACGGTTGTGAATCCTGTCATGGAGGATGCGTTTCAATTGTGCTTCCAATCTTGGAAAAGAGTCCTGTCATGAGCGAAAAAAATGAAAAAGCAAGCGCATACAAATTAAAAAAAGCCAAAGAACAAGGTAGTGTCAGTAAAAGCGCTGAGTTGACGACTTGTGTTTTTTTACTGATATCAGTCGCCGTTGCAAGCGCATTATGGCCAAGTGTTCAGGTTCAAACAAAGCAACTGCTTTTGCATGTATTTTATTTAATCACTCGAATGTCCTTCAGTATTGATACCATCATCCAAATACAGCAATTTTTATTATTAAAAATCATGCTGTTATGGTTGCCTTTTACATTAGCAGGCATTCTAGCAATTATCTTATCAACGATGGCGCAAACAGGGTTTGTGTGGTCAGGAAAACCGATCACACCCGACTTTAGACGACTGAATATTGCCAATGGATTGAAACGTTTGTTTTCACCAACCATCGTGTTTGAAGCATGTAAAAATAGTCTCAAACTAGGCTTAGCCTTTTTATTAATAGCCGTCATCATACAACACGATCTACCCACTATTTTGGCCTTTGTAAAAGCGCCTCCCTCCCGTGTTACTCCCCTATTTTTAACATTATTGCTGAAGCTATTATTACAGTTATTCATTCTACTTTTTGCATTTGCCTTCATTGATAAACGCTATACACTCTGGAAATTTGGTAAAGATCAACGGATGAGCAAACAGGAAGTGAAAGATGAATACCGTCAACGTGAGGGTGATCCCAAAATTAAAGCAAAAATAAGGCAGCTGCAATATCAACAACGTCAAAAAACAACATCATTAAGCCATATAAAAACCGCCGATGTCGTTATTACTAACCCAACTCACCTAGCGATTGCCTTGAAATACGATCGCGGCTTAATGCCCGCACCCAAAGTGGTCTGTAAAGTGCAAGGTGAACTGGTAAAACACGTTAAATTACTCGCTCTACAGCATCGTATTCCTATTGTTGAAAACAAACCTTTGGCACGCATGCTATTTGAATCATCGCATTTAAATCAATGGGTCGATCGCTCCTATTATCCCATGGTGGCAATGATATTTCGTGATATTTATCAACAAAAGGTCATGACCTTATGAGAAAAAATAACGTTTTCAGTAATGGCAGTGAGCTTGCCATGATTGGATGTGCAACAGGTATTCTGCTGATTTTATTTATACCGATTCCAGCTGGAGTACTCGACCTATTGTTCATTGCTAACTTCAGTTGGGCATTAACCATTTTATTATTGACATTCTATACCGATAAGCCCCTGAGTTTCTCAACGTTTCCTACCTTGCTGCTCATGTCAACGTTATTTCGCTTGGCATTAAATGTCTCTGCAACACGCCTCATTTTATCGGATGCCAACGCGGGTCGTGTTATTTACGCGATAGGACAATATGTGATTCACGATAATTATGTCATGGGTCTTGTGGTATTTTTGATTCTTATCATTGTGCAGTATGTTGTGATCACAAATGGTGCACAGCGTGTCGCGGAAGTTGCCGCGCGCTTCACGCTCGACAGCATGCCGGGTAAACAAATGAGTATTGACGCTGATTTAAATATAGGTCTTATTTCACAGGCAGAAGCAAAATTCCGACGCAGCCAAATCGAAAAAGAAGCCAATTTTTATGGCGCAATGGATGGGGCGAGCAAATTTGTAAAAGGTGACGCCATTGCCGGAGTGTTAATTATTCTCGTTGATATCATCGGTGGTTTTGCAATTGGCATGGCACAAAAAGGGTTAAGCTTGACGGAGTCAATTCATACGTATTCTCTATTAACCGTTGGTGACGGGTTGATTACTCAAATTCCAGCACTCACCATTTCACTCGCAACCGGTATTATCGTCACCCGAGCAGCCACTGATGCACATTTAGGAAGTGAAGTCGCTAAACAAATAACATCCTATCCTAAAAGTTTGATCGTCGTGTCCTGCAGTTTACTCGGATTACTTTTATTAAAAGGCATCCCAGCCCTACCCGTGCTCATTATGCTATCTCTTTTTATAGTTGCGACGATTTATGCAATGAAATCGCAACAACGGCAAGAAGCGCTCAATGAACCTGCTCATGAATCGCTATATGAAAAAATCCGCGTTCATCCGATAGAAATTCAGCTGAACCCTGAATTATTCCGTGAACTGGCACCTCATGAGCAGGATCTCTTGCTTCTCATTCAACAACTGCGTGAACGATTAGCCTATGATCTTGGGTTTGTTCTCCCCGAAGTAAAAATACGATCTGAAAAAAAGCTAAACTACCCTTTCTATACCTTATGCATCCAAGGCAATCAGCAAGGCGTTCATCAACTGCATTTGGATAAATTATTAGCCATTGAATCGCATCAGCAAAAACCTGCACGTTTAACTGGAGTCGAGGTTCGAGATCCGAGCTATGGCTTAAGTGCAACATGGATAACACCGAATCAAAATAAATCAGCAACCGAACTAGGATTCACACTATGTGAGCCTCTCACGGTGATTGCTACCCATCTCAATGATGCCGTTCAGCATAACATTGCAGACTTACTCACTCGTGCACAAACAGAAACACTTCTGGAGCAACCTCATATCAGCAACTTACGAGATGAATTGATACCTGGCCTATTACCCTTTGGACATGTGCAGCGAATCTTACAAAATTTATTGCAAGAAAAAGTCTCCATCCGCTTTCTCCCCACAATACTTGAAGTCTTATTAGAACATGGAAAAACAATTCATGACGCATCCCAACTCACCGAGTTGGTTCGAGCACGCCTCGCGACTCCAATTTGCCAAAAATTAATGTTTAATCAAAATAATTTACCCGTATTGACACTTTCCCAATCATTAGAACAAAAACTGGGATCAAGTTTAAACAATAATCATTTCGCATTAGAACCAAGCTTGACTGAGCGCTTTATTTCATCACTCGCCATCCAGGTTGAAAACATGCTTGCCGAACGAAAAAGGCCCGTGTTGTTATGTTCATCACTCTTACGTCGCCACATCAAACAATTAACTCAACGAGTCATTCCACATTTAACCGTACTGGGGATGAACGAGATTCCGGTCAATATTCAAGTGGAATCGTTTGGAGTTGTAAAATAAGGAATAACGATGCTTGATGCAATCACTGCCTCTCAAATTGCCTTGTTACAAGACAAGGCTAAGTTAGAATCAATAAGCCAAAATGTCGCCAACATGCAAACACCTGGCTACAAACGTGAACTCAGCGAGAATGTAGGATTTGACGAGCAACTGCAAGCACAAATGGCCACAGTCGTTCAACAATTACAGCATTCAACGCAATATTCACAAGGAACTTTTACGCAATCACGACTTCCAAACGAACTAGCACTAGCGGGCGACGGCTATTTTGAAGTCCAAACAAATGACGGCGTATTTTACACCCGTCGTGGTGATTTCCACGTAAACGAACAAGGCGAACTAGCAACGCCTACGGGCGCGAGATTGCTTGGAAAAAGCGGTGTCTTAAGGGTAGATGATAATCCCTTCACAATCGACTCAAATGGCAACTTATTGATTGATCACCACAAAGTTGAACAAGTCAGTGTTGTGCAATTCTCAAATCCACAGGCACTGAACTATTTAGGGCAAGGATTATATACAAGTGACGAATCTCCTCTTCCTAACAACGGCACAACTCATGTTTTACAAGGATTTCTAGAGCAATCCAACGTCAAATCCGTTGACGAGATGATGGAAATGATAAAAACAGCTCGACATTTTGAATCCTCACAACGCGTAATGCACGTCGCTGATGAATTGATGTCGACGGCTATTCATCAATTAGGAGAGGAGCGAGGGTAAAAAATCAAGTCGTCTAAACAGCCGAAAATTCATTCGTCGAGGATTTATCTGCATCATCACTGACAGAACAACATGACCCAAGAGTGCTCTTATTTTTTTTAAAAACAGCATCAAAGATTATTTTAAAATGTCGCTGATCATCTTCCGTCAAAACATTTACTTTCTTGTACTGCTTCCATTGATGACGATGAAATTCAAAATTGGTTAGTTCGTTTTTCATTACATCATTTATAGTCTTCGGAGATATGTTTAAAATTTGAGACACAGCCTGAAAATAGGTCTTTTCCAGGAAAGGTTTATGTTTCTCAAACTCAGGGGGAAGAAAAAATTTATTATCTTGAAGCAGTGGTATTAGAACGAAGTGAGATTGATATAACATTCGGGTATAACAAATCACTGCGTTTACAGAATACACTAAATGTTCTTTGTTCAATGGTAAAGTAGAAAAATGTTCGGACAGCTTTTGTATTTTATAAATTAATAGCAATATAAAATGAGCCATTTTTTGATTCGTTTCTGAAGATAACATGGATCGATCGGATAGAATAACTCTGCGTGCGAGCACATTGGTTACTGTATTATCAATAGGATCATTTATCAGCCTGATTGACGGCATAATGGCGAGACGCCTCCTATGATCCGGTATTTCACCCCAAAATATCTCAAATTTTTTGAGTGAGCTGTTTTTCAGAAACGCATTTAAAAAGTCGATAATTGCATCGATATGTCGTGTTTTTTTGGACTTGATGTTCTCGAGTAATACGCCGATCATCCCATGCAAAAATCCTACTCCATCTGAATTTAATATTTTTCTATCCATTAAGAAGGAATGATCGATCATTGATACTCTGTTTTCTATATGGCTTAAAAAACTAAGAAGCTCATTTAAAACACAAGGGTCTTCTCGATTCATCGCTCTTTCAATGGCATTTAAAAAGACACTTCGTCCACTATAAAAACCTTCCCCCATTTTTTTTAATAAATCGGGGAGATATTCTACCGGTGTTTTCAAAAATAAGCGCTTAAAAAACTCAGAACTTACAGTGTAAAATGGAAGAAAATTAATAGGGCAAAAATCGTTAAGGTGCTTAATAAAGGATCTGAATGAACCCTCGGTGTGCTTTATAAACATAGCCATGTGCTCTGGTAAAAGAAAATCCTGCACATTATCTAAAAAACAAATGATAACACTTTGGTTTTTGTGTTCAATCAAAGCCGCCTCTAAATACTCCCATAGCTCCGGAATGGATATATCAGTAATATTGAATGGTTGCTCCTGTGAAAGTGCGTCCTCTAGCCACCCCACCAAACAAGGGGCAAAAGAATAGATTTTATGGTGTGCAAGATAAACAATAAGCCGTGCCCATGCACTCGATGAGAGTTGATCTTGCTGTACTAGTTGAACAAGAGGCCTATTCATCGGAAAAAAACAGGTTCTTCGTTCTAACTTGGCAATCCATGAACTCGTTGAACTTATCGTGTCAAAGTCAGATTGATGCTCTAAATCTTCGGGAACCTTACTCATGCTCACCATAAAAGACATTTTTTGATCTTTCGTCATATTCTGGGTTAAAAGAAGTAAGCCCATAAAAATAGAGTGAGACATTCTTCTGTTATAGAATAAATTTTGAGCTACAAACTCCCCAACATCCCGAGCCAATAAATATTGAATCGCCACATAATTCTCTATTCTTTGCGCATCGACCCAACGTATAAAAACGTCCAGAGGCAGACAACTCGCCAGGAAGTTAAAATTGCGCTCACAAAAAAGAGATTTGTTAAATAGCACTAAATCAATTAGCGCAGGACTTGCTCTCAAAAAGAACTCTTTTCCCTCTATTGTGCTCACATGATTATTTTGCAATATAAACGGTATTCCTCTATTGGAGAATAGCTCCTCTAATAAAGGACTTTCAGAAGGAAGTAATCGACTACAATATGCGGCATCCTCTAGCGTCTCGATAGGCAAGGTTGTTAATAATGAACCATGAAAGCAACCGAGATCCTCCAGCCGATTAAACATCAAGATTTCTATCGCTTTCCAGTCAAGATCCTTAAAGAAAAAAAGCTCATCGTCTTCTTTTATATTTTCAGCCAAGAAGTACGCATCATAGCGCCTATATTCTGCTTCATCAGAATATAGAAATTGATTCAAAATATGGGTAATTTTTTCACAATCACCTATGGTATATCCTGGCTCGTCTTGAGAGCCAACATAACAATGGGCAATAAACGTCTGTAATTGTTCGCGTAGCAAGAAAGGTAATTTAAACGGACGAAAATGATGTTGAAAGTGTTGTATTAATTGTGTCGATATAAAATAAAAGTTCGTTTCTACTTGTTCATTACTGTGGGAATCACACGCATTTCTAACCCGGATCCCGAGATCTAAGCGATTCGCCACCGTAAAAACTGCATTTGCATAATGTACGTTATCATTCGTGGAGGAACACGCCACTTGCAAAACAAGATCTTCGCGCACGAGCTGCAATAAGTCCAATATATTTTTGGGAACTATAAATGTTCTTACAATTTCATCAACTCGACTATGTGTTCCTTCCAGGCATCCCGTGATCTCTTCTCGTAACTTTTCAATAATACTGAAGTGATGCGCTGTACTTAATACTCCGAAAATATTATCTAACGTTCCTTGTAACCGTAGTAAAACCACTTTCAGCGAATACAGAAAGCTATCTAAATGTTGGTAGTCTTTCTTGATTATTTTCCCAAAAAAAGAACTTTTTTGACTCTCATTAAATCCGGCAATAGTTGCTAGATCTTCTCCCCACTGAGAAGATAATTTATCGACAGCTGTTATTTGCAAATTCGTAGGAATATTTTCAGAAAACATGAACGCAACAGCATTATTAATAGATGGATTAAAATAGTTAGATTCGGGCATTGTGTGTCCTGATGTTATTCATTTTGGCTCTACCGGAATTCCCGGAGCATGAACAGTTTTTTTTGTCATTTTCGCGAAGGCGGGATTCTATACTGATGCTGGATCGGTGCCACATTTAAGCATGGATCCCCGCCTTCGATTTGCGGCTGTTAATGCGGGGTATACATATGATCTGCAATCAAGCTAATCTCACTTGCTAATGCATCTGCCTGTTGTTGAACTTGTAGCTTATCTTGTCCTTCAATCATGATACGAAGCAAGGGCTCAGTTCCAGACGCTCGTAGCAATACTCTTCCTTCTCCATGTAGTGATTTATTGAGCTTTGATACAACATCAGTCACTTGGCTGTTTTTCGCCAAGTCATACGCTTTCGGAGTTTTTACATTAACAAGCGATTGCGGTAACAATGTAATCCCTTCGCACAATTGCCCCAGTGTTTTAGCTTGTTGAATCATAATCGTTAATACTTGAAGCGCTGCAACAATACCGTCACCTGTTGTCGTTTTATCTAAACAAACAATGTGACCAGAACATTCGCCTCCAATTTTCCATTTTTTTTCTCGCAATACATCCAGTACATAGCGATCTCCTACGTTTGATCGTGCAAACGGGATACCCAGTGTTTCCATTGCTTTTTCTAAACCAAAATTACTCATCAATGTGCCAACAACCCCGCCTTTGAGCAACCCTTTCTGATGTCTATCTTTTGCAATAATATACAAAATCTGATCACCATTGACCAACTCGCCGGCCGAGCTTACCAACATAACACGATCACCATCGCCATCTAAAGCAATTCCAATGTCAGCGCCATGTTGTAACACTGCCTGCTGAAGGAGTTCGGGCGATGTAGAACCAGAATTTAAGTTAATATTAAATCCATCCGGTTTATCACCAATAGCAATCACCTCGGCACCCAGTTCTCTGAATACTTTGGGGGCAATATGGTAGGTTGCGCCATGCGCACAATCGACAACAATTTTTAATCCCGATAAACGGGTCATTGATGGAATGGTTGATTTACAAAACTCAATATAACGACCCGGTGCATCATTAATCCGAGTCACTTTCCCCAATTCCTCAGATGTAACCGTCTGCAATTTTTTTTCGATCTCAGCTTCAATAGCCAACTCAACACTATCAGGTAGTTTCGTGCCTTCAGCAGAAAAGAATTTTATTCCATTATCTTTAAAAGGGTTATGAGATGCACTAATCACAATGCCGGCACTTGCACGCAAGGTCTGAGTAAGATATGCAATCGCTGGCGTGGGCATCGGTCCTAGCAACCTCACATCGACACCAGCGGCCGATAAGCCCGCTTCAAGTGCCGACTCCAACATATAACCCGATACTCGAGTATCTTTGCCGATAATCACTGTCTTCCGTACCCCATTCGCCAAAACGCGACCAACGGCCCAACCCAGTTTCAATATAAATTCCGGATTAATATTAGACAATCCAACTTCACCGCGAATTCCATCCGTGCCAAAATATTTACGTTTATTCATTATGTTCTCATCCTAATATCTAATTCTCGTAGCGATAAATCGCACTCACCATTGTCAGAGCTTGATTTGTTTCATCAATATCATGCGTTCTAATCATTGCAACGCCTTGCAATGAAGCATAAACAGCTGCCGCTATACTACCAATCATTCGTTCAGACACGGGCTTTTGTAAAACATCACCAATAACACGTTTGCGTGATACACCGAGCAATAAAGGCCTGCGGTGTCGATGAAATTCGGGCAAATGATTTAAAATATTTAAGTTATGCATCATCGATTTTCCAAAACCTATCCCAGGATCGAGGATCAAAAGTTCTCGAGGAATGCCTGCATTGACGCATGCTTCAACGCGTTCGCTAAAAAATTGATTAATTTCATCAACGACATCATGTTGATATTCCGGCGCATCCTGCATGGTTTGCGGTGTTCCATTCATATGCATTAGACAAACTGGAACATTAAGCTGCTGCGCCACACGCAATGAGTCCTGCCCCTCAAGCGCTTGAATATCATTTATCAAAGAGGCTCCAGCAGCAACGGCTTCCCGCATTACTTCTGCCTTGCACGTATCAATCGAAATACATACATCACTTATGTCACGAATCGTTTGAAGTACAGGGATAACTCGAGAAAGCTCTTCATCGACTGAGATTGATTCATACCCACCGTATGGATTAGACGCTTCCCCACCCAAATCAATTAAATCAGCCCCCTGCTCTAGCATTGTTAATGCACGAGAACGGGCTTGGTTGAGATCACGATAACGTCCACCATCAAAAAAAGAATTGGGCGTAACATTTAATACGCCCATAATGAGGGGTTTACTGAGAGGTGTTGCTACATCCAAGGCATTGCACCAACTGCGAAACTCCTGGCTATTCACCTTGAATGTCATCTGCTAGATTTGTTCTTGTCACATTACCATCAGTTGTATTCACTTTTTTTTCATTATCTTTTTGGGTATTGTCTTTTTCTTTATCTAAAAGTTTTAACGATTCCCAATCTTTGGGAGGAGACGGTTCCTTTCCTTCCATAATTTCTTTAATTTGACCGGCATCAATGGTTTCATATTTGATCAATGCATCGGCCATTTTATGCAATTTGTCGACGTTATCTGTCAAAATTTGTTTTGCATGGATGTAATTACGATCGATAATAGCACGAACCTCGTCATCAATCTGTCGGGCGGTTTGATCAGAGACTTCTTTGTTTTGATTAACCGATCGGCCTAAAAATACCTCACCTTCCTCTTGACCAAAGGTCAATGGCCCTAAGCTGGATAAGCCCCAACTTGTAACCATTTTACGCGCAATTTCAGTGGCTCTCATGATGTCATTCGATGCCCCTGTAGTAACATGCTCTTCACCAAAAATAAGCTCTTCAGCCACTCGACCACCAAAAAGACTGGCCAATTGACTTTCAAGTCGCCGCCGACTATGACTGTATCTGTCCTGATCAGGTAAGAACATCGTCACGCCCAATGCGCGACCTCGAGGAATAATCGTGACTTTATAGACCGGATCATGATCAGGAACACTAAGACCAACAATTGCATGGCCCGCTTCATGGTAAGCCGTTAATTTTTTCTCCGCCTCATCCATAACCATCGTTCGACGCTCAGGACCCATCATAATTTTATCTTTCGCTTTATCAAGGTCGATCATACTCACTTTACGTTTGTTAGCACGTGCAGCAAACAAAGCAGCTTCATTGATCAAATTAGCAAGATCGGCTCCTGAGAATCCTGGCGTACCTCGAGCAATTGGAAGAATCTGAACATCATCGTCAACAGGTACTTTAGATAGATGGACTTTCATAATTTGCTCGCGTCCACGGATGTCAGGCAACGGTACAACCACTTGACGATCAAAACGACCCGGACGAAGTAATGCAGGATCCAATACATCAGGTCGATTAGTTGCCGCGATTACAATAACACCCTCACTGCCTTCAAACCCATCCATTTCGACTAATAACTGATTTAACGTTTGTTCACGCTCATCATGTCCACCCCCTAAACCCGCTCCACGATGTCGACCAACCGCGTCAATTTCATCGATAAAGATAATGCATGGGGCTTGTTTTTTTGCCTGCTCAAACATATCACGGACACGAGACGCGCCAACACCCACAAACATTTCAACGAAATCAGAACCAGAAATTGTAAAGAAAGGAACCTTAGCTTCTCCGGCAACCGCCTTAGCTAATAAGGTTTTACCTGTTCCTGGCGAACCAACCAATAAAACTCCACGAGGAATTCGACCACCAAGATTTTGAAATTTAGATGGGTCACGTAGAAAATCAACGAGCTCTTTCACCTCATCTTTCGCTTCGTCAACTCCTGCCACATCAGCAAACGTAATTTTAACTTGATCTTCCCCCATCAAACGTGCGCGTGATCGACCAAATGACATGGCACCACCTCGTCCACCGCCGCCTTGCATTTGGCGCATGAAGAAGACCCAAACGCCAATGAGCAGTAACATCGGGAACCAATTCACGAAAAGATGAAGTAAGAAACTTTCTTGTGGTTTTTCTTGTCCTGTGACTTCAACGTTACTTTTCAGTAACTGACCAAGAAGTGCTTGATCTTGTACCGGCATGTAAGTCACAAACCGTTGATTATTTTTGGTCATACCTTTGATAATTTTATTATCTTCAATCGTTACTGACGTCACCGATCCCTGCTCTACGTCTTTAAGAAATTGGCTATAAGCAACCTTTTCAGTTCCCACCTGATGCGGGCCAAAATTACTAAACACTGAAACAAGCACTATAGCAATAATGAGCCACAAAAAAAGATTTTTCACCATATCGTTCAAAATATTAACCTCATTTATGATGGTTTAATTACGTCCCGTAACTTAAGATTATATACACATCCAATGCGTTTTTGCGAATACTAAACATCATTCTTTTACATTATAGCCCTTCGCCAGCAAATATGTTTCTCGTGATCGAGGTCTCGAAGCATTTGGTTTTCGAATGACCACGCGATCAAACTGCTGACGAGCCAATTGAATCAGGGCATCAAAACCTGAACCATGAAATAATTTCATTAAAATTCCACCACCAGGCTTTAAGACATGGTGTGCAAAATCAAAAACGAGCTCAGCTAAATACATCGCTCGAGGAATATCAACCTCAGGCGTACCACTCATATTGGGGGCCATATCTGAAATTACAAGGTCAACACCTTGTTTTGGAATAATTGCCATAAGTTGTTGTAGGACCGCATCCTCACGAAAATCGCCGACAATAAATTCAACACCAGGAATTGCATCCATTGGCAATAAATCTAAAGCAACTAAGGTGCCTTGCCCTTCAAGCTTTTGAGCCGCATATTGCGCCCATCCTCCAGGAGCAGCGCCTAAATCAACCACTGTCATGCCTGGCTGCAACAGGTGCTCTCGCTCATCAACTTCTTTTAATTTATAAACAGCACGACTCCGGTACCCCTCAGCTTGAGCTTTTTTGACATAGACATCTTCAAAATGTTCTTTTAACCATTGTTTACTGCTTTTTGATTGTTTCATAATGTTCCGAACTTGATTGACGGTAAAACTTGATTGACGGTACAGATGATATCACCCGTGTCAACCAAGCGACGTCATTTTATAATTTCAAAAATAATCATTGATTATACTGAAAAATACTATCGTTTCACAGCAAGACGTGTAATAATTTGACATTTTTGACGTAAAAACACTAATTAATAGGTATAAAATGATAACAACTGCAATGAAACAAGAACTTAAAGCAAAGGCTCATCACTTAAAACCCGTTGTACTCATGGGATCGAAGGGCCTGACTCCGGCTGTCGTGGAAGAAACAAATATCGCATTAACAACACACGAACTCATTAAAGTGAAAATAAACGGCGCTGAAAAAGCTGATCGCATCAACATGGCCAATGATTTATGCCAACAGCTACCAGCAGACCTTGTTCAACTCATTGGAAACACAGCCATTATTTATCGAAAAAATATACACCCGAAATGATTGAAAATGCTATTTTTGGTCAGTTCGGGTTTACGGGTATATTAGTGTGATTGCAACCAGGATGCTATAAATGGTGGCAAACACATAAGAACTAAGCCGCTCGCCAAGGTCATTTCATAATGCCACATTGATCCAACGTTAATGCCTGTGGGCGGCATAAAACTAACAATAAATGTGATAATCACTCCAAAAATACCAATAGTACTCACTAACAAGAGTCCCAAAAATCCTCCTGGAATACGAAATGAGCGCGGATGATTGGGATACTTAATACGCAGTATAATGGCAGTGATAAACATGATGAAATACATCAACATATACAATTGTGCCGCCAGCGCAGTCAGCAACCAATACGAACCATTGACACTTGGCATAAATAAAAATAGCGTCGAAAGCAGCGTTACGATAATCGCTTGGCCTACCAACATCACCACTGGGGCCTCATGACGATTCACCGTCTGAAAAAACGGTGGTAAATTGCCATCTTGTGCCGCTATTAATAATCCTTTTGTAGGCGCAATAATCCAGTTGCTCACACCACCCAGCCCACCTAAAACCAACATAATCGCAACAAGGGGAATACACCAACCAAGATTATATCGTGCAAAAAAAGCATCAAAGGCCTGCATGATCCCAGCAACAAGGTTAATCTCAGCCTGAGGTAATACAACCGCAATAGAAAGTGAACCTAAAGCAAGCGTCACAAGGATAATAGCAACCGAATAAATCAGTGCTATTGGAAATGCTCTTTGTGGATTTTCAACGTCATTGGCATGAACGGTTGCAATCTCAATCCCACAATAGGACATGATGATCGCCGTTAAAGAAACCCACATGGAAGAATCACCTAAATGCGGTAAAATACTGTCACGCGACAAATCGACATGTAGGGGGTTCCCTTCTACAATCCACATGCCTCCTAAACTAATAATAAGCACCATTGGCAACAACAGTCCAAACAATGCGCAAAGATTAGCAAAAAAAGCCGATGATCGCATACCCGACAAATTAACAATGGTGGCTCCCCAAAAGGAAGTAACAATAATGCACCATAAAAAATAGGGATTTTTCACTAATTCTGGGTTAATTAAATAACCAATCGTACCTGCAACAAATGAAAGAATCGTGGGATACCAGATGACATTTTCAATCCACTGCAACCAAATGGCTAAAAAGCCAACTTTTTTTCCAAAAGCTTCTCTCACCCAAATGTAAATCCCACCTTCTATAGCCCAACCAGAAGAAAGCTCAGCAGATACAAGTGCCGTTGGAATCAAAAAAAACAAAGCACCTAACATAAAAAATGAAATTAACTGACTACCAAATAATGCCGTGGCGGGTAAATTACGGATGCTATCGACCGATCCAACCGTAATCATAGTCAGAGAGAAAATAGTTAATGCATATTTATTTTTACTCATGAGGCTCCTCAATTTTCATGCAATTATACGCTTACTTGCGATATATTGTATAATCAAAATTAATTAATTCATGACGATATAAAAATGGAAGAGGAAAAAAGTAAATCTCAAAAAAAGCGAGATGCCGATTCACTGCAAAAATTGGGTGTTCAACTCATCAATTGGAGCGTAGAAAATCTCGATAAATTGCCGCTTTCAGAGAGCTTAAGACACGCCATCATCAGTGCAAAATCACTCAGCAGCCATGGGGCGATCAGACGTCAAGCACAACTCATTGGTAAATTAATGCGCTCATCAGATAGTGATGCTGTTTTCGAAGCTTATAATGCCGTTCTTGCCCATGAAAATGCTCAAACTGCCACATTCCATCATGTTGAGGTTTGGCGCAATCGATTAATGCAAGAAGGTCGTGAAGCCTTAACTGAATTTGTTGATCAATATCATCCCGATGACTTACAACACCTAAAGCAGCTGATAAAAAAAGCCATCGAAGAGCAATCCAAGGAACTACATACCGGTGCTAGCCGTGCTTTATTTCGTTATTTAAGGTCGTGTTTACAATGAATCTATATTTATTTATTAGCTGTCCCAAAGGATTAGAGTACTTATTAGAAACCGAAGTTCGACAAATTGGATTGAACGTAACCCGTGTAAGCCCTCAAGGTGTTTTTGGCGAAGGCAGTTTAACGGTTGCTTACAATCTATGCTTATGGTCACGATTAGCTAACCGAGTCCAAGTCATTTTATTTAATGGCCAAGCACATAATCAAGAGACAATTTATCAATTGTGCAACCAATTTCACTGGCAAACTGTATTTGCACCAACGAAAACATTTGCTGTTGAATTTCACGGAGAATCCTCTCAGATACGAAATTCTATGTTTGGTGCTCAAGTTGTCAAGGATGGAATCGTTGATCATTTTCGTAAATTAACGGGTAGCCGCCCAGAAGTTTCTCGCGAAGAACCGCAAATTCGATTACACGCTTTTCTAAAAAACGATGATCTCACCGTGAGCTTTGACTTAACTGGCTATAGCATGCATCAACGTGGGTATCGTACTCAGGCTGGGGGCGCTCCAATTAAGGAAAATGTAGCCGCCGCTATCCTATATCGTGCAGAATGGCTCAAGATCGCGGCCGCTGGGGGCGCACTCTGCGATCCATTCTGTGGTTCTGGTACAATTGTTATCGAAGCAGCCTTAATGGCAGCACACATCGCACCTGGATTATTACGAGATGATCAATCGATTCATCATTGGGCGCAGCACCAAGACGCACTATGGAAAAAATTACGTACAGAAGCGCTACAGCAAGTCAAACCACTTCCAGTCATGTTACACGGTTCCGACGATGATCCTAAAGCCGTTGCGATGGCAAACGCCAATGCTATGCGAGCGGGCGTAGCCAAATTAGTTCAGTTTAATCATGTTGGTCTTAGTGACTGCAGTACGCAAGAAGCACACGGCTTACTCATCACAAACCCTCCCTACGGTGAGCGCCTCGGGGAGGCAACACAGCTCATCCCAACTTATCAACAACTCGGTCAGGTATTGCATTCACATTTTCGAGGCTGGAACGCGGCCGTTATTACAAATAACTCGACACTTGCAAGAGCCATTGGGCTTCGATCGGGAAAACAGTATTCAGTATATAATGGCGCATTAGAATGCAAGCTCTATTGTTTTCATCTCGATGAGACCAACCGACTTAAGAACGCTGCTCCAGAACATTTGTCCCCTGCCGTACAAATGTTTGCAAACCGCCTACAAAAAAATGTTAGTCATCTCAAAAAATGGGCTAAACGTCATCAAATTAGCTGCTACCGCATCTATGATGCGGATTTGCCCGAATACGCCTTTGCAATTGACGTTTATAATCATTACGCCGTTTTACAAGAATACGCCCCTCCTGCAAGCATTCCTGCTGAAAAGGCTGCTCAACGAAGTCTAGAGGTTATTCAGGCAGTGCCTATTGTCTTAGATATTCCTGCCGATAACATTGTGATTAAAACCAGAAAACAACAAAAAGGCACGAATCAATACGAAAAAGTCGATCAAACGCGACATACTCTGATTGTCCAAGAAGGCAAAGCGCGTCTAAAGGTTAATTTATATGATTATTTAGATACCGGCTTATTTTTAGACCATCGTCTGTTACGTTTAAAATTTGAAACATTGCCTCCTGAAACACGTTTTCTTAATTGCTTTTGTTACACCGCGTCAGCCAGTGTTCACGCTGCAATTGCAGGGGCATGGACAACAAATATTGATTTATCGAATACGTATTTAGATTGGGCACAGGAAAATTTCAAACTCAACGCGCTGGATTTATCGAAACATCAGTTTATCCAACTCGATTGCATGGACTGGTTGAGACGTACAAAAGATCGATTTGATGTGATTTTTCTTGACCCTCCCAGTTTCTCCAATTCTAAACGCATGGCGGACACGTTAGACATCCAACGCGATCACGAGCAACTCATCCAAGCGGCAATGCATTTACTCAATCCTAATGGAGAATTGTATTTTTCAACCAACTTTAGACAATTTAAACTATCTAAACATATTGGCGAGCTGTATCAAGTTCAAGATATCAGTACTGAAACCATTGATGAAGATTTTAAACGTAATAAACGCATTCATCAGTGTTTTTTGATTAAACCTGGAAAAAGCGCCTAGAGAACCCACTTAACCAGCGCATACAGTACATTTCCAATGTTTTTAGACCCAGGAATATAAGTCCCTGATATTGAAAAGCGGCGATAGTTCAACGACACCCATGGCAAAGCACCCGGGAAAGGAGTCCCGTGATACAGATCAGGGCGTTGAGTGACTAATAGCGCATACCCGAGACCCACGCGTGCGTTTTCAGTGAGGTGCAATACCTTCAAATAAGCATACCCAGCCGCAGGCTCAACATTTTTATGTGAATCCAGAAAGGCTATGGCAAACAACCCATGCCAATTTCCCTTCTCATCATAAAAACTTTTACCCAACCCACCACCATAAGCGAGCTCATTATAATGACTAAGACGTTTTTTATCGTAATAATATCGGTTATGCCATGCATAACCAGAGAGATATAGCTCATTATTTCCCTGTGTCCACGTTTGATAAGGGCGCAGACAAATATACTTCAACCATGATGGCCATTTTTCACATGGATCGGAAGCATTGGCAAACACCGTGTACTGCAAAGAACCTAATAAAACAAGAATTCGAAAATAATTCATATGATTTATGATCTTATGTTGGCCTGAAGCTTAGGCCCCATCAAGGGAGAAGCTTCAGTCTTGGAAAATGAGAGATGTTCTGAATCAGCCACCCTATTCACTCCAAGTCTTATTATTGTATGATGAAGATTACGAGGTGATGTCAACCTTCATCAGGAGACGACTCAATGAATCTATTTCATAGGAAAGTAATTAGCTTAGCTGAAACGAGAGCCCCACTCAAGGTCGAAATTCCTAACCAGGATCCACAATGATGACTTGTGACTATAACCAACTGCCTCATGAAGGCATTCAAACGCTCGCGCCTTATATTCCAGGTAAATCCATCGAAGAAGTCACGAACGAGCTTGGAATAACCAATATAATCAAACTGGCTAGCAACGAAAATCCAAGAGGTTGTAGTCCACGGGTACGTGATGCTCTTGCAGCATTATCCACGTTGCAAATTGCGACTTATCCTATTCCATCTGCACATCCGCTACCGATGAAACTGGCCCGTCATCTCATGATCAATGACAATATGCTAACCTTGGGCCATGGTTCAGATGCCTTATTCCAGCTGCTGATTATGTGTTTTGCACTGCATCGTGACAAACACATTCTGACGCATGATTATGCCTTTCAAACCTACAGTATTTTAGCAAAAATTTTTGGGATCCCGCTGATCACTACCCCCTTATTAACAAACTGGCATGTCGACATTGACGCTCTCATCAATGCATGTAATGAAAAAACTGCGCTTATTTTTCTTGCAAATCCGAACAACCCAACTGGCACCGTGATCAATCATGCCGACATTTTGCGTCTGCTACAGGCTATTCCCCAAACAACGATTCTTGTACTGGATGAAGCCTATCATGAATTTTTAAACCCAAATGACTCACCCAATACGATCGACCTTATCACGCCATTTCCAAATCTCGTGATTACTCGGACTTTTTCTAAAGGCTATGGCCTGGCTGGCCTACGATTAGGTTATGCTATTTCACACCCCGACATCCGTGCCTTACTACAAAAAATTGCTCTACCATTCACGATTAGCCAAACGGCATTAACGGCGGGCGTCGCTGCATTGGAAGATGAGCAATTTGTTTTAGAAAGTGCTGAATTAAATCGAACCGAATTAATTCGTGTTCGCCAGGTATTGGTTCAACGTGGCTACAACTGCCTGCCCAGTTTTGCAAATTTTATTACGTTTGACTGCAAAATGGATGGCACTATTATTTATAATGCGTTATTAACTCAAGGCATTATTGTTCGCCCTCTTCACGCCTATGGATTAAATAATTATTTGCGCGTAACAATCGGCACGCATACGCAGAATACGCGTTTTCTTGATACACTATTGCGAATCATTACTACAGAAGGAATGCTCTAATGAATAGCTCACTTAAAAGCCGTCACTGCGAGTCATGTGAAGGCATTGGCGCAGCACTCAATGCTGAGCAAATCGGACATCTTATGCCTCAGTTAGCTGACGGCTGGAATATCATAAATAATCACACAGCAATCAAAAAATCATTTTCTTTCAAGAATTTTTATGAAACCATGGCCTTTGTTAATGCGATTGCCTGGATAGCAAATGTCGAAAATCACCATCCGGATCTTGAAGTTGGATATAACTATTGCCACGTCACATTGATGACGCACGCCCTAAAAGGCTTGTCTCACAATGATTTTATCTGCGCTGCAAAAATTGATGACCTATTAGGATAAACAAAATGACCTCTCAACAAACCCTTATCGAGCACTATTTTGAAGAACGTCAAACAATCAGCCCAACATCGGCACCCAAAGAGCTTATTCACGCAGTTAATGAAGTTATTGATGGCCTCGATAACGGACGACTTCGCGTCGCTGAGAAAATAAATCAGGAATGGCATGTTCATCAATGGATTAAAAAAGCAATTTTACTTTTGTTTCGATTATATCCAAATGATGTCGTCGATGCTGGGTTTTGCCAATTTTACGATAAGTTACCGCTTAAATTTTCAAATCTTCCCGCTTCCGCATACGCTGATTTGGGTATACGCATTGTTCCGCACGCCATTGCACGTCGCGGCGCATTTATTGCAAAAAATACGATCTTAATGCCATCTTATGTCAACATCGGTGCCTATATCGATGAAGGTGTCATGGTCGATACCTGGGCAACAGTTGGATCTTGTGCTCAAATTGGCAAAAATGTACATCTTTCCGGTGGTGTAGGCATTGGTGGAGTATTAGAACCTCTGCAAGCAAACCCGACCATCATTGAAGATAATTGCTTCATTGGGGCACGTTCAGAGATCGTTGAAGGGGTCATTGTTGAACGAGGATCAGTGATTTCCATGGGGGTATTTATAGGCCAAAGTACCAAAATTTATAATCGCCTGACCGGCGAAATATCCTACGGCAAAATCCCTGCAGGCTCCGTGGTTGTCGCAGGAAATTTACCAAGTCCTGACAACAGCCACAGCCTTTATTGTGCCGTTATCGTCAAACAAGTTGATGAAAAAACCCGTTCCAAAGTCAGCATTAATGAACTTTTACGAGACGATAAGCGATGAAATCCGTCGAGGAAGTACTCAGAACATTAATCAGCTTCCCATCCATTACTCCTCATGATGTTGACTGCCAAACCAATTTAATCAACACATTAGAGTCACTTGGATTTACATGTGAACGATTTGACAATCCGCCCGTTTCCAATTTTTTCGCACGATTTGGACAAGCAAAACCACTGTTTATTTTTGCGGGCCATACTGATGTTGTCCCAATTGGAGACCCTTCAAAATGGCATACTGATCCATTCACATTGACCAACCATAATGGCATGCTTTATGGACGTGGCACAGCTGATATGAAAGGCAGCATTGCCGCAATGCTGCTTGCTGCTGAACGATTTGTAAAGAATTATCCTAATCCTGTTGGAAGTCTTGGTTTTTTAATAACCAGTGGCGAAGAAGGCGATCATTTTCATTTAGGTACTGAGTACGTAATGGCTCAGTTACATGAAGCAGGAATTCAGCCTGATTTCTGCATTGTAGGGGAGCCTTCCAGCACTGCACGAATAGGCGATGTGATTAAAATTGGCCGACGAGGGTCACTCACCGGAAATGTAACTCTTCAAGGCAAACAAGGCCATGTGGCCTATCCTCATTTAGCTGAAAATCCAATTCATACTCTAAGTCCAGCACTTCAAGAGCTGGTATCAACCCAATGGGATCAGGGCAATGATTATTTCCCACCCTCATCATTACAAATAACCCATATTCATGCCGGTGGGCAGGCAAATAATATTATTCCAGGTGATCTTGTTTTAGATTTTAATATTCGCTACTCCAGCGAACAGACAGAAGATAGCCTAAAGTCTGCAATACACGGACTATTTGACCGTCACAATTTAAAACCCATCATCGAATGGCGCTTAAACGGTCAGCCTTTTTTAACATCTCACGGAAAATTACTTGAACACTGCAAGCAAGCAATCCAACAACACACTGGAAAACTACCCGAGCTCTCAACGAGTGGAGGCACCTCTGACGGTCGATTTATTGCGCCTTATGGCATTGAAGTGATTGAATTAGGTCCGATTAACGCGAGTATTCACCAGGTCAACGAGTGCGTTGCACTCGCCGATTTGGAAACATTAGTAGAAATTTATTATGCATTGTGTGAATTGTTGTTAACCAACACATCACAATAATGTTGGATTAATAACCACTAAATCGTTAAAATAAGGCTTATAAAAACCTCTGTCTCTCGTCAATAGCTGGTCACATTGGATAATCGCGTGTGCACCAATTAAAAAATCAGCGACGATACGTTCTCGAGCGCCGCCTAACTTTCGATAATGCCGCCAAACCTTCGCTGCATACAAACTTGCTTCACGATTAAGTGGAGAAAATTCAATTCCGAGCTGCTCCATAACCTCTAGATATGCGGATGAATTTTCAAAAATAGTCGCTGTTTCTGTCCAAACTAAATCACATGCAATAATTGCCCCATCTTGAATACAGGATCTTAGTGCCGTCTTAGATTGTTCACCAAACAGAGGATCAGCAGTAAAAATATCAATTAAAATATTAGTATCTACAGCTGTAATCATTCCTCACCTCGCAAGGAACGGATGATGTCATCAGTCCCAGCTTGATGCTTCAAACAACCATAGACTATATCAAGGCCATCTTGTGGTGTTGCCTTTACCATAACAAGTGTTGTACCTTTCAATTGAAAATCAATGACCGTCCCAGGTTTAAGACCTAATTTTGTACGCAAAAGTTTTGGGATAGTAACTTGACCGCGTTCAGCAACAATAGCTTTCATAACGGCTCTCCTTGGTATGTATTTTAAAGTAGTAATTCATACTTTAAAAATAGCACATATTTTATTTTTTTTCAATTTTGTTTACTTCGCTGACCTCGATTGAAACTTCGATTTTCTTGAATTCAGGCCTGTGCATTACATTATCCTAGAAAAAGCAGTTGAATCTACTGCTTTTTCTAGGATTATTTGTTACACCCCAACCCTTGTTTTAAAATAGTTACATTTTCAGGTAACAGGCTCAACATTTGCGTCAACTAAGCTACTCACAATTGCTTTTTCATTAACGACTTTCACTACGCATGAATCCGACCAAACATTTAACGCCGTCTCAACCATGTCAATCAGACTATAAAATGGCAAAATAATTCCCATTAATGTAATTGGAATGTTCATGCTGGATAACAAACTAGCGCTTAGGAAGAAACAACCCATGGGCACGCCTGCATTACCAATCGCGGCTATCGTCGCAACCCCAACCCACATCACCATCGTTCCGTAGGAAACTACGATGCCATGATTTTGCATCAAGTAAATCACCGTCGCAAAGATAAACGCAGCACAACCGTTCATGTTGATACTTGTACATAACGGCAAAACTACTCGGCTGATTTCGGGCTTCACATGAAGATTTTTTTCAACCGTATTCATCGTTACTGGCAAGCTGCCAATCGATGATTTTGAGAAAAAAGCCAACGATAGTGCCGGCAACATCTTACGCATCATGGTAAACGGTTTGATACCTTGATATTTCAACCACAATGGCAATACGATGAATCCTTGAATTAAATTCGCTAAAATAACAATGGTTAAATACTCTCCAATCCCTTTAAACGATGCACCATCCCGAAGCTGTACTACTGTTGATGTAATAAATCCATACAACCCTAATGGGATAACGGCAACAACCCAGCGCGTAATCACCATGAATAAACCATGAGCTCCTCGAAAAAACTGCGTCACACTATGCTTAGCATCTTCATCAGGAATAAATCGCAACGCAATCCCAATCACAACACCTAACAGTAATACGCTCAATACTTGATGATCCAAAAACGGCGCAAAGATAGTGTCTGGAACCAGTGTAGCGATATAATGAAAATAATCCGTATGTTCCAGCGGTAGCGTAGCTGCAGAAGCTACTACTGTGCCAACCATCGACGGATGAATAAAAATATAGAGCAAACAACTAATACTCGCAGCAACTAATGTCGTCCCTAATGTGTACGTCATGGTTCGTCGCCAAATCGTCCGCATCATTCCATCGGCACGATAATTGGATAAGGTCACAATAATCGACAAAGAAATAATGGGTAAACTGATACATTTGAAAATTTTGATAAACACATCGGCAATAAATAACCCAAAATTTTGTAAAACAGGAATACCCGAAACACCGCTATATAGACCTAATGCAATCATTAAGACATAAAGGACAGGAAGGCTAAACCAGTTCTTGGTTTTTACAATCGAAAGTGATCTAGTCATGCACAACGCCCTCAATATATACTAAAATTAGACAATGGGTTCATATTTTACCACAACCAGGAGGCGAGTCAAGCACAACAGCACACTCAACACTCTAATCCAGTAAATGCCTCCAGCTAATAACTCCCTCGTTTATCATAATACTCGCGCCATCACATGGCGCTAAATCAGCCACCCGAGCAATACGCAATTGCAATAACTCAAAAATCGGCCCTTCCGTCGTAACACTCAAAAGCCAATGATGACTGCTCCGTAATCGCGTACCCAACTTTATTTGCAAGCATGGATAAACACCTAAATCTTCAACAAGATAGCGATAGGATTGTTGCCCAACCACGCTTGTGCACCCATGCTGTCGTTGAAGCAATTCGATCACTTCATTGGGATCTTTTTCACTCACCATGCATCGACGATCCTCCACTGAGAATACACCCAATTGATTTGATGCAGCCTCCAATTGATAAAATGCTTGATGTCGCTGAATGAGCTGATTATTCGCCTTAACATATAACAAAATGGCTTGCATGAGAGATAAAATCAATAATGCCAAAATAGACAATATAATCATGGTCATAAAAAGGACGATACCTTTTTGTCTCATCACGCATTTCTCAGCATTGTGTCCAATTGAATCGTCTTCTCTCTTTTCTCTAAGGCTAATTCAATGTGTACAAAACGTTTTCCATTATGCTGGCTTAATGAAACAGAGCCATCATTAATAGCTTGTGAAAGTTTGCCAACGTGTCGCAAACTGTAAAAGAGCGCACCTTGACGCACAAAAAATCCCTCTTCTAACCATTCACCGATATAAATTGGTGGCACGTAGTCATACACCATCGGTTGTCCAAGCGTTATTTCACTGTGACCATTCACCAAACGAATATCATCAATGGTATGAACTTCAGCATGATAACAATCTGAAATTAACACTGATGCATGGCGTAAATACGACATATCGTGCTTTGCAATCCATGAAGTTTGCGATAGTTGACTCGTTAATAATCCGTAACGAGTATTCATATGACTGATTTGAAATCCTGCCCCATCCTCTGATTGCATTTCAATAGAAGCAAGTCCTTGACGACGATTACGTGTATCAATCGATGTCAAATAGTCCACGCCTATGCATGGCGTAAATCCAGCTTGCCGTATACTATCTCGCATTAAATCATACACTAATTGCACATCCATTGCGGTTTCAAGCCCATGCTCAACACGTTGATAATGCCGCTTAACACCTAAGTATTGATTCATCAATGTCAGAATTAACACGCTTGATGATACCAACGCGACTAACATTTCAGCTAAGCTAGTTCCTTGCTGCATTCTCATCGGAAAGTGCGTTGATCGACGATCTGTTCGGAAACATTATCTAATTGAAAGGCGATTTCATTTCGTCGAATAATGTGATGTATAAATCGGCTGACATGCCATTGCTGTTTTATTAAAGCAAGCGAAGCACTGGTCACAATTAAAAGTGACACCAGTACTTCAGTGAGGGATAGCCCGTCACAAGTACGCATAATCCATTTCCTTGAGGTTGGTTCGCGCTGAAGATTATCGTTAAATGCAGGGCTGTGCAATAATAATTTGCACGTTTATCGAAAGAAATGGTTTATAATCCTAGATAGTTAAAGTAAATAATACCGGAGTTATTATGGAAACCCTCAACGAAGCAACGACAGACATAAAATTTACAGTCAGTGCCGCCGATAAAGTGGCTTCATTAATTTCTGAAGAAAACAATCCCAAATTAAATTTAAGAGTTTATATCACGGGTGGCGGTTGCTCAGGTTTTCAATACGGTTTTACATTTGATGAAGCCATTCAGCCTGACGACACGATCATCACACAATATTGTTCTGGTAATACGAACTCCGTAAAGCTATTAGTTGACTCCATGAGTATCCAATATTTGAATCAAGCTGAAATCGACTACGTCCAAGGCATTCAAGGTGAACAATTTGTTATCCGTAACCCAAATGCTAAAACCACCTGTGGATGCGGATCGTCATTTAGTATTGCTGAAGAAGAGGATGACGAATAGGATCTCTCCGAGGAAAAATCACATGGACTATGCCCGAATTTAATCTGAACACAAATTTTTCAGATAACTTACGATCTGCCCCCTCCGCGCTAGGAATTTGAGTAGAATGATAATGTCTTTCGCGGGATGAGGGCTGGGGAGAGGGAAATGGCAGCAGTTCTCAATATGTAGATCATAATTTGAACAACATCATTTTCATCCCAGCGCAGGCGGGTATCCATGCATCAAAATGGCACTGTGCTCATTCAGAAATGGATCCCAGCCTGCGCTGGGATGACAGTACTGGGTTTGAGGCGATCCTTGTGTAATTGCTCCATATTGAGAACTGCTGGGGAAATGGAAAAATCTACGCCAAGACAACATGCCCGCGATTAGAGACATTGCCTAATATGGCTTAATCACCACACGTGTTCCAACATGCATAAAATTATTCGACAGCCAATGAGCTTCTGAAGGCTCAATCCGAACGCATCCATGGCTTGCATTATAATTTGGCACGTCATACGAACCATGAACCGCATAATACTTGCTAAAGAACATGCAGTAAGGCATCGGTGCGCCTCCCTTTCCAACTGGAAAGCGACTGGATTTACATCCTGGCCCACCCTTACTAATGACACTAAACGTCCCCGAGGGCGTGCGACAGCTTCGGTGAACATCCGGGCAATAGCCACGACCAGCCGATCCTTTACCTGTACGAACCACGTGACCTGAAGCATTAATAGCCTTCCAAGTTCGTGTTCGTGGGCTAAATACAAAGGTATTTATATTATTCGCTGCAACATTTTGATTAAGAATAGATTGGTTAGATGACTCAGAGTGAGCGTTCACTACATGAACGTTCCCAACCAACGCCAAAAAAACCAGCCCACCAATGGCCATACCGCTTTTAATGTATGGTAAAGAATATGTTCTAATGTTCTCGTCCATGAGTACTCCTCTATTTATTTAATACTTACTGTAGTGCAAGTATAGCATAAATTTGAGCAGCAGGATTATTTATTGATCTTTATGAGTCTTGGGAATGTAAATCAACCCCTGATTTTTTAACAATAAATTGGACAAACGCTTCATGACTCTCCAATTCAGCTGCTGTTGCATAAATAACCGGCGAATGACTTATAAGGTTAGTTCGGTGTGATGTTTGGATGATTTGTGATTGTTCTAATCCCTCTTCTGCAAATAACTCCGTTTGCCCTCCTGTCATTGCTAAATACACGGATGCTAAAATTTCCGCATCTAATAAAGCACCATGGAGATTTCGATTGGAGTTATCAACATCATATCGCTTACATAATGCATCCAACGTATTACGTTGCCCTGGATGCTTTGCACGCGCGAAAGCTAATGTATCAAAAACACGGCAATGATCTTCAAACGCATTTTTCCATTTTATTTTTTTTAACTCGGAATTTAGAAAACCAGTATCGAACGGTGCATTGTGAATAATAACTTCGGCGTCCTCGAGGAATGCCAATAGATCATGAACAATATCTTTAAATAACGGTTTATCTTGCAGAAATTCTGTGCTTATCCCATGCACCTTAAACGCGCCCTCATCCACCTCACGCTGAGGATTAAGGTAAGTATGATAGTGACGATTCGTAAGCCGTCGATTCATGATCTCGACACAACCAACTTCAATCACGCGATGGCCACTCGTAGGACTAATACCCGTTGTTTCGGTATCTAAAACAACTTGCCTCATCGTCTCTGCCCCGCGAGTAATTCATCAATCGCTTCATTGGCTAAAGCATCAACTCTATCATTATCAGGATGCCCAGAATGTCCCTTCACCCAATACCAATGCACCTGATGACTCGACGCAGCAACTTCCAATTGCTGCCAAAGATCGACGTTTTTAACAGGCTCATTTTTCGAATTACGCCATCCTCGACGTTTCCATCCCGCAAGCCACTCCGTCATGCCTTGACGGACATATTGAGAATCAGTGTAAACACTCACTTCGCATGAACGTGTTAATGCTTGTAAACCCATAATGGCAGCCATTAGCTCCATACGATTATTGGTCGTATTCGGCTCTGATCCCTTTAGTTCTTTCTCTACTCCATTCGTGCGCAACAACGCTCCCCAGCCGCCGGGACCAGGATTTCCACGACAGGCCCCGTCGGTATATATTTCTATTGTCATTGATCTATCCATTCAAAAAATCTAATCGTGCGAAGAGTTTAACATCCATCGCGCTTTTTCGTGAGCATTAATACGATCGGCTAACAATGCAATTGTACCTTCGTCATTATTTTTTTGTGCGACAGCGATTGTGCTATTTAAATCACTTACCAGCCGGTCATTGTCAACTGACAATTCGATAACCATTTGTTTTGCATTTAAACTCGAATCACCGTCTTTAATGTTTTTTAATTTTTCAAATTCCTTGAACGTTGCAGGAGCACGATGTCCAAGAATCAATAACCGTTCAGCCAATTGATCAACCGCTTCTGCCAATTCTCGATATTGCATCTCAAACAGCTCATGCAACGATTTAAATTGAGCGCCTTTTACATGCCAATGATAATTTTGCGTTTTTAAATATAGCGCATAGGTATCCGCTAATATAATCGACAATTTATTCGCGATGTCACTCATGGTACACTCCTTGTTTATATTAAGTATATTAACGAGTATAATACAAAAAAAGGATCAAGCATGAATGAACGACTACTTACGCTGGACCTATCCCATTTAAGCGCATTAACACCCGAAATAATTGAACGAAGTCTAGCCGCCCTTGAATCAGGCCAAGTCATCTATTTTCCCCATTACAGCTTTCGTCCTGACAAAACAGAAACCGTATTACTTAGTGAGTCAGTGTTACATCCTAAGCATAAAAACATCAGCTATGACTACCGTAAACAACGACTTGCCGGTCTCAGTACTCTAGCGTCTTCTGAGTTAACACGCGTTACTTCGTTGTTTATGCATCGTTTTGCTGAATATACAAGGCAATTAGTAATCGGAATTGCACCTCGTTATAGCAACGATCTGGTATGGGGAAAAACCAGTTATCGCCCCGCTGAAGTACAAAATCGTAAACTATCAAAACGAAAAGACGACTCGCGCGTACACATTGATGCATTCCCTTCAACACCGGTTTATGGCCAACGTATTTTACGTGTCTTTTGTAATATTAACCCTAATGATGCGCCGCGCGTTTGGGATCTTGGGGAACCATTCAGCCAAGTACTCAATCGCTTTTCATCAAAAATTTCATCTTACAATGCACTTCGTGCCAGATTATTAGTGTGGTTAAGAGCAAGCAAAACGATTCGCTCACCCTATGATCATTTTATGCTGAAATTACATGATAAAATGAAACTTGACGATCATTATCAACAATCACTCAACAAGCAACGCATTGATTTCCCTGCTCAAAGTACATGGATAGTCTTTACCGATAACGTCTCTCATGCGGCATTGGGAGGACAATACTTACTAGAACAAACGTTTTATCTACCTATAAAGGCAATGGGACGACCTGAACTATCACCCTTTAAACAATGGGAAGCACTCGCATTATGAACATTGATATTAAAGCTCACCGCACTCAATTGCTTGGAAAAAGCTTGCGCGGTGTTAAAAACACGATTGCCATCGCCTCCGGAAAAGGAGGGGTTGGAAAGTCAACCGTCACTGTCAATTTAGCCTACGCTCTAACGCAACAAGGCGCACGCGTTGGTATTCTTGACGCAGATATATACGGCCCAAGTATTCCATTAATGCTTGGTAAAACAGCCCCCGTTCAACTGAGTGGAGACCATTATTTACCCATAATGGCTCACGGCATACAGGCCATGTCAATTGGTTATCTGACAGAGGACGAACAAGCGCTCATTTGGCGTGGGCCAATGCTTGCCAAAGCGTTGATTCAAATGCTGGATCTAACATTATGGGATAATTTAGATTATTTACTGATTGATCTGCCACCAGGTACCGGCGATATTCAACTCAGCCTTGTACAAAAAATTCCCTTAACCGCTGCAATCATCGTCACTACACCACAAACGGTTGCTACCATGGACGCACAGAAAGCATTAAAAATGTTTGAAAAAACAAGCATTGATGTATTAGGTATTATTGAAAATATGTCCTTGCATACATGCAGTCAATGTGGCCACCAAGAGGCATTGTTCGGGCAAGGTGGAGCTGCAGAATTATGTGATCGTTTTAACACCGTATTATTAGGCCAACTGCCTCTTGATAAGCACGTAACTCAACAATGCGACCTAGGCCAACCCATCGTAGCCGATGCGAGCAACCCAACAGCACAAGCCTTTTTAAACATCGCACATAAAACGGGTATTGAGCTGTCGAAACGGCCGTTGAATTATGCTGATAAATTTCCGCCTATTGTCGTTGAGTAAGGACATCGTAGACATCCTTGCTTCAACCCGCCGTAATCACATCCATCGATTGAGTAGGTCAGGTGCTCATGATACACTACAAAACTACCCTTACGATCTCACGGCGACTATGTCTGAACAATACACTGCTGATGCCATTGAAGTACTCACTGGATTGGAACCCGTACAACGCCGACCCGGTATGTACACTGATACAACTCGACCCAATCACCTTGCACAAGAAGTAGTTGATAACAGTGTCGATGAGGTATTGGCAGGATATGCCAGCAAAATCATCGTTACATTGCATGACGATGGTTCCATTGAAGTTGAAGACAATGGACGTGGTATGCCCGTTGATATCCATGCACAGATTGGCTTAAGCGGTGTTGAAGTCATCATGACCCGCCTGCATGCAGGCGGAAAATTTTCAGATAAAAATTATAGCTTTTCTGGCGGACTTCATGGCGTTGGTGTTTCAGTTGTGAATGCACTTTCTGATCAATTGGATGTCACCATTAAACGAAATGGCGTTATTTATAAAATGTCATTTGCTAAGGGCGCTAAACTGGCTGAATTAAGAGAAGAAGGCACGACTAGAAAGAACGATACCGGAACCACAATTCGATTTTGGCCGACGGCTCATTATTTTGATACAACGCGAATTTCAGTCAAACACCTCATTCACACGCTTCGTGCTAAAGCAGTGCTGTGCCCGGGGTTATCAATGACCTTTATCAACAAAGCCACCACAGAAACAACCACCTGGTGTTTTGCGAATGGTCTGGTTGATTATTTGAGCCAATCATTGCCCTCTGATTACTTTCCAGAAGAGCCGTTTGCAGGTGAATTTAAAAGCCATGACGCAACGCTTGATTGGGCACTCATTTGGTCACCCGCAATCAACAATGGTCTAAGTGAAAGTTATGTCAATTTAATCCCAACCCCCTTGGGCGGTACGCATGTAAATGGCCTACGAGCAGGACTTTTTGAAGCCATGTCAGACTTTTGTACCTTACGCAATCTCTTACCACGCGGCACAAAACTCGCAGCAGATGATCTTTGGGAACCGTGCCAATATGTCCTATCCGTCAAAATGAAAGAACCACAATTTGCTGGACAAACCAAAGAACGGCTGAGCTCAAGACAAACCGCATCGTTCGTGACTAATATTATTAAAGACGCATTTTCCTTGTGGCTTAATCAAAATCGAACTCAAGGTGAGTTGATTGCTGCATTCGCCATTGAGCGCGCTCAAAAACGACTTCGCCAAGCGAAACAAGTCGCTCGTAAACGGGTCAGTCAAGGGCCTGCTTTACCAGGTAAGTTGGCCGATTGCTTACAACAAGACTTGGCCCAAGCAGAATTGTTCTTAGTGGAAGGAGACTCTGCAGGTGGATCGGCTAAACAGGCTCGCAATAAAGATTTTCAGGCGATTCTTCCATTACGAGGCAAAATTTTAAATTCCTGGGAGGTCGAGTCGTCACAAGTACTCGCCTCTCAAGAAATTCATGATATTTCTGTCGCCATCGGCGTTGACCCTGGATCAGACGATTTAACTGGACTGCGTTATGGAAAAGTATGCATTCTGGCCGATGCTGATTCCGATGGCGCCCACATCGCGACATTAATTTGTGCTCTGTTTCTTCGCCATTTCAAACCACTCGTTCAAGCGGGGCATGTTTATGTTGCAATGCCACCACTCTATCGTATCGATGCGGGGAAATCAGTGTATTATGCCTTGGATGATGATGAACGGATTAACATTACCAATCAGCTTGCGCAAACCAGTAAAGCTAAGGTTCATGTCCAACGCTTCAAAGGTTTGGGGGAAATGAATCCTTTACAATTACGCGAAACGACCATGGATCCTCTCACAAGGCGTCTTGTCCTGCTTACTCTCGATGATGACGAAAAAACCATGGCGATTATGGACATGATGCTCGCCAAAAAGCGCGCACCGGATCGTAAAGCATGGATTGAACAAAAGGGCAATCTGGCTTCATGTTAACGACATCCCCCTCCATCACCGATGTTTCAAGTAGCCACTGGATCACTCGAATAGTATTCCCGCTGACCATTTTCATGAGTGCTATACTGCTTTTTGTGATGCAGCCGATTGCAGCTAAAGTATTACTTCCCGTCTTTGGCGGAACCCCCGCTGTTTGGACCGTATGCATGTTGTTTTTTCAAACCATGCTATTATTCGGATATGCTTATGCTTGGTGTTTAAGTCGTTTTAAAGGGACGATGACTTGGCGAGTCATTCATCTACTCATGTGTATCACAAGCCTTAGTGCATTACCTTTGCACCTTACCCCGGTTCTATCGGCAACGGATCCAGCATTTCTTATTCTCAAGACATTATTATGTCAATTGGGATTACCCATACTCATCGTCAGTAGCTCAGCCCCTCTCCTACAATTCGCATTCAGCCGAACCCTCGCTAAAAAAGCACCTGACCCTTATTTTTTATACGTGGCAAGTAATATTGGCAGCTTGCTCGCATTGCTGTCTTATCCATGGGTTATCGAGCGTACGATAGGCATTAGTGAGCAATTTTACTATTGGGATACAATCTATATCGCATATATCGCCTTAATCACGACATTAATGATTACCGTTCGCTATTTACCCAGTGTAGCGGTCAACCCAGTAAAGGAGCGATTGAATATACAACTAAAAGCAACCTGGATTGGATTAAGCTTTATCCCATGCAGCCTAATGTTAGGCGTCACGTTTTATATTTCAACCGACATAGCGGCTACTCCTTTATTTTGGGTGATTCCACTTGCGCTTTACTTGCTCTCATTCATCATAACATTTGCCGCAAAACCATGGATTCAACACCGTTGGGTTGTTCGTAACACCCCCATTGCTTTTGTGTTCCTTATTATTAGTTTTATGTTTGGTGCAAATCGCATCCCGGCCGGATCATTAATTATTACAAACTTGCTCTGTTTTTTCATGATTGCATTACTTTGCCACGGAAACCTTGTCCAAAAGCGTCCAACAGCTCAATCCCTGACTTCATTTTATTTATGCTTAGCAATAGGAGGACTCTTAGCGGGCTTATTGAATGGGCTTATCGCACCACGAATCTTTTCTCATGCTTATGAATATCCATTGATCGTTCTCCTTGCAATAGTGTGTTGTCCCAATCATCAACGTAAGCATCAATGGCTCACACCATTAGTTGTTCTGAGTTTATTAGCCCTATCAATCGCCACTCGTCATATGATCTGGTTGGAATCTGTTCATGAATTTCATTTGATAGAAATCATTGCATTAACTTTCATTATGATTCAACAAGGAAGTAAAGCATGCCAACTGACAAGTCTTAGCATGTTATTTGCCGTTATCTTCTTGCCTAATTTCAGCCCTGACAACATCATCGATCAACAACGTAATTTTTATGGTATTAAACGCGTATTTTCACAAAACAATGCTCATTATTTGATGAGCCAAAGCACGCTCCATGGCTTTCAAATTCAATCAGGACCGGATGAAACCAATGGGGCTATTGCATATTACGGCCCAGTTTCATCCGTTATTCGTACATTACAAAGCCATTTGCAACCATTACATGCAACAATTTTAGGCCTGGGTGCTGGAACGTTGCTATGCCAATTTAAGCCAAATGATGAGGTTAATCTGATTGAAATTGATGAGCAAGTGATTCACATTGCGTCTAACCCCAATCTTTTTACAAATTTACAAAAATGTCCAGCTAGTGCTCAAATTATTCATCAAGATGGACGTCTTGCAGTCAATAATTTTCCTAACGCATCGACTGATTTGCTGGTCATGGATGCATTTTCATCAGATGCAATACCGGTGCATCTACTCACCCTTGAAGCTTTCGCGCTGTATCAAAAGAAATTAACACACGACGGCACGATCCTGATTAACATCAGCAATCGCCACTTAAATGTATTGCCCGTCATCACCGCCGCCGCGCATCAGCTTAATCTCATCATGTTACACCAACATGATGCAGGAAATACTCAATTGGGCCAATTTCCATCTCAATGGGTTTTATTAACGGGAAGTGACCGATTGGCAAATGAAATAATGCAGGTGTCAAATTGGCATTTTGTAACAAATCAGAAATCAATACTGTGGACAGATGACTACTCAAATATTATTCCGTTGTTGGTCATGAGGAATTAAACGATGTCTTTTCAAATGGATGATCGATTAACAGCAACATGCATTATGCTTATCGATTGGCCTTTATGCCGAGTTTTATTAAAAAATAATGCGGATTATCCTTGGCTCATTTTAGTACCTCGTCAAAATGAGTTGCGAGATGTGGATGATTTATCACCCACATTAAGACACCAACTGATTGACGAAATATCTCAGCTTTCAACCATTGTAAAAACCTATTTCAAACCCGACAAACTAAACGTAGGAACGTTAGGAAATATCGTTTCGCAACTTCATATCCACATCGTTGCGCGATATTCCCACGATAAATTATGGCCACATGGCATTTGGCAGGCAGCGCAGACAGAGTCAATGTATTCCAAAGAGTCTCTAAAATCAATTGTAGATGATTTACAATTAGAGCTATCTGCTACAATCCAGTGGCTATCGGCGTCACACCAATACCGGGATTGAATCCACAATCATCTAATAATTTCAAAAGGTTATTTCCTTTACGAGTTAATCGTTTTATACAATAAATGTCTAAATAAGACTTTAAAATATAATAATAATCAGGCAGGGTTAAAATGGTTAGAATCTTTTCTGCTCGCACTAAGTGATGAGCACTGCGATCATCACATGTCTGGAATAAAATACCTCCCAACATCGATGCAAGACTAGCCTTACGTAACGGATTAGCTGAATAAAACTGCTGGATACACTCATCCAATGCTCTATCTTGATCCCACTCAACCCATGCATTATATAACTGCAGTGGTTCATCAAATAAAAACTGACTAGTAAACTCAATCTGCTGTAACGCATAGCCTACAGAAACAACCGACTGAATATTTGCCCAGGAGCAATTACCTGAAATCTGTGGGGGTATTGGCATTCTAGAGAGATGAATTAAGCCTAATTCGTCATTAATTTGCTCATGGAAATAATCACGACTTTGTTTTTTATATAAAAACTCACGTATAAAATCACTCGTAAATGCCTGAGGTTTAGAAATGCGATAGATATTAACACTCCCCTCTTTTAAGGCATTCTCTCCCCTATCTATTTTTGCCCACAATTCATGAAAGCGCACAAAACACATTGCATGTCCTCTGCTTGCTGCAGGAAGAATCAACATCGGTGATTGAATCAATCGATTAACCCGATCAATATCGACATGAGAGAAATCAACATGATGCTGTAATTGCAGCAATTCCTCAGCAATCTGAATCGCGTCCATAATTGCATGCAAGTAAGGAAAATGATGACGTAAGTGACGTGTTGAATAACTACTCGTAAAGCGCCGCAAAGAATCCTGAATAACCGCCACCGTAAATTCAAGAATAAATCCTTCATAATCCAGCTCGACGAATTCACCCTCGGCATTCAAAATATCCACATCGCCTTGTAGAGAAAATCGATGCCCAATCAACTTACCGACAATAAAATCCAAGGCAAAATTCAATTTGGCATGATGCTGATACAATAATTGCTTCATCTTATCCTGACCACGCAAAACCGGATAAACTAACACTGACGCGCCTGCACGCGTGTAGGCATTCGCATTGGCGCCGTGCTCAAGCAACAAGCGTGACAACTCCAAGTCATTATTATCAACGGTCCAATGCAACGCCGTTCGACCCGTAACGTCAGGCTTGTTGATCTCAACCCCTCGTCTAATGAGCAATTCAGCAATCGCAGGTTGTCGCGTGATAGCCGTCTCAATCAGCGGTGTAAACCCATATTCATCAATATCATCCAATGACTCCCCTTCACGCAAGTAAGCGTCAAAATCAGGAATACGGCCACGAATAATATCATTTGCAATGGTCATTTAATTTCCTTTAATAAAGACCTGTCCAAGTTATTCATTTACAGTTCCTAACCAGGTCCGTGTGGTTTTGGTGCAGTAGAAAATTTAGGCATATTCCCTAATTTTAATTGTTTTTCTTTATCTTGTTCACGCCGTTCATTATCAAATTCACGACGTGCATCGGTATTCAACGCAGGTTCTGGATTAACGTTAGGGTCAACTCCATCATAGCGTTGAGTGTTCAACGCGGGATGCTGTAAAATGTTATTTTGCAACTTACCTTCTAACTCTTGTTTTTGTGCTTCACGCTCATGATGCTCGCGAGCATGAACTTTGGCTCTTCGACGATGGCCTTCTTGCTCGGCTAATCGCCGTTCACGATCCATGCCTTCTGTTTCATCAACTAATATAGAACCAATTTGATCGAAGTGTTTAAAACCACACTTGGGATAGGCCGAGCAACCGATGAATCGCCCGCCCTCTTCCGTACGGACAGCTAAAGGCTTTCCACACCGAGGACAAGTCTCATCATGAGGCATTGATTGTAATATTCTCGATTTAGCGTTCATAGTACTAATTATAGTCTCTATGATAGATTTCTGCTATTTGAATTGCATTCGAGGCAGCCCCTTTTCGAATATTATCAGCAACAACCCAAAGATTGAGTCCACAGGGATGCGAAATATCTTGTCGAATACGTCCAACAAACACTTCATCATGTCCAGCACCATGCGATATTGGCGTTGGATATTGAGCTTTTTGGGGACTATCAACCACACAAACCCCGGGCGCCTTAGAAAGCAAAGCTCGCGCTTCTTTTGCTGTCAAAGGTGATTTTAATTCCACATGAATCGCTTCTGAATGACCATATATCACTGGCACTCGAACGGCTGTCGGGTTCACTTGAATCGTTGAATCTTCAAAAATTTTACGCATTTCCCAGACCATTTTCATTTCTTCTCGGGTATATCCATTGTCTTGAAATTCATCAATATGAGGCAGAACGTTGAATGCAATTTGCTCAGGATAGACACTTGGTTTGACCGGACGACCATTGAGTAATTCAGTAACTTGCTCTACCAATTCACTGATTGCCTGTCGCCCAGTACCTGAAACAGCTTGATACGTCGCAACATTAATACGCGAAATTCCCACAGCATCATAGAGCGGCTTCAGTGCCACTGCCATTTGAATAGTTGAACAATTAGGATTGGCAATAATGCCACGATTTTTATAATCAGCAATACGATGCGGGTTAACTTCAGGAACAACCAACGGGATATCATCGTCGTATCGATAAAATGATGTATTATCGATAACCAAACATTTTGCGGCTACCGCCTTGGGCACATATTTCTCGGATACGGCCGAACCCGCTGAAAAAAAGGCAATGTCGGCATCTGCAAAATTAAAGTGAGCTACGTCTTGTACCTCAACCTGCCTATTTCGAAAAAAAACGGTTTGTCCTGCAGACCGTTCACTGGCCAAAGGATAGAGATCTCCAACCGGAAAATTTCGCTCCTCTAAAATCGCAATGATTGCCTCACCTACCGCCCCTGTTGCACCGACTACAGCAATGTTTAATTTAGTTGTCATTACTTCACCTTAAAAGATATTTGATTATATACTGCACTGATTGAAAGGTCATTGCCTATAAATCAGTCGCAATATTTCATTTGAAAATCATTCCCGTGGACACGCCTTTTGCTGCAAAAAACAATCCATCAACACCAACGCCATCATCGCCTCAGCAATAGGGACTGCACGAATTCCAACACACGGGTCATGCCGACCTTTCGTCACAACGTCCACTTCATTGCCATGAATATCAATGGTGTTACCAGGTTTAATAATGCTCGACGTTGGTTTCAGCGCCATGCTGACGTGCACAACTTGGCCAGTACTGATGCCACCAAGCACTCCTCCTGAATGATTACTAAGAAACCCTTTTGCTGATAACTCATCGCGATGCACGCTCCCCAGCTGACTGACTGCAGCAAAACCCGCACCGATTTCCACTCCTTTCACCGCATTAATCGACATCATCGCATGAGCAAGCATTGCATCTAATTTATCAAATACAGGCTCACCCAAACCAATCGGAACGCCTCGTGCAATCACATCAACACGAGCACCCACTGAATCACCTTGTTTTCGCAGCGCATCAATGGATTCAGCTAATAGAGTGACCTGATGTTGATTAGGACAAAAAAATGGGTTATTGCCAATTTCAGCCTCATCCTCAAACGCCAACTCGATTGATCCCATTTGTCGCAAATAGCCAACAATATCCAAATTTAAATGTTTTTTTAAATAAATCCTTGCAATGGCCCCTGCGGCAACACGCATTGCGGTCTCACGCGCAGATGAGCGCCCTCCTCCGCGATAATCACGATGACCATATTTATGGTGGTAAGTAAAATCAGCATGTCCCGGTCGAAATAAATCTTTAATCGCTTCATAATCACTGCTTCGAGAGTCCTGATTATGAATCAATAATCCAATGGGAGCACCCGTTGTTTTGCCCTCAAAAACGCCGGACATAATATGTACTTCATCCGCTTCACGCCGTTGAGTCGTGTATTTTGATTGCCCTGGTTTACGTTTATCCAAAAAAGGCTGGATATCTGCTGCCTCTAGAGCCATCCCCGCAGGGCAGCCGTCCACAATGCAGCCTAACGCTGGACCATGACTTTCACCAAATGTCGTTACGGTAAATAATTTTCCGAATGAGTTCCCTGCCATTTATTTTCCAAAGTAATCAAGCAACTGCTCACGTGTTAATAAAAACACTCCTTGCCCACCACGTTCAAAATCAAGCCAGGTGAACGCCAAATCGGGATATGCTTCCACAAGCGCTTCTTCGCTATTGCCTACCTCAACGACTAAAATGCCATCTTCACTCAAGTAATCATGCGCTCGATGTAAAATAGTATCAACCACCGCTAAACCATTATTTAATGCCTCGAGTGCCAGCACCGGCTCGTGTCGATATTCATCGGGTAGCGTTTGCATTTCATCAAGACCAACATAGGGTGGATTACTGATAATAATGTCATATTGCGTAACAGGCACTGTTTTAAACACATCGGATTCAATCAACGTCAGTTGATCATTTAAAACATGACGATCACGATTCATTGCAGCAACCTCAAGTGCTGATTTGGAAATATCAACCGCATCAACTTGCGCTTCAGGAAACGCATAACAGCATGCTATGGCAATGCAGCCACTTCCCGTGCATAAATCAAGAACACGAGACACTTGTTCAGGCTGAATCCAAGATGAAAATTGTTGCTCTATCAGTTCGCCAATAGGAGAGCGAGGGATCAATACTCGCTCATCTACAAAGAAAGGCAACCCACAAAAATAGGCTTTGTTTGTCAGATAAGGCACAGGGACTCGTCCAACTATCCGCCTCTCTAACTGATTCGCAAGCATTTCTTTCTCTTGAGTGGTCAACCGTGCATTGAGCAACATTGGATCGGAATCCATCGGTAAAGAAAGCGATCCTAATATCAGCGCGTAGATATCATCTTGAGCATTATCCGTGCCATGACCAAAATACAAGGTTGATGAATTTGCGCAGGTCAAACCAAATCTTAGAAAATCAACAATTGAAACAAAATCTTGCGTACTCTTTACATACCCTTCTAACATAACTACTCCTAAAATTGTATACTCTCCACTGATGAGCGAAGAGTATATACCCGAACTGATTCAAAAATGCTATGTTTTGGGAATCAAATTTAAATACAGTTGCCCCGCGCCGCAAAAGGAGTTAAAAGAATGTCATATGACACCTCAGAGGATGACAAAAAACTCTTTCTCGACGCTATGCGATCGGTTACACCTTTAAAAAACAGAACACAACATCAACTCACGCGCCCAGATAAACCCCCATCACCCATCCAGAAAAAACAGCATGAACCCATTGTTAAACATTATGACTTATCAAATCACTACACTGAAGAAGTAGGATCAGAATCTACACTCACTTATGCAGCATATGGAATTCCTAAAAAACGCCTACTCGAATTAAAAAAAGGCGACATTCGCTGGCAAGCACGCATCGATTTACATGGAAAAACCATTCCACAAGCACAAGATCAACTTTGTCAGTTTATCACACAGCAATATCACATAGATAATCGATGCGTTTTGATTATCCATGGAAAAGGCGGTGCTACTGGAGAAGCGCCCATTTTAAAAAATCACACGAATCACTGGCTAAAACAACTTCCTGAAGTGCTTGCCTTTCAAAGTGCGCTACCTCGAGATGGTGGAACGGGGGCGTTGTACGTACTACTTAAACGGGGACATCCCCATCAGAAATGAAGGGACTGGATGTTGTGTTTATCTAAAAAATACATTAACATCTGACAAATTTTATTACTCATGGCGCTCATGACTAAGAAAGCAATTATTATTGGAATAGCCGGTCCATCCGCCTCCGGAAAAAGTTTACTTGCAAATACAATTGTCAACGAACTCGGTACTGATCAAGTTGTCGTTATATCGGAGGATTCGTATTATAAAGATAACGGACATCTTCCTTTTGCTGAACGTGAAAACATAAATTACGACCACCCAGACTCCTTCGACCATGCCCTACTGTGTCGACATCTCAGTCAATTACAACAATGGGAATCAGTCGACATCCCCATTTATTCACACTCTAAACATCTGCGGCTTCCAGAAACACGATCCATAGGCCAACATAAAATCATCGTCATTGAAGGCATTTTATTATTTAGTGACAAGATATTACGCGAGCTCATGGACATCCGAATATTCATGTCTGCACCGCTTGACGTCTGTCTTAGCCGTCGTCTCAAACGCGATGTGGTTGAACGACACAGAGCTTTCGAATCCGTATTGCACCAATATGAAACCACCGTACGCCCCATGTATTTACAATTTATCGAACCTTCGAGCCGATATGCCGATCTCATTGTTCCCCGGGGTGGTGAAAATCGGATTGCTATCGACATGATCAAAGCAAAAATGCGCGAGCTCTTAGCCAATAATCAGTCAACATAATTCAGGAGACCGTAATGGGATTTTTAAATGGTAAAAAGGCATTAATTGTCGGACTAGCCAGCAATCGGTCCATTGCTTACGCGATTGCCAAAGCATTTCATGATCAAGGTGCCGAGCTTGCTTTTACCTATCAGAATGACCGGCTTAAAGAACGAGTTGAGAAAATGGCGGCCGATTTTAACTCGACCATCACGTTTCCATGTGACGTCAGTAGCGACACTGAAATCAAATCACTTTTTGATTATTTGAACACTCACTGGACACAACTCGACATTCTCATTCACTCGGTTGCATATGCTCCGGCGGATCAGATTGGCGGGGACTACATCGAAAACGCCAGTCGTGAGGGCTTCCGCATCGCTCACGATATCAGCGCATACAGTCTTGTCGGTCTCAGTCAGGCAGCGCTTCCGATGATGAAAGACACTCAAGGATCCATTCTCACTCTAAGCTACTATGGTGCTGAAAAAGCAGTTCCAAATTACAACGTAATGGGCATAGCAAAAGCAAGTCTCGAAGCCGCTGTTCGTTATCTTGCAGCAAGCCTAGGTCCTAGAGGATTAAGAATCAATGCAATCTCTGCGGGCCCTCTCAAAACGCTTGCCGCGGCCGGGATCAAAGATTTCAGAAAAATCCAAGATGCCTACGCAAACATAGCGCCACTTCAACGCAACATCACTGCAGAGGAAGTCGGCAATACAGCGGCATTTTTATGCTCTGATTTAGCATCTGGAATAACCGGTGAAGTAGTACACGTTGATGCAGGTTACCACGCTGTTTCTGCAGCAGGGGTAGTTGAATAGAATTGGATATGATATCAAGAGGATATCACATGAAACGGATCACTGAACTAAATTCCTGGACAGCCTTAAAAGAACACGCCCAAAGCATGCAATTTCAAACGCTGAATGATTTACATGAAGCCTCGGCGTCGCGACAACAACAATTCACTTTTGCTACAAATAATATTGCTATCGATTTTTCAAATCAGCAAATCAACCATACAACGCTCAACTTACTATTCGATTTGGCCAATGAATGCAATTTACGAGAAAAAATTCACAATTTAATGCATGGAAAATGCGTGAACACCAGTGAAAAAAGGCCTGCACTCCATACCGCATTACGCAACCAAGATAATCAACCCATTATCGTTGACGGTCAGGATATTATGCCCGATATCTTGCATACGCTCGATCGCGTACGATCAATCTCTAAGCAAATCCGTGCAGGCCTTTGGCTTGGTTTTTCAGGAAAACCGATCACCGACATTGTCAACATTGGAATAGGCGGATCAGATTTAAGTCCTCGATTTTGCATCAATGCATTGACCAAATTTACTACCAAAAATTTACGTTACCATTTTATTTCGGATGTTGACCCGGACGCCTTCTCAAATGCGGTCGATACACTTCAGCCAGAAACGACTCTTTTTATCGTATCTTCAAAATCATTTACGACCACTGAAACGTTATATAACACTCAAAAGGCAATGGATTGGATTGGTCATAAACATCCCATTCAAAACCATTTTATCGCGATTACAGCCCATAAAGAAAAAGCACAGCATTATGGTATTCGCCATATATTACCCTTATGGGATTGGGTTGGGGGGCGCTACTCAGCCTGCTCCGCCATTAATTTAATCACCGCTATCGCCGTTGGTTTCGAGCAATTTTCTCAATTACTCATCGGCGCAAACAGTATGGATAAGCATTTTCATAATGCCGAGTTTACTCACAATCTTCCCGTGTTATTAGCACTCATAGGAATTTGGAATAATAATTTCTTATCAATTCATAGCTTGCTTATCCTAACCTATTCAACTGACCTTGAATATTTTGTTCCTTATATTCAGCAACTTGATATGGAAAGCAATGGGAAATCCATTGATAAACAAGGACGTTCTGTAAACTATAATACAGGCCCCATTGTTTGGGGAGGGCTTGGAAATCGAGCCCAACACAGCTACTATCAGCTTTTGTGCCAAGGGACCCACAAAGTCACATTAGATTTCATCACCTTACAAACAAATGAAAATGAGCTCATCCACGCGATGTGTACGACCAAAAAAAATGTATTAACCAATGGAGTCATTGAAGAACACAACCCAGATGGTTATATTCCAGGCAACATCCCCCTCAACCATACGACCTTAAATAATTGCTCACCGTTCACTATTGGCGCATTAATCGCTCTATACGAACATAAAATTTATGCTCAAAGTGTTATCTGGGACATTAATCCATTTGACCAACCTGGCGTAGAAAGTTCAAAACGAAAAATACAGATCCCTGCATCGGTCGTTGAACATGGATCTTTGTACTTTTAACCGAATATCATGACTCCGAGATCTCTTCATTTTTCAAGACCGGATATAACAGGATTTTTATTACCCAACACTTGAAATAAAATAACAAGAGTAACTAAGGGAATATACGCCATGAACAGTCCGGTGATACCATCTAAACACCGCGCACCGACGAGGATCGCTAAAGGAAAAAGCCATACCATATTAATCACCATAGCCCCAGTTGTCACTTTAACATGACTTTTCATCAAATCTGCCGCACGCTGATAGGCATGGTGGCGATGCGGTATATAAATCTGATGCCCCTTTAGCGCGCGCAAAACCAGCGTCATTGTGGCGTCCACAATAAAAACTCCCGACAAAATGAGCCAACTCCAAAAAAGAACGCTATCTACGTGCGAAGCCTGAATCGAAAATAACCCAATCATCAATCCTAAAAATCCGCTCCCTGCATCCCCCATAAAAATACGGGCGGCCGGAAAATTCCAACATAAAAACCCGGCAACAGATGCCGCCATGGCCAAAGGTAAAAAGACCATGGAGGTATACCCCTGCAACCAATAAATCAGCCCTCCCCCAACGCAAACAAAGATCCCTTCAAGTGCCGCCAGGCCATCAATCCCATCCATAAAATTATATAAATTTAAAAGCCAAACCAGATAGAATAAAGTAAATAGCGTCATGAAAACACTTACAATTAGTGAGCTGCCAGCGAATAATATCGCTATAGATGCCAAACCACCTAAAAAAAATATAGCGAAACTACCCGCTATAAAATGCCCCAGTAATCTCCATATCGCTGGAATGGAACGATGATCATCGATAACACCAGAAACCGCTACACATAAGCCTGGCGCAAAAAAACCGAGTGCGTCCCATCCTACAAGGATCCCCTTATGCCATAGAAACAAGAGATAGATTAGAAAAACCACAACAAATGACACCCCTCCCCCTCGTGGAGTTGGAACAATATGAGAGCTGCGATCATTAGGCACATCAATCACATTGCGAACCAATGCATAATGACGATAAAAAGCCGTCAATAAAAATGATGAAAAAAATAACATCAATATGGCTGTAGTCATTTAAAGATCCTTTTTTAAGGAAAACTCATTATCAGAAAGCACCTCAGGTACCTCGGTACCCCACAACATCATTCAAACACTCGCGCATCGCTCAACGCAAGGCCCTGTTTGTCTTTTACTGAAAGCTTTGCTTCGCCATCAATAGGCCATGGAATTGCAAGCATTGCGTCATTCCATGCAATGCAATGCTCATATTCAGGCGCCCAAAAATGGGTTGTTTTATACAATATTTCCGCGGTATCAGAGATCACAGAAAAACCATGCGCAAAACCTTCTGGAATCCAAAGTTGTTTTTTATTTTCAGCAGAGAGAATCTCACCAACCCATTGACCAAACGTGGGAGACGATCTGCGAATATCAACCGCAACATCAAATACCGCGCCTGAAATCACACGAATCAGTTTTCCTTGTGATTGTTGCAATTGATAATGTAAACCACGAACGACGTTTTTAATGGATCGGGAGTGATTATCTTGAACAAAATGAATGGACTGCCCTACTATTTCATCAAACTGACGCTGATTAAAACTCTCATAAAAAAAACCTCGATCATCACCAAAAATATTAGGCTCTAACAAAACGACATCTTGAATGGCCAATCGCATCCCTTTCATCAAAATACCTTTTCGTTCAAAATATCAAATAAATACTGTCCATAATCGTTTTTAGCCAATAATCCGGCTAATTTTTCAACTTGAGTAGCATCAATCCATTTTTGATGATATGCAATTTCTTCAAGACAGGCGACTTTCAGTCCCTGTCTTTTTTGTATTGTACTGACAAATAAACTTGCCTCAAGCAGTGATTCATGAGTCCCTGTGTCCAGCCAGGTATGTCCACGCCCCATAACGTTCACATGTAGCCTCTCCTGCTCTAAATACAGGCGATTTAGATCAGTGATTTCAAGTTCACCGCGTACCGAGGGTTTAAGTTGCTTCGCTAATCTTACCGCTTGCTGATCGTAAAAATACAAGCCTGTTACTGCATAATTCGATTTGGGTTGAGTTGGCTTTTCTTCAAGAGAAATGACTGCCCCTGTTGTGTCAAACTCAGCAACGCCATAGCGCTCAGGATCGTGTACATGATAAACAAAAACTGAAGCACCTTCTTGTCGTTGCATTGCGTGACGAAATAGATGGTGTAAATCATGTCCGTAAAAAATATTATCGCCTAAAATTAACGCCGTATAATCGTCCCCAATAAATGACTCGCCAATCAAAAGCGCCTGGGCTAATCCGCCAGGAGAGGGTTGTATGGCATATTCCAAATTAATGCCCCATTGTTCACCAGTACCCAACAATTGCTGAAAACGTGGTGTATCTTGAGGAGTCGAAATAATAAGAATATCTCGAATGCCTGCTAGCATTAAAGTACTCAATGGGTAATAAATCATGGGTTTGTCAAACACGGGAAGTAATTGCTTTGAAATAACTAATGTTGCAGGATTTAATCGCGTCCCCGCACCACCTGCTAGTATTATTCCTTTACGTTTCATTATTTCTTCTTAACCGTTAAAATATGATGAAGATACTGGTTTTTAGACAACTCGATTTTTTTGTCCATTTTCTCGAAAAAGATGAGTAATAGCCAGATCTATTGCGAATCTTTTTTGAGAAAGCGATCAACATAAACACGCCAATCCGGTATATAAAGACCCAATATATTTGAAAGCATACGACTATCTAAAATCGAATTTTTAGGACGCTTAGCGGGCAAGGGGTATTCATCTGTGGATATAGGATAAATATGCTCAACCTTAAGTTTCAATTTCTGACCATTCATCAATGCATTTTCAACGGCGTAACATGCTAAACCATACCAACTCGTCCTACCCGCTGCTGTTAAGTGATAAATTCCTGTTTCAATGCGCCCTTTTCGCTCACCTGCAATTGCAAGTGCCGTCACGTCCGCAATCATTTCCGCTGAAGTGGGCGATCCAAATTGATCGGCAACAATTCGAAGATTATCCTTTTCGTTGGCTAATTTTAAAATCGTTTTAATAAAATTATGGCCTATCACCGAGTACACCCAACTGGTACGGAAGTTTAAAAAACGGCATCCACTTTGATGAAGTACTTGATCACCTGCCCATTTAGATGCCCCATATACATTTTTAGGATTAGCATTATCCGTTTCTAAATAAGGCGTGTCTTTTTCACCATCAAACACATAATCCGTCGAATAATGCACTAATAATGCATCGCTCCGCTTCGTATAATCCGCCAAAACACTCACTACGTTTTCATTCAGTATAAATGCCCTATTTTGATCAGTTTCTGCTTTATCAACAGCAGTATAAGCTGCTGCATTGACGATAAGATGAGGTTGTTGTTCATTGAGGAATTGGTTTAAATCCGATAAATTTTCAAGGCATAACTCTCGTCGACCCACAGCGATCACTTGCCCCAATGGCAAAAGTGATCGTCTCAGCTCTGAGCCAACTTGCCCATCTTTCCCTAATAATACAATTTTCATGCGTCATTCTGCTCCACCCAATGCTGATATTGCCCACTGGTCACTTGATTCACCCAGTCTTGGTGATCCAGATACCAACGGATGGTTTTTCGAATGCCTGATTCAAATGTCTCTAAGGGCTTCCAACCCAGTTCACATTCAATTTTTGAAGCATCGATTGCATAACGCTTATCATGACCTAAACGATCACGAACAAACACCAAATAATCAGCATATGAGTGATGATTATCACGTGGTTTTTCTTCATCAAGCATTGAGCAAATAACATTGACTACATCAAGATTCGGTTTTTCATTCCAACCACCGATATTATACAACTCACCAACTCGGCCTTTTTCCAAAACGCGACGAATGGCCGCACAGTGATCACTCACATAAAGCCAATCTCGTACCTGTTGACCATCACCATAGATGGGAATGGATTTACCTTGTAATGCATTATGGATGCAGAGAGGGATCAGTTTTTCGGGAAATTGGTGCGGCCCATAGTTATTCGAACAATTCGTTGTTAAAACAGGCAATCCATAGGTATGATGATACGCTCGAACGAGATGATCAGACGACGCTTTGCTTGCAGAATAAGGGCTGTTTGGTTCATAGCGGCTATGTTCTGTAAATGCAGGGGCGGTTTTATCTAATGATCCAAAGACCTCATCAGTAGACACATGAAGAAATCGAAATTCGGCTTTAGCATGGCCGTCCAAGCTATTCCAATATGTCCGTGCAGCTTCCAGCAATTTAAACGTACCGACAATATTCGTTTGTATAAAAGCCTCAGGACTATGGATCGACCGATCAACATGGCTCTCAGCTGCAAAATGAATCACCGATCGGATTTGATATTGATTTAGTAGCTTAAAAACAAACTCTTCATCGATGATATCACCTTTTACAAAAACATAACGAGAATGCCCTTTAAGTCCTGCAAGATTCGCTGGATTACCCGCATACGTCAATTTATCAATATTGACAACAGGCTCATCACTTAATCTTAACCACTCTAATATGAAATTACTGCCTATAAAGCCAGATCCACCTGTAACCAAAATAGCCATACAACATCGTCCTTACGATATACTATGAACCTGGAAAAAGCAGTTGAAGGCTACTAGGCCTCCAACTGCTTTTTCCAGGATGATTGTTTTCACGACAAATATATTGTAAAATAAATGCCCTATTTAACATTATAAAGTTTAAGTATTCAATAAAATGCCCGATAAAATCAATATTATTTTTGATTTGGATGGAGTCGCTATCGCGAATATTCCTGAAAATTACGAAGCGCTGCATCGCATGCACCCGAATCTATACTTATACTTTATCCGCAACACTGCATTTTTTATTACTACACGTTACCCTCAATGCGTGCTTCCTGGTTTTATCGAACTCATTCAATTTATCTTTCTATCCGACGCAACGAATTGGATTGAACTCTCTTTTTTTAGTGCGGGGGGAAAAGAAAGAAATATAAAGTTTATTATCGATCTATTCAATCATGCCCTAGGGGAAGACATCGCAAGAGCTGTATTGCCCAGTATCAAGATATGCTCTTGGGATGATTGTAAAACTGCCAGCCTCAATGAAATCAAAAAACAAAGAAATCTCTTTGGTCTACATACAGAGCAGGATCATTATAAAAAAAATATTTTTAGTGTATCCAGACAACAAAATGCGTCCAACACAATCATGGTTGATGACCATCCGACGATAGTGTACCCTGGTCAGGAAAAAAATTATTGTGCTATTCCGAGTGCATCTATCGCGGACTTTTGTGCTGCATTAAAACAATCCGCCCCGTGTCATTCTGCGGTGGATATTTTGTTTCAAAGGCTCAATAATGTTTTCTATCTTGCTGGCATACTGCAAACATTGATAGCACACGTTCAATCTGAAAATAAAACGCCAATCACTGAAGTATTGTTTAAACTTCAATTTCAAGCAAAACACGCTCCACAATCAAGAACCACCTACGCTCCACATTTCTATAGAAATTTTAGTAATCAACAATGGTATGATGCGGGTTTAGAATTATTAAGACAACATAATCCGGCGATCCACCACATTACGACAAATGAATTATTAGCCTTTATACAAGAACCACCTGACCAGAGGGAATCTCAATGTTTAGAAAAATATATAACACGAATTCCACAGCCCACCCGCCCCACCACCACTCAATGTCCAAGGATTCGATCATCGAGTTCAACGCGATGGAATTTATTTTTGCAATCCCCTCCCTCATCTAAAGACGAAGCGCGCCCCCGCGATCCACTTCCAAACCTATTACTACTCACTCCTAATAAAAGCAAAAAACCCGATGAGCAACTGCCATTAAGAAAGCCAGCGCTTGAACATCCTAAATTCAGAAGATAGATTAAGATGCGATTATTAGTGACTAGAAGTGCAGGTTTTATTGGATATCATCTTTGTATAGCACGCTTAAACGCTGGTGATACGGTAATAGGGCTTGATAATCTAAACGAATATTATGATGTTAGTTTGAAACATGCCCGTATTGAACAGTTAAAAAAAATTCCAAATTTTCATTTTGTTCATGGAGATATTTGTGATTTAAATTTAGTCAACGATGTTTTTGAAAAGCATCAACCACGGCGAGTGGCACATCTTGCTGCTCAAGCTGGAGTGCGTTATTCTTTAACCCATCCTCACGTTTATATACAATCGAATGTTGCTGGCTTTACGCATATCGTTGATGCCTGTCGACAACATCAAATTGAACATTTAGTATACGCCTCAACCAGCTCAGTTTACGGCGCAAATACCACGCAACCTTATCGAGAAGACGCTCAGAGGGTGTGCCAACTGCAATAAATTGTATCGTTCCATGATCGACTGCTTTTTTAATGTCCGTGGTGAAATGAAGACGATTTGCTTTTACATTCTGGCGCACCATGTCTTCTAAACCTGGTTCAAAAATCGGTATACCACCCTCTTTCAGCATATTGATTTTGTTCACATCTAGATCCAGGCACATTACATTGTTTCCGACATACGCTAAACACGCGCCAGAAACCAAGCCAACATATCCAGTACCTATAACAGTAATGTTCATACAAATAAACCAACCCTTAACTCATATTTTTTAGACCAAAATGCATATTAGCCTCAAGAAAGCCGCGTTTATGACCACAGTCAAAACGCTTGCCTTGAAAGGAATAACCAACGAATCTCCCTGTAGACACACAACGAGCAATGGCATCAGTCAGTTGTATTTCGCCACCAACTCCCGGACTCTGAGTTTTTAGTGCCTCCATAACGTCAGGAGTAAGAATATAGCGCCCCACAACGCTCCAAGTAGACGGTGCATTTTCGGGTAATGGTTTTTCGACAATTCCCTCGATTTGAAAAGGATGTGTATTGAGATCACGAGGTTTAATAATGCCATACTCCTGAACCTGCAAGATAGGAACCTCTTCAACAGCTAAAACAGCTTTTGCCTCACGTTCATACACCGCGACCATCTGTGCCAAAGCTCCTTTAGTCGATCCGTCAATCAGATCATCTGGAAGTAAAACGGCGAAAGGATCATTCGCAATAAATTCTGCTGCACAGAGCACTGCATGCCCTAAACCAAGCGGATGCGATTGTCGCACAAAAAAACATTTTACATGTGGGGGAATAACATTTTTTACGATCTCAAGCGCCTCAAATTTCCCCTTTGCTTCTAATTCTGCTTCCAGCTCCGGATTGCGATCAAAATAATCTTCGATACTTCGCTTACTTCGACCCGTAACAAAGATCAACGTATCGATCCCAGCTTCAATAGCCTCATCAACAGCATACTGTATCAGTGGTCGATCAACGATGGTGAGCATTTCTTTAGGAATTGACTTCGTGGCAGGTAAAAAACGAGTACCTAATCCCGCGACCGGAAAAATTGCTTTACGAATGGGTTTCACAAGGTCTTCAACTTGAATACTCACTCTTTTTTTTTAACATTTTTTACTTTCCCTCTTTTCTACTAATCGATGCAACTGACCAATCAAATAAAACGGCAATGAAACTAACTCATAATGAATCATTTCGCCTTTAGTTGTTTTCAATTTAATTTGACTACACTGGGCTTGACCTGCGTAACAACGAATCGCTATTGTCCATGGCTTTTCACTCATAAATTGATGCAATGATCGTAATTTTCCCTCAGCACCTGCTTTCACTTCAATCGGGATTAATCGTTGATTATCTTGAACCAAATAATCAACCTCAGCGCTTGATCCCGTTACCTCCCGAACCCAATAATATAATTTCGGTTCAACATAATACGGTGTCAGTAGTCGTAATAATTGCCCAACAACTTGCTCAGCTAGCGCACCTTTATTAACTAACAAAATATCATCAATAATCTGAAATTGATGCAACTTTAGACCTAGCATTGTGGAAACCAAGCCCACGTCAATAAAAATCATTTTAAAACATTTTGAATTTATGTCAGCTCCCATTGGAATACCATTCGCATTCGCACTTTGTACAACATGACACAACCGAGCTTTCGTTAATAAATTGACCGCCTGCTTAATGCTGGCATTACGCGCTAAGGGATCTACATGACTATAAATAAATTTTTTGGACAATAATTTAGGGGTGGCCTGTAATACGTCCTCTAAATAAGTAGTCGTTAATTTACCAGCATATTTTGCAAAATCATCTTGGTACGTATTAATTAAATTATTATGCACCTTAGCCAATTCCTCTAAGGAAGACGTTTTAATCCAAGTAGAAACCGCTTCAGGCATACCACCAACGATAACATATTCTTTAAACAGCTGATTGGCTTTGTCGTGCAATGCACTATTAAATGGATTAGCAAACGAAAATTTTTCTATTGCAGAGCACAAATGCACTTCATTTTTTGCTAATAAAAATTCCTCAAACCCCATTGGTTCAATAAAAAAATATTCGATTCGTCCAACTGGCATGCTGAAAGTATGATTTTCTAATACAAACTCCAATAATGAACCGGCTGCGATCACCGCGATCTCAGGCATTTCTTCATAAAACCAGCGCAATTTTGCCAAAAGATCGGGGACAGCCTGAATTTCATCTAAAAACAGAATAGATTGACTTGTTTCAATCGTTTGATTCAAAGCACTTTCTAAATTTAATAAAATTGACTTAGGGTCGTTACTTTCAAAATGAACCGCAAGAGAACGTTGTTTTTCAAAATTGAGTTCAATTAATTGTTTACCGGATTGTTTCGCAAGCTCTCGAACTAGCCATGTTTTACCAACTTGTCGAGCACCTCGCAACACCATCGGCTTACGCGATGCTGACGATAGCCAATTAGTCATTTTTTCAATAAGATAACGCTTCATTTATTATTATCCGTTAAAATATAGGTCTTTTTTTTACAATTAAGTGATAAAATATATAGGAATATTTTGCTTGTAAGCGATAAATTAAGCAAGCATTATTTCACAATTTGGATTGGTATAAATTTTAATTATGACGCTTAATTCCATGATTTCCTTTGTATGCTAAAATCATCATAAATCCCATCATTGAACTCCGAATGAATCCTTTAGCTGAAATACTCTCTGTTACTCAATTGAACCGACAAATTCGTTGCTGGTTTGAACACGAAGTCGGTTCACTTTATGTCGAAGGTGAAGTCTCTACGCTCAGTAAACCGGCTTCAGGGCACTATTATTTTACATTGAAGGACGCTTCTGCACAGGTTCGATGTGTGTTTTTTCGTAATAAACACACCGCTGATACACAAGCAACGCTCCAAGCAGGTCAACACATTGTCGTTTTTGGTCAGTTAAGTCTTTATGAGGCTCGTGGTGACTATCAGCTCATTGTTGAGCACGTTAAGAACGCAGGGCAAGGTGATTTATACCGCCAATTTGAATTACTAAAAACTAAACTTGCTGCACTCGGATTATTCGACACATCACGTAAAAAAAATCTACCCCCTTTTCCTAAAACCATTGGGATCGTTACATCGTCTAGTGCCGCTGCATTAAAAGATATACTCACCACATTAAAAAGACGCTACCCCATTGCAACGGTCATTATTTATCCGAGCGATGTGCAAGGCAAATTAGCCCCGGAACAACTCATCAAGGCCATAAACCGTGCTCATCAAGACAACCGATGTGATGTACTGATTTTAGCCCGTGGAGGTGGGAGCATCGAGGATTTATGGGCATTTAATGATGAACAATTAGCACACACCATTGCGAATAGTCAGATACCGATTGTCTCTGGAGTTGGGCATGAGACTGACTTTACAATTGCTGATTTTGTTGCTGATTTGCGTGCGGCAACACCAACGGCAGCGGCTGAAGCGGTTTCACCAAATCAATTTGAGCTGATAGCAACTCTTCAAATGTTGCACACCAGAATGAGCAATGCCATCTCACGTTTTATTCAACATAAACAATTATTGTTGCAGCATGAATTACAGAAAATGAGCTCCCCCTCCCAACAAATCCGCTCACATTGGCAATCTTTAGATTATTTACAAAATCACTTGGATGTTGCATTTCAAAAGCAATTTCTACGCAAGAAACATCAGATTGAAATGCTTTCCCTACGCCTTCAAGCGCTTCATCCTATTCATCGCCTTCAGAAGGAAAAGCAACTGCTCCATTATCTTGAAACTCAATTAATCCAACTCTCAAGACAACAACTGCAAGAAAAAAAACGTCAATTCACAGCGCTAGTAGCAACATTGCATGTTGTCAGTCCGTTGTCTACACTAAACAGAGGCTATGCGATTGCCTCATGTGAAAATGATATTATTTTAAACAGCGACCAAGTCAAGCAAGGTGACGTTATTCATGTACGACTGGCTCAGGGACACTTAACCTGCGAGGTACTCACTCGTGATCGATGATTTTAATACTGCTTTGACCCTATTTATCACTAATACACAACTGAATAGATTCTATTTAGAAATTATCATACTGACCTTATACTCAGCATTTATTCTCACTCGAACGTTCCCTTTTTTACTGGCGCTGGGTATTCAGCCTCGTCATTTTTATGGTTTACCCGGTATTTTTTTTGCCCCATTTATCCATCTTAATTTTAACCATCTGTTTTTTAATACGATTCCACTTATCGTTTTAAGTGATTTTATATTGATGAATGGGCTTGATTATTTTCTAACCGTCTCACTATCGATTACCGTTATGAGTGGTTTTTTAATTTGGTGTTTTGCAAAACCAGGTATTCACTTAGGAGCCAGCGCAGTGATCACGGGCTATTGGGCATTGCTTGTATGCAATATATACCAACAAGGCACTATTATGGCCATTTTTTTAGGAGTAATCTGTTTTTATTATTTTGCAGGTATTTTTTTAGGCGTATTCCCAAGTAGAAAAGGTGTCAGTTGGGAAGGACATTTATTTGGATTGCTGGCCGGAATAACAACGAGCACCTTTATGACTTAGCCTGATTAGAAACAACATCAGCATGCATGAACTCCACTGGAGTAAATGCAAATTGGCGGGCAATGATTATCGTGGGGAATTTTTGGATTTTAACATTATAACGATTCACATTTTGATTATATTGTTCGCTGCTTTCGTAAATTCTATTTTCTAAATTACCCAGCTGTTGTTGAAGTTGCAAAAAGGAAGGACTTTCCTTCAAGCTAGGATAATTTTCAACCACCGCCATTAAATTAAGAAGTGAATTTTTGATTGCGTGCTCAGATTGCTTGATATCAATCATATCATCTGAAGCACAGGCATTCTCAGCTTGCATCGTAGCATTTTTAACATCTTGCAAGACATTTCGCTCGTATTGGATCTCTTGCTCACAGATAGGATTTATTTTTTTAAGCTCTTCATGTCGTTGTTTTAATAAAGCATTAACCATTGACCAATCTTTTTTAACTTGATTGCGGATACTGACCAATCGGTTATAAACAAAAACAAAATATCCGACTGACAGCAGAAAAAAAACGCCCCATGCAGCAAAAATCGCAATTAAAACCCACATTACAATATACCCCCCAAGCGTCTAACTACCCGTGTTACGTTTTTCTTCATCAAGTTGTTTGGCAATGTCACTGACGTCTGCCGTGATCGCCTGCTGTACAAGCTCCGTGAGAGTCGATTCAGGCATACTGCCTGCTTCGGAATAAATAACAATGCCTTGTTTAAACACCATCAAATGCGGGATGGAACGAATGTGAAATGTTTCGGCTAATTCTTGTTCTTCTTCAATGTTAATTTTTGCAAACACAATCTCAGGATATTTCGACGCAATCTTCTCATAGGTATTCGCAAACTGCTTACACGGAGCACACCAAGACGCCCAAAAATCAACAAAAACAATCGTATTGTCGTTAATTAACGCTTCGAATCCAGATGAAGTCACTGTTCGAGTGACATGCTGTTTGCTCATTAGCTATTCTCCTTTTTCTATCGATGACAAAATTCGGCCATAAATCTCATCCACAGTCCCTTCACCACTGACCGATCTAAATTGCGCAGCATGATTGGGGTTCATGGCTTCTTGTGCTTTATAATAATCAACCAATGGAGCCGTTTGCTGACGATAAACGTCCAATCGCTTACGAATAATTTCTTCACGATCATCATCACGTTGAATTAAGGCCTCACCCGTCACATCATCAATCCCTTCCGCTTTTGGAGGATGGTAATCAACATGATACACGCGCCCAGAAGCGGGATGGGTTCGGCGCCCACTAATTCGCTTAACAATTTCCTCATCATCTACTTGAATTGCAATCACATAATCTAAGTCAACCCTAGCTTTAGTCAGTGCCTCTGCCTGCGGAATTGTGCGCGGAAAACCATCGAGTAAAAATCCGTTCTTACAATCGGGTTGAGTCAACCGATCTTCAACCAAACCAATCATAATTTCATCGGAAACTAATTGACCCGAATCCATAATTTTTTTCGCACTCATCCCTAAGGCAGTGCCCGCAGTAATCGCTGCGCGCAACATATCTCCCGTTGAAATTTGTGGCACATTAAAGTGTTGAATTAATCGTCCTGCTTGTGTGCCTTTACCCGCACCCGGTCCGCCAAGCAACATCAAGCGCATTTTTTCCATGAATACCATCCCCTAATCAATATGTTTCGTTGTCGACCGCCATACCGTACCGGTCGCGTTATCTTCTAATTCAATGCCGAGATTCATCAGCGTGTTGCGTATTTCATCTGCGCGCTTAAAATCACGTGCCGCACGAGCCTCTAAGCGCTCATTAATCAGGAGAGTTATCGTATCAACATCATCCACTCCCGCTTTTAAAAATGCGTCCGGTGAGTCTTGAAGCAACCCAAGAATAGCGGCCAAGTGTTTCAAAGTATAGGCTAGCCGAGGTGATTTTTCTTTATTAACCTCATGACTCAACTGAAATAACACGGATAAAGCAATAGGGGTATTAAAATCATCATTCATAGCCTGATTAAATTGGTCAACCCAACGCTCATCGATCGTTTCATCACTGTTAGGCCATTCTTTAATCGATTGATATAATCGCGTCAACGCTTTTTTTGCCAAATTAAAATTTTCTTCAGAGTAATTTAACGGACTACGATAATGACTGCTTAATAGAAAATAACGAATCACTTCAGGATGATGATCAGCTAACACCGATTGTATCGTAAAAAAATTGCCAACTGATTTCGCCATTTTTTCATTGTTTACTTGCAACATCCCTACATGCAGCCAATAATTGGCAAACGGCTTATGTGTGCATGCCTCACTTTGTGCGATTTCATTTTCATGATGAGGAAATTCTAAATCCAAGCCACCGCCGTGAATATCAAATTGCTCACCAAGCGTTTCCATTGCCATAGCAGAACATTCGATATGCCACCCTGGTCGACCTTCTCCCCAAGGCGATGACCAACTTGGCTCACCAGGCTTAGCTTTCTTCCACAACACAAAATCAAGTGGCGATCGTTTTTCATGTGCGATATCGACTCGCGAACCGGCCTCTAGATCTTCAATTTTTTTACGCGATAGTTTTCCATATTCAGCAAAGCTACTGACGTCATAACAAACATCGCCACTTTCACTAAGGTATGCACTATTCGCATCCATTAAACGCTGAATTAAACTAATAATAGAAGGAACATAGGCTGTTGCGCACGGCTCAAGATCCGGCGGTAGAATATTTAAAGCACGAGCATCCTCGTGCATTGCTTGAATAAACTCATGAGTCAGCTCACCAATGGACACACCGCGCTCAAAGGCTCGATGAATAATTTTATCATCAATATCAGTAATATTGCGTACAAAAGTAACGTCATAACCTTGATTTCGCAAAAATCGAACGAACGCATCAAAACACACCATCGATCGTGCATGACCAAGATGGCATCGGTCATAAACCGTGATTCCACATACATAGAGTCCAATTTTTCCCGGTTGCATGGGAACAAATTTTTCTTTGGATCGTGTTAACGTATTGTATAAATGTAACATTTATAGTTCCTTAGCCAATCTTGCCCCAAGTATCCTTCAAATCCACCACACGGTGAAAACCGTTTGCAACCTCTTGCGACACATCATTCACACAATAGTAGCCCAGACGCTCAAATTGCAGTACATCATGTAGCGCTTGCGACTTGATGGCAGGCTCTGCAAAGGCTTGCTGAACGCACAATGAATCCTGATTAATAAATTGCATAAAATCCTCTTCACGCGCAGGATTAGCATCATTAAATAATCGATCGTATTGATAAACCGTAATAGGATGTGCATGCGGTGCTGAAACCCAATGGATCACCCCTTTTACTTTTCGATCAACCGGATTTTTACCCAGCGTATCTTTATCATAAACACAACGTAGTTCGATCGGTTGACCATTCGCATCATGAATCACGTCTGTGCAACGAATAACATAGGCATGACGTAACCGCACTTCAGCGCCGGGGGATAATCGAAAATACTTCGCCGCCGGGACATCCATGTAATCATCTCGTTCAATATAGATCTCTCGGCTAAATGGAATCATACGTCGACCCGCGTCAGCATCTTGTGGATGCAATGCGGCAGTTAATTCTTCTGTTTCCCCTTCCGGATAATTTTCAATAATGACTTTGATTGGATCCATCACACACATGATGCGCTTGGCGCTATTGTTTAATTCCTCGCGAACACATGCTTCTAATAACCCTGCGTCAATTACTGAATCACTTCTGGATATACCAATCATCTCACAGAACTGGCGAATCGCCGCAGGTGGATAACCTCGCTTACGCATGCCTCGTAATGTTGGCAAACGAGGATCATCCCATCCATCAACAACACCTTGCTCAACCAATTCACGAAGCTTACGTTTACTGGTGACGGTATGAGATAGATTTAAGCGCGCAAATTCAGTTTGCACCGGTTTTGCAGGCACGGGCAAATGCTCAATAAACCAATCATACAACGGTCGGTGATCTTGGAATTCCAAGGTACACAGTGAATGGGTAATTTTTTCTAAAGCATCTGAAATAGGATGTGCGTAATCATACATTGGATAGATACACCACGCGTCACCTGTCCGTTGATGGGGAACATGGCGAATACGATAAAGCACAGGATCTCGCATATTAATATTACCAGAACTCATATCAATACGAGCGCGTAACACATGAGTTCCATCGGCAAACTCACCCGCTTTCATTTTTGTAAATAATTCAATATTTTCGTCCACACTACGGTTTCGATAAGGGCTGTCACGACCGGGTTCTTGCAATGTTCCTCGGTGATCACGAATTTCCTCCATCGTTAAACTATCAACGTATGCCAAGCCCTTTTTAATCAACAACAAAGCAAAGTCGTATAATTCTTGATAATAGTCGGATGAATGAGTCATCGCGCACCATTCAAACCCTAACCATCGCACATCGTCAATGATAGCGTTCACATACTCGTCTTCTTCTTTACATGGATTGGTGTCATCAAATCGTAAATAACACACGCCATTAAACTCTGTAGCCAAACCAAAATTCAAGCAAATAGACTTCGCATGTCCAATATGTAAATAACCATTGGGTTCTGGTGGAAAGCGAGTAGCGATCGATTGATGCAGACCTGATGCTAATTCATCAGTCATTAGTTGACGAATAAAATGTGCTCTTTTTTCACTATTGTCATTCATACGATTACTCTCAATTTACTAAAAAAATAGTCCAACTTCGGATTTAATAATTTCAAACTCTTCAGGATACTCCACCGCAACCAAATAAAGACCATAAGGTGGTGCAGTTTCAGCTCCCATTCTACGATCTTTTGCGGATAAAACGTCATTCACCCATGGCACTGGTTTTCTTCCGGAACCAACCGCCATCAATACCCCTGCAATATTTCGAACCATGTGGTGTAAAAATGCATTCGCGATGATATCAATAAACACAAATTCACCCACACGCCCAACACGGCAATCATGAACATGACGCATCGGTGTTTTCGATTGGCATTCAACGGATCGAAACGATGTAAAATCGTGTTCACCCAATAAGCATTGCCCCGCTTCATGCATCAATGCGGCATCCAACTGGCGATATTGCCACGTTACATTACTACGACGTAATGCGGGTCTAATAGGCGAATTATAAATAATATATCGATAGCGTCTTGACAACGCTGAATAACGGGCATGAAACGACTCAGAAATTTCAATTCCCCATTTAATACAAATATCTTTTGGTAAGTACGCATTTGCCCCATGAATCCAAGCCCGAACTGATCGCTCTTTCGCCGATTCAAAATGAATAATCTGACCTGTTGCATGAACGCCTGTATCAGTACGACCAGCACACACCACTTCAATATCTTGGTTAGCAACTCGACCAAGCGCCTGCTCTAACATCTGTTGGATCGTACGCAAGCCCGTTTGTGACTGCCACCCATGATATTGACTACCATCGTACTCAACCATCAAAGCAACACGCATATCAAATTCCTGCAAAATAGGCCAATGTATTATATCAGCATTGATTTGTCTAGGATATTTTCCCTGAAACAGGGCAATTCTTTCATGCGCAGCATATGCTTTAATGGGTTAAAATAAAATCATCAATTTGTAGGGATAGTACACATAATATTTTTCGGAAATGGCATGACTTCAGTGAAGTTTTGATTCCCCGCACTAAAATACTGATTCAGTTTATCCACAGTCACTTGCCCCAAGCACTCAAAAAGATCCTTCTCCTGTCCTGCGCAATAATAACTATTGTAATCATAAAGCCTACTTAACACTGGCGAATCGTTCTGTTTTAAAAAATAGAACGTTTCGTAATTTGTCAGCCGCCACTGCCCACTACTGTCAGAAAAAAAGAACGTTTTAATCGAAGGTGCATTCCCGTGGAATGTTGATAATGCGGCAGTATAATAAACCCCGGCTATGTTATTCCCTTTACTATTATTGATTATTTTCAACTCTTCCTTATGCGTATGAGCTCCCAGAAGTCCGATAATTGTGTCATGGAATGTATTCACAATACTTAAAAACGCATTGTTTTCTTTTGGTAACCAAAATAAAGTATTATTATATACATTAGATCCTGGTGGAACATGCATCGTGAGTATGACTTTATCATTATTTTTTTGCGCTTTAAATAACTCGGATCGAAGCCATTGTAATTGATCTTCTCCGGTTTGCTCGGTTACCTTCAAACGTCTGGGTGAAAACATGACACTATTAATGGAAATTAATTCTAATTTAGGTTCAAGATAAGCCGAATAATAACCATTGTGAATATCCTCAGTCATGATACACGGATACGCAGATGACGTTTTGTGACACATCACTCCAGTGGACAAGAAACCATCTTCCCACGATGCATTTTTCATAGCAACATCGTATGGAGACTTAAGCGCATCACTTCGATCGGAATCCGAAAACGGTCCATAATCTGTGAATAAAGAATCATTATTTCCAAAGGTATACAAAATCGGCGTGGTTGGAAAATTTTTCTTTAACGAATTAAATACATACGATTCATTATTGATGACTGCTTCCGAAGAAAAAAGGCCATGAGCAACGAGATCACCGAGAAGGACAATAAATTTAGGCTTACTTACCGTACCCTTTTCAATCCCCCGCTTTACCTCAGAGATCAATGAATTAAAAGTAGTAACATCAAGATCATTTAATATCGTGATAGTGGCCGGACTAAGATCCATCAAATGCGTTGAAAGTACATTTAAATGAATGTCCGAGATAACTAAAAAATTATTGGCTTTATTGTCTGAAGATCCACTATAACCAGCAAAAGACCAGCTTATCACTGACAAAAACAGCAGTATACTTTTAATATTCATCACGACCTCATTTTTAGTCATCGTAGTCGGGGGCAATAGTCTCTTAAATTAACTGTAGCACACCAAAACTTCCTCATGTTTAAATAAGTTCTTTAACGCATCGATCAATTGATCACTCGGGGAAACACGCCACTCCAATCCAAGATTGAGTACGGCCGTTGCCTTTGAATTCGAATAGCGAACTTGAACCACACAATCGCCCTGATGCGCCCGAAACGTCGACATCAATTCAGGTATAACCGCATGATCGTTTTCACTCATCGTCAGTAATAAACATTTTGCGAAGCGTGATCGTGCTTCCTCTAGCGAATACAAAGACAAGGCAAGCATCTTGACATTGCTGTTATAATCATCAATACCCAACTCGCCCTCAATGACAATCATTTCACCGGTTTTAGATCGCTCTAACTGTTCCTCAAATTGCTCAGCAAACACCAAAATATCCTGCCGACTACGAGCATCCTCGATGCTCAAAATCACGATCTTTTTGCCTCGTTTCGTCAGAATATTTCGAGCGCCGACTATCAAACCACAGATAAATGCTTTTTTAGTAGCCGATGGATTGAGTTTAGCAATCGGCGTCGTAAACGTGGACAGTTCTCGACAATAAACATCGCTCGGATGTCCTGTCAGATAATATCCGAGTGTTTCCTTTTCAAATTCCAAGCGTTTTTTCTCAGACCAAGGCTTGCATTGCACATAATCATCAGCGCTATCCTCATCACATAACAGTGAAAATAAATCTTGTTGTCCACTGCTTTCATTATGCTGATGACGAACACCAACCTGCATGACTTTATCCAATGATTCAAATAATACCGCGCGTTCAAAGCCCCATTCATCAAATGCACCGCTTTTAATCAATATTTCTAAAACGCGTCGATTCATTTTTCGGCTATCATTACGTTGACAAAAATTAAACAAATCAACATAGGCACCTCGCGCCTCACGCTCAAGGACCATGGACTCAACAACCGCCTCACCAATCCCTTTGATCGCACCGAGACCATAAATAATATGACCGTCATCATCTACGGTGAATTGAAAATACGATTGATTTACCGATGGCGCTAAAATCTTGAGCTGCATGCGTCTGCATTCGTTTACAAACGTCACGACTTTATCGGTATTATCCATATCAGATGACAATACTGCAGCCATAAAAGCCGCTGGATAATGCGCTTTTAACCACGCCGTTTGATAAGCAACCAAGGCATACGCCGCTGAATGCGATTTATTAAATCCATAACCCGCAAATTTTTCCATCAAATCAAATATTGTCGTTGCAATATTTGCATCGATGCCGCGCGCAATGGCGCCTTGACTGAAGATCTCGCGCTGTTTCGCCATTTCTTCTGGTTTTTTCTTACCCATCGCCCGGCGAAGTAGATCGGCTGCACCCAGTGTATAATTCGCTAGAACCTGCGCAATTTGCATCACTTGCTCTTGATACAAAATAACCCCGTAGGTTGGCTTTAATATCGGCTCAAGATCGGGATGCAAATATTCAACTTTGGATCGTCCATGTTTTCTATCAATGAAGTCATCCACCATGCCTGATTGCAATGGCCCGGGTCGAAATAATGCAACGAGAGCAATAATTTCTTCAAATGCATCCGGTTGGAGGCGATTGATTAACTCTTTCATCCCGCGCGACTCGAGCTGGAATACTGCTGTTGTCTGGCATTTACTCAGTAATTCAAACGTTAATTTGTCATCGAGTGGAATGTTACTGATATTAATGGGTGCAAGGTTCGCTTTTTTTTGAAATTGATTGACCGTTTGCATCGCCCAATTGATGATTGTGAGTGTTCTTAAGCCTAAAAAGTCAAACTTCACCAATCCAACCGCTTCCACGTCATCCTTATCAAACTGACTCACAATCTGCGTCGAGCCCTCTTCACAATAGATGGCTGAAAAATCAGTTAATTCAGATGGCGCTATAACCACTCCTCCCGCATGTTTACCTGCATTACGCGTGATACCCTCAAGTTTAAGCGCTAATTGAAACATCTCTTTAACGTCTTCTTCATTTTCAAAACGCGTTCGCAGTTCCTCGACCTGTTCTAACGCTTTTTCAAGCGTGATACCGATCTCAAAGGGAATGAGCTTGGCAATTTTGTCGACAAATCCATAGGGGTGACTCAGAACTCGCCCTACGTCGCGAATAACCGCTTTTGCGGCCATCGTACCAAATGTAATAATCTGAGAAACACTCCGTCGGCCATATTTTTCAGACACATAATCAATCACGCGATCGCGCCCTTCCATGCAAAAATCAATATCAAAATCCGGCATGGACACGCGTTCTGGATTTAAAAAACGCTCAAACAGTAAATCATAGGCGAGTGGATCTAAATCGGTGATTTTCAATGCATACGCAACGAGTGATCCCGCACCCGATCCGCGTCCAGGACCAACGGGCACCCCATTGTTCATCGCCCAATCAATAAAATCAGCAACAATCAAGAAATACCCGGCAAACCCCATTGCATTAATCACATCGAGTTCAATTTTCAAACGGCTGTCATATGGCGATCGTTTCAACTCGGCTTCATGGCCAAAACGCTGTAATAATCTCGCTTCTAAGCCTTTTTGACTTAAACTGGATAAATACTCTTCAATGCTTGTATTCGCCGGGGTGGGAAAATTAGGCAAATAATTATGCCCTAATTCCAATTTAAACGTGCATCGCTTGCTGATTTCAACGGTATTCTGTATGGCTTGTGGCAAATCTTGAAATAACGCGACCATTTCATCGGCCGTTCGCAGATATTGCTGTTTATCGTAAAGCCGATTACGCCGAGGATCGGATAATGCAAACCCTTCACGAATACAAACGCGGGCTTCATGGGCTTCAAAATCATCTTCATTCAGAAAACAGACGTCATTCGTTGCGACGATGGGTAAATTTAATTGATCAGCCAATTTGACGGCTTGCGCATTATAGTTTTCTTCATTCTGTCGACCGGTGCGTTGCAGCTCAATGTAAAACCGATCAGGAAAAATACTCATCCATCGCGTTGCAAGATCAACCGCTAAAGCAAAATCGCCAACCAAAATCGCACGACCGATGTCACCTCGACGACCACCTGATAAGGCAATTAGACCATCAGCATGATGAGCAATCCATTCATAGTGTATACGAGGCTGACCTTGATGTTGACCTTCTTGATAGGCTTTAGACACCAGTTGCGTGAGGTGGCGATATCCCACGGCATTTTGACACAGCAACACCAATGGAAAAACATCGTTCGGTTTTGCGGGATCGCAACAGGGCAGCTCCGATCCAAAAATGGGCTTCACACCGGCAGCCACTCCCGCTTTAAACACTTTAACTGCAGCAAATAAATTACAGTAATCGGTCACGGCGATTGTATTCATGCCACGAAGCGGCAATGCGTCCACTAAGTCATCAATACGCAATAAGCCATCCACAAGCGAAAACTCGCTGTGCGATCGTAAATGAACAAATTTATTCATAATGAGACCAGATCCAGTATCTTCACTTCCAATGGGTTTAGTATAACATATGGCTAAAGTCGAGGACGACTATACGCCAAAATGATGTCGGGGGTTAAATGCATCCTCTACTGCGTCAGCAAACAAATTACTCGCTAATACTAACGTAAACATAAAACTAAATGCTGCCAACATCGGCCACCACACCACCGGGTCACGTGCAAGCTCAAGTCTAGCGGCATTGATCATATTGCCCCAGCTCATTGTAAGCGGTGATACGCCGACCCCAACGTAAGACAACACGGCTTCTGCAAGAACTAAAAAGCTAAAATCCAACACAAACGTGATGATCACAATGTGCATAACGTTCGGTAATAAATGCTTAACAATGATTTTGAACGATCCACTCCCCAATGCCTTAGCTGCTAATACATAATCCACCTCTTTAAGCTTCATTGCTTCAGCACGCAACAATCGACACAAACTCGTCCAACTGGTGACACCCAAAATAAAGCACAAAGCCAATAAACGTGCGTCAGCATTTTCATCCAGCGTTGTAAATTGATCGGGGTGATTCGTAATATACGTTTGCATTGACAACACGGATGCAGTAATAAGCAAGACACCTGGAATCGAGCTTAGCGTGGTGTAAATATACTGAATCACATCATCAATCACACCACCAAAATAACCCGCGGCAATCCCAAGCAATAATGCCAATGGCATCATAAATAACGTCGTTAAAATCCCAATCATCAGGCCAGTACGAATACTTTTGACCGTTGCATAGAAAACATCTTGCCCAATCTTGCCAGTCCCCAACAAATGCAAATCTCGTGAAATCCAATAACTCGCGCTGGCAATCATTAAACAAACAAATAGAGTCAACAATCCCGCTAATAATGGAGATGAGAGACCGTCCTTGCGATCGGAACGACGGACAAAAACAATTCCCGGCCACAATCCCAACACAAACAACGCACTCACCACAAAAGCCTTCCACACGACATGCTGGATCAACGCTTTTTTCTGAGTATTATTTTGCAACGTTTTGGAAATATGATCCAAACGCGGGTGCGTTAAACTCGATCGACCATTGTTTATCACCACCTCCGATGAATACAACGTTAATGCTAGCGGGGCAGAATAGGTTTTTTCGTACACCTCTCCTAAAGGTGCGATCATTTTATCAAACAAGGAGTGAGAGTCTTGCTTAAAATGAATCGAATCCAATATTCCGATGATTAAAAAAAATGCCAATATCACCGCCGACATCACTGAAACGGGTTTTGAAAAAATACGGCCGAGTGCTAATCGAGTTGGAGGGTGCCGCAATCCATTGAGAATCATGATAGCAATCACTGCAAGCACAAGGAAAAAACATTTGTCTGTCCATAATAATCCCAAGCTCATGCTAATTTCACCCGCGGATCAACGAATGTATAAGAAATATCGGTCAAAATTAACCCAACGATATAGAGAACCGAACCCAAAAATACCATTGCTCTCACAATTGCAAAATCTTGTTGTTGAATAGCATCGATCATGTAACTACCTAAACCCGGCACACCAAAAAAAGATTCCAAAATTAAACTGCCCATAAACAACGACGGGATAAGCACAACGACCCCCGTTAATATCGGCAACATGGCATTTTTCAGCACATGATGCATTAAGATATAATACTCTGATAGTCCCTTTGCCCGCGCGGTTCTGACATAATCTCGATTCATTTCCTCCAAAAATAAAGTACGGTACCAACGCCCCCCCGCTCCCATGCCAGAAAATACCGCAACAATCACCGGAAGCAATACAAATTTAATACTATTCAATCCGCCGTCATAACCTGAAATAGGGACTAGTCGCAACATTTTTCCAAAAAAATACTGCCCTCCAATAATATAAAACATACTGGATATCGACATAAGCACAATACACAGCATAACTCCAACCAGATCAAGCTTTGTTGTTCTAAAAAAAGCCATCATCATCGCAAATAGAATATTCAGAGTCATTCCCAATATCAGTTCCGGAATAGCAATGGCTAGGCTTGGCCACATTCGATGCGATACATCATATCCAATATCACGCCCCGCATCCGATCGTCCAAAATCAAACTCAAATAAACGAAAGGATTTTTGAAAAAATAACGTTTGCGTTAAATGCCCCATACCCGCCTGATCCGCATTATAAAACAAGGGTAAATTATAACCACGCTCAGCTTTCCATTGCTCAATGGCGATTGGTTTCACATATTTCTGCCCAAGCTGCATTCGCGCCATATCATCAGGTGTGTTCACCATGAAAAATAGCGCAAACGTTAATAAATTAATGCCTATCAAAATAGGCATGACATGCAATAATCGACGACATACATAATTCAGCATCATGGTGTTTTCATCCGTTTCACCGGAAGTCCCTGGTTCAATTGATACACCAATACAAACGGTATTAGAAACAATACTAAAAGTCCTCCCAGCAACATAAGTGGCCAGATGATGGCTTGATTCCACTGGAGCTGTAAATGATTGCGTAAAGGGATGTCAAGTGCCACGTATTTTAATGTATTCTGCGACACACCATTGGGTTTGATCGGTGTCATCCATTGCTGGCGTAAAACAGGTATTTTTGTATTAACACCACCCGCCCAAGGCGCATCGTAATGAAAAATTTCAAGCATTTGATCAATCAACTCTAAACGTTTAGCATCGTTTGGTCTGTTTTTCATTTCTTTGAATAATGCATCATATTTGGGGTTTGAATAATTTGACACGTTTTCACCGCCATAGTTTACTTTTCCATTCTTTCCAACCAATAAAAACAGGAAGTTCTCCGGATCGGGATAATCAGCGCTCCATCCCCAGGTAAATAATTGCGTATTACCACTACGCATTTTCTCTTGAAAACGATTGTATTGTGTAGCCCGAACGTCTAAATCAATTCCAATCAAAGCAAATTCTTTCATCATCCAATTCAGCGCCGCTTTTTCATCAGGCCCACCCGTTGAAGGGACATCATAATGAAGCGTCAATGCGCGATGCGTTTGAGGATCTCGCCCACCGGGATAACCCGCCTCTCTCATCAATGTTCGCGCTTCTTCAATGGATCGTCGTTTTCGTTGATGATTTTCCCAGGTGTAAACATAGGGATTCATTCCTTTCTCACCTACTTGATAACCAAAAATTCCTGGAGGAATAGGTCCTTGAGCAGGTTCACCGCGCCCATTAAAAAATATATTGATATTCTCATCATAATTAACGGCAATAGAGATAGCCTGTCTTAATTTGCGGGCTCGCTCACTCGAGCCACCAACTACATCATCAAGCATATTAAAGCCCATATAAAACACGGCCGGTTCAGCGACTTCTTGCAGAGTAATCCCTTTTTCAAGCATTTTAGGCGTCAAAGCCATCGTCCCATTGGAGTTTACTGTAATGGCTTGATCGAAACTATCAGTCGCAATTCCTGATAGATCATAGTAGCCTTGCAAAAATTTATTCCATCGAGGAATCGTTTCTTTTTCTAGCACGAAAACCACTTTATCAATCATTGGAATTCGCTCACCCGCATGGGCAAGATAGCCTTTTTTCTTATCGCTTTCACTGCCATTGGTAGGAAAATATTCAACACGAAAATTCGGATTTTTCACCAAGACCATCCGGCTATTAGGATTATTCTCAGTCATCATAAATGCCCCTGTTCCAATCGGATACCAACCAAATCCAAGGTTTTTTTCAGCCATTCCGGGTAATGCATAAAATTGATCGACCTCCCAAGGCACTGGCGCAAAAAAAGTCATTGCCAGCCAAAACATAAACTGTGGATAATCACCATTCAGTGTAATTTCATACGTATATCGATCGATAAGACGCACTCCACTCAGCGGATAATCACGCAAGTCTAAGAAACCTGAATGCCGCGTTTTATCAGGCAATGTCGATGCATAGTCACGAAACCCAACAATATGCTCACTCATCATGCCATATATCGATGAATTAACGTGAGGGTTGGCCAAGCGCTTAATCTGATAAATATAATCTTCCGCAATGAGCTCACGCGTTCCCGTTTTTTTAAAATCAGCGAGTTGATTGATGTGGTGATGCTGAAGATAGTTCGATGAGATATCCTCAACAATAGCGGCCAATGCAGGATGAGGTTGGTATAAAATTCCAGGTTTAATATGAATCCTATAAACACTCGTCGCAGCCACCCCTGAATCACTCATCAATAAGCGCCCCTTTTCATCATATCGCCGTACTTCAGGCATTGCTGATGCCGTTAAGGGGATCAATTTATAAGGGCGAGTCAGATAATCATATTGCAACACGGGCTCATAAATTTGGCCAATGAATATCAATTCATTGGCCGCATAAGACGTCGCTGGATCAAGCGTTTTAGGTTGTTCAGCAAACGACGTGTAATAAATTTTTTTTGTTGTGTTGGCATGAGAATAGGGATTATTTAAAACAAGTGCGTTCAATGCTTGGGGCACGATCGATGCAGTAATAATCAGTAACGCTTGAATAAGCATGGGCAAGATGTTCAAATTATTGTATCCTGCCACAATCGCCTCCACTCCTCCTCAGTCAACACCGCCACCCCAAGTTCAACTGCCTTCGTATATTTCGAACCCGCATCCTCGCCAACAATCACATAATTCGTTTTTTTAGACACACTCCCACTCACTTGTGCACCCAAAGAGAGCAAAAGCGCTTTCGCTTCTTCGCGTCCCATGCTTGCAAGCGATCCTGTTAAAACAACCGTTTTTCCATAAAAAGGATTTTGCGTATCAATAACCCTTTTTTCAGCAACAGGCCAATGTACGCCTCGGTCAGTTAAACGATTGATGATCGCCATATTATGAGGCTGTGCAAAAAAATGAATCACATAATCTGCTGCTATTGGCCCGATGTCTTTCAACGACATTAATTCCTCTAATGTCGCTGACTGTAAAGCCGCTAAATCGTGAAAATGATTGGCAAGAACTCGAGCACCTGCCTCACCAATTTCACGAATTCCAAGCGCGTAAATGAAGCGATGAAACGTAGTTGCTTTCGTTTTTTCAATTGAATGAATTAAATTTTCAGCTGATTTTTTACCCATTCGTGGTAGTTGCTCAAGCTGCTGCATGTCTAAACAATAGAGATCAGACAAATCCTTCAACATCCCCGTATCAACCAACTGCTCAATCAAACTATCGCCTAAGCCATCAATTGCCATCGCTTTTCGAGATGCAAAATGCCAAACACTACGCTTCAATTGTGCACTGCAAAACAAACCACCGGTGCAACGAGCAATGGCATCACCTGGCTCTCGAATCACCTCTGCTCCACATACGGGACAAACTACGGGTAGTTCAATGAAAGAGGTCATAGACGGTCGTTTCTCAAGAACAACCGAAACCACTTCAGGAATCACATCACCCGCGCGCCGAATAATCACCACATCACCAATGCGAATGTCTTTACGAATGATCTCATCCAAATTATGTAACGTCGCATTACTCACAGTCACCCCTCCCACCGCAACGGGCTGCAACCGCGCAACAGGCGTCAAGGCTCCTGTACGACCGACTTGAAAATCAACTGACAACAACGTTGTCATTTCTTCACTGGCAGGAAATTTATGCGCACAAGCCCACCGCGGCGCCCGCGAGACGTAACCTAGTTCGTCTTGCAATCGTGCACTGTCTATTTTATAAACTACCCCGTCTATTTCAAACGGCAGTGCGTTCCGATTGGCTTGCATCGAATGATAATAAGCCATACAGCCATCAAGCCCACGTGCTGCCTGTGTTTCTTTGGTCACACGAAAGCCCATCGTTCGCAATAACGCCAACTGTTCAAGATGGCTATCGGGTAACACATATCCGTCACAAACGCCCACACCATAACAATATATTGCCAATGGTCGAGTCGCGGTTATTTGTGGATTCAATTGTCGCAAACTGCCGGCCGCTGCGTTACGTGGATTAACAAATGTTTTCTCGCCTCGTTGCCGAGCCTGTTCATTAAACGCTTCAAAGCCTGCTTTTGGCATGTATACCTCGCCACGGACTTCGATCAATGCCGGAGGATTATCTATCATTAATTTTAATGGAATCGATGCAATGGTTTTAATATTATTGGTTATATTTTCTCCAACAGATCCATCACCTCGAGTTGCAGCATGAATCAATAGACCGTTTTCATAAGTAATATTCACCGCCAAACCATCTAATTTGGGCTCACATGCAAATAACAAATGACTAGGCTCTACATCAAGTGTCGACGCAACCCGCTTCATAAAGGCCATCAACTCATCTTCACTAAACACATTCCCCAATGACAACATTGGTTTTTGATGCCCAATCGGTTCAAGTGATGACGCAACAGTCGCGCCAACTCGCTGCGTTGGAGAATCTGCCGTCATCGATTCAGGATGCTCCTGCTCGAGTAGTTGCAATGCCTTAAAACACCGATCATATTCAGCATCCGGCACCAATGGCTCATCCAGAACGTAATAATGATAATCGTAGTTTCGTATTTGCTCTTTTAGAGTGTTGATTTGATCCAATGCCGATTTTGTTTCCATAATCATTATCCATTTTAAATATCAATCTGAGTATATGCAATTTTTCCCAATGCCACGTATACTATTTATTTATTTCAAGATATAACAAACATGACCGATTTATTACTTATCATTATCATTGCAAGCATCGCGATAGTATTTCAATACGCCCTAATTATAGGGATCATCAAACAACAAACCAACCAAAAAAAACAGGCCGAATACCATTCCGATAAACTGCAGACAACACTCACAACACAGCTTCATCAACTACAACTTGAACTACAGCAGGCGTATCAAACCAGCCAATACAGCATTCACGAAAAAATATCACAAGGACAACTTACCAACCAACAACTCATTACTGAAGCAATAGCGCGACAAATGAGTGATGTACGAGAGCAAATGCAACATAGCTTTAAACAACACACCGATGCCCTTACCAAACATTTACAATCACTCACTGAAGAAATTCGCAGTCATTTGCATAACCTGACTCATCAGGTCAATCATCGACTGGCCGAAGGCTTTGAAAAGACATCATCCACTTTTACTGATATCGTTCGACGACTCGCCATTATTGATGAAGCACAAAAGAAAATTACCGAGCTATCACAGCATGTGGTCAGCCTTCAAGACATCCTGATTGATAAAAAATCCCGCGGTGCCTTTGGAGAGATCCAGCTATCCGCACTGATTGCCAATGCCATGCCCAGCTCACACTACAGCTTACAACATACGCTAAGTAATCAAAAGCGCGCTGACTGCATTTTATTCCTCCCAGACCCAACAGGAAATATTGTCATTGACGCTAAATTTCCACTGGAAAATTATCAACGCGCGATGAATTATGAACCCAATTCACCGGATAAAAAGGCGGCTCAACAGCAATTTAAACTTGATGTTCAAAAACACATTAAAGACATTGCTGAAAAATACATTATTCCCAATGAAACATGCGACGGAGCAATGATGTTCATTCCTGCCGAAGCTATTTTTGCAGAAATTCACGCCAATTACCCTGAAATCATTGCGATGTCACAGCGGATGAAAGTGTGGATTGTATCTCCAACCACACTAATGGCCGTATTAACCACTGCCAGAGCCGTTCTCAAAGACGACGCAACACGCAAGCAAATTCACGTCATTCAAAAACACCTCCATGCCTTAGCCGAAGACTTTCTCCGCTTTGAAAAACGCATGGATAAATTAACCAAACACATCGACTTGGCACACCAAGATGCAAACGAAGTGAATACTTCCGCAAAAAAAATAACCCAACGTTTCCAAAAAATAGAAAGTGTCGAGCTAGAATACAAAGACACTGCATTGCCTGTTCTTGTACCCGCAGAAGAGATCACGTAATTCCTGTGCTATGCTAAATAGTAAGTAGCCTCTTCGAGAGAGAACCAGCATGACACACCAACGTTCATTATTTTTGGCCATCGCACTGCTGGCCACATCACCCTCCTATGTCAATGCAGCAGAGTGCAATGATTGCTGCGTAGCCAAGGGCGGCATCAACTATTGTGATTCCTCCGCCGGTCGCTACGTCTGTAATGATGGCGATTACTCATCATGCTATTGTACTCGCCACGCCGTGATGGACTTACAAAAAATACAAGGGTGTTGTTTATGGCAAGGTGGGGTATTCAAAGTTGAGCCATCAAGCGGTTTAGTGATTTGTAACAATGGTGGCGTATCTGAAATGTGTAGTATTCAGTATTCGATCAAATCGGTCATGTTATATTAACCCTCCTTTTAACGTCATTTTTGTTTACGGGTCACATTCAGTGGTATATTATAGGACACAAAGTAAACTGAATGATGTGTCAGATTTGTCTCCTATACCCATTGGAGTGAGTCAACAAACTAAAATCTAATTGGAGTTAAATTATGCCACCAAAATCCAGGAAGAAGTTTTCTAAACGGAAGAAAAATGCTATAACTCGATCCTCAAGTTTTTTTAGTT
>DIUW01000023.1 GCA_002423125.1 Legionellaceae bacterium UBA6148 | reverse complement strand
GCCGACACGAGCCTTCAAGTCATTTAATTTTGACTATGATTAACGGAAGTTTAATAGAAAAAGCGATTTTATTGTACAGAAATAGCATTCATCACTGCAGTTTTCCAAATTTTATCCCAATCATTGGATCCAATTGCGGCTCTCAATTGTAGCAAAGGATCTAATCCCTCTCTTGACCATCTCATGTGTTGTTGCCCCTTGCAACGTTGATTGATCAAACTTTCAACAGTAGATTCCGCCAAGTTACTAGTAAAAATAAGGCCCTTGTTTTGCCGCGCTCTATAATCGACAATTTTAACGGTATTATTTTTTATATACGTTTTTAGTTTTTCCAAGCGTTGTTTGTAAATTTTAGGGCAATCATCAATTAAAGAATCCAGTCTTTTTAAGGCATTATCTGTTTTTCCGCGCCAAAGATGCCATTTAATTCGGTCTAATTTTGGCTTGAGATCTTCAGGTAATGAAATATTTTGAATTTTCATGCCCAGGTGGAACCAGTCTAATATGTGCGTTATTGATGCGCAAAGCGGGGTGAATGCCTCGACTATTTTCCAGCAATTGTCAGCCCCGTCACAGAGTGCTGTAACGTTTGTTTGAGGCGACAAACCTTGTTGTAGTGCAGCAACAATCGTGTTATTAATCATCTGCTTCTGGCCGTCATCCAGCGCTGACGCTGCACAATGTTTACTGGTTAATGTATTACGTGTTCCTTTATCATTGCTCACCAAGGCCTCTGGTCGATAAATCACTGCTGTCATGGCTTCAAAGCTGCGTTTACCTTCTTCAGTCGTATTAATATGGCCAGCATCTACGTTGATAATGAGCTCTTCAGCTATCCCAGATGAGGCTACGGTGCTTTCAACATGATGCAGTGCTCCCACCTGACCACCCACCTTCTCAGCAGTATGTTTAATGCGATCATGATTATTGATATAGCGTTTTGACCGAGAAAAAATGGAAAATATTTGCTCACTTTCGCGATACGTATGATTTGCACCAAGTTCAGTTTGTAATTTAACTAAATCAGCCGACATCGAGTGACCGAGAACTGTTTTTATCGTAGATCCAGGCTCATAGTTGCAGTCAGGGCAACGTTTTCTGCCAATGGTTAATTTGTGATCCGTGAAAACATCATGATAATCAGAGCGTCTTTTTCCATATTTTACCAGCTTCCTATCAGGGCAATTAGGACAGCCCTCAACCACCGACTCTATCAGCGTAATTTGTTCCTTGAGCAGCGCTTCTTGGCAAGAGTGAACCAATTTAACTTGTTCTTCATGTGCGAGTCCAAAGTTCAATACATCCTCTGGTTTCTCTATCAAACCGGCCATCATTACTGTTTTTGATAACACCTGTTGAACCTCTGGAGATGATTCATAGCATTCAAAAATAATACGATATTGTTTTGACACGGTGGCAATCCGGTAGTAAATTCAATTGCTCGCAGTATACACCAATATTCAAGATGTCGCTACTTATATTACACTCCCTATAGAGTAAACCTGTTTTGGCGCTATTAAATTTTTTGCGACAGAACCGTTTATTTTAGCAACCTTTACACAACTTGACGGTGCCTTTTATTGCACAAAAACCTCCTTTGTGATATAAATTAAGTCAATTTATATGGATTCAGGCGATAATCAAATGCTATTTTTAATTCCCCAAAACCTTGACGATTTTTTATTAAATGAGTGCAACGAGGCACATCACATTGAGCCGCTAAAATTACAATTATCGCGCGTATACGCCGGCGAAATACCCTTAAAAATGAAACATGATGGGCAACGTACCTTTTATAGCGCCGATGCGAACGTAGGTCGACATTACCATCGTTTTATATTCGAACCGATTTTATTGAATCGGACGCAGGCGTATGTATTACGTTCTCTTGTTTGGAGTCATAAGTATCGTAAGGCATTAGGATATCAGCCTATTGGTGATTTAGCCGTTATTCCAGAAGATTACGAGCTCATAAGCACTACTGAAAACCAAGATATCACGATAGACATGGGAAGGACGGTTGAGATACGAGATAATCTTTATGAATTAACAAAGACGCAATCAGACGTTTTAGAGGGCGCAACGTTCCCTCAATTGGTGGTAGGCCCACCGGGTTGTGGCAAGACGCTCTTGGCGATGGCTTTTTTCCAGGAACAAGCATTAAAGCATGTTTCCAATGCTTCTGAGCCATTAAAATTATGTTATATCACACCGACAAAGGCATTAAGTGATTCGTTTCAAAACGACTTTAACGCTTGGGCGGCGCTCAATCTAGAGGACCATTTGGAGCTGGTCAAACTGACGGTCTTAACGGTTGAGTCGTTATGGTTAAGCGCAGGCTCTGAAGAGGATGTTCAAAATAAGCAAATTGCGTTAGGCGAAGACTATCTTCAAGAACTGATTCACCCAATGACAGAGCGAGATAGGCGTTTAAATGCAAAACAGTTTTTGTCCGAGATGCTTCTGTGTGCCCATATTCTGAATTCAGATGATGGTAAATCGTATAACAACTCCCGCTATAAAGAATTAGGCGTGAATGAATCCATCATTAGTAATGACCAAGAGAGAGCGATTTTTTATCCTTTGGCACAAACTGTTTTAAGCAAATTGAGACAAGAGGAGCGACGAGTCATTGGCATATTCGGCCCCCAAAAAATTGATTCGCACTATCAGCACGACTATACGGTTTTTGATGAAGGGCAAAATGCATCGGTTGCGACCTTAGAACCTGTTTAAAATCTTTTT
>DIUW01000063.1 GCA_002423125.1 Legionellaceae bacterium UBA6148 | reverse complement strand
CTATCCAACTGAGCTACGGGCGCATACTTGACTTTTAAATTGGCGGAGAGAGAGGGATTCGAACCCTCGATGGACTTTTGGCCCATACTCCCTTAGCAGGGGAGCGCCTTCGACCACTCGGCCATCTCTCCGTTCAATGGGGTCGAAGTATATCAGGTATTATTCTCTCGTCAAGAAGTTCATGCGACAAATAACTTAAAAAAAAACGACACAGCACCATTCTCAGATTTATACCACCTTCAAATTGGAAATAAGAATCCGAACCACGACCTTTAGGGAGTGTTGCAGTCAGAAGAATCCGGCAATACTTGTCTTAGTGTTTCTCTCGCAAAACTTTGCAAAAACTTGAAGAGCTGTTATCTTTGGTAGCTCATTATTCCAGACATATCGCTCTCAAATACAAGGATAACTGAATGAAATATAACAAAACACAAACAGGAAAAGCGGTTTTTATTGTCGATGGAAATCGTACCCCTTTTTTAAAAGCAAATGGGATTGGTCCTTATAGTGGAGCAGACTTAGCTGTTGCTGCAGGATCGGCATTATTGAATCGCCTGCCCATCTCACCAACTGACATTAATGAAGTGATCGTTGGTTGTGCGATACCCAGCCCAGATGAGGCGAATATTGCACGTATTATTGCTTTACGCCTTGGTTGTGGTCATAACGTTCCTGCGTTTACAGTCATGCGCAATTGCGCTTCAGGCCTACAAGCCATTGACAATGCAGCTCAGCAGATAGCGAGCGGTCGAAGTGATATTGTTTTAGCCGGTGGAACCGATGCAATGAGCCATGCTCCGCTGCTCTTCAATCGGAAAATGACCGCATGGTTATCGAAGTGGTTTGCAGCAAAGTCAACCATGCAGCGCGTCGGACTCGTGCCCCAATTTAGACTGGCCTATCTTGCACCCGTTATTGCTTTATTACGAGGTCTTACTGATCCGATTGTTGGCCTAAACATGGGCGAAACTGCTGAATTGTTAGCATACAAATTTAACATTACCCGAGAACAAATGGATGCGTACGCATGCGAAAGCCATAAACGACTCAACAAGGCATTTCTCGATGGTCGCATGGGTGAGGTCACACCGATCATCAATGCCAAAGGAGAAGTGTATCAGCAAGACACAGGCGTTCGTCCTGACTCAACGATTGAACGACTGGCTAAATTAAGGCCCTTTTTCGACAAAAAATATGGCATGGTGACCGCTGGAAATAGCTCTCAAATTTCTGATGGTGCTTGCATGCTATTACTGGCCAGTGCAGACGCTGTTAAAAAACATAACCTGCCAGTAATCGGCCGCATCGTCGATACACAATGGGCAGCACTGGATCCGTCACAAATGGGGCTTGGACCAGTCCATGCAGCCACTCCGATTATGCAACGACATGAATTAAAACCAAATGATTTTGATTGCTGGGAGATCAATGAAGCCTTTGCTGCTCAGGTACTTGCATGTGTAGCCGCTTGGAATGATGATGACTATTGCAAAACACATTTTGGAACGACACACGCTATCGGCGCACCTTCTTTTGATCGACTGAACAAAGATGGGGGCGCAATCGCAGCAGGTCACCCAATTGGGGCAAGTGGTGCGCGAATTGTGTTGCATGTATTGGAAAATTTAAAACAGCATGATGGCAAACGAGGAATGGCAAGCATCTGTATTGGCGGTGGTCAAGGTGGTGCAATGTATTTGGAACGAGTAACTGAGGTGAATGGACATGAGTAATGCGAAACATTGGGTTGTTGAACTAGATACCGATAACATCATGTGGCTTGGCTTGAGTCGTTGTGATGCAAGCGTCAATACGATTGATAATGACGTACTTGATGAATTAAACATAATAGTACAAGACGTCGCCAAACGAGACGACATTAAAGGCCTTATCGTTCATTCGCTCAAAGACAAAGGATTTATTGCTGGCGCTGATGTAAAAACATTTACCGAACTATCAGACCCAAGCAAACTGACTGATTTTTTAAAAAAAGGTCAAACTGTATTTTCACGTTTAGAAGCCCTGCCCATTCCTACTGTTGCAATGATTAATGGATTTTGCATGGGGGGAGGTTTAGAGCTTGCTTTAGCCTGTAATTACAGAATTGCCACCGATGCTAAAGACACACGTCTAGGACTTCCAGAAGTATTACTTGGCATTCATCCTGGCTGGGGGGGCACTGTTCGTCTACCAAAACTGATCGGCGGTTTTAATGCGGTATCACAAGTAATGCTAACCGGACGTGCGCTTGCCGCTAAACAAGCAAAACAATTAGGCTTTGTTGATGAAGTTGTTCCATTAAGGCAATTAAAACGCGCGGCAGTGTATTACATTAGCCATAAACCCGCAAAGCATAAACCAGGCACATTACAAGCATTGACCAATATCAGCTGGGTTCGCAGCATCCTATCCAATGTTATACGACGGCAAGTGGCTAAAAAAGTAATGAAAGCTCACTACCCTGCTCCCTATGCTATTGTTGATTTGTGGGAAAAGGAAGGTGGTTTTGAAGAGCGTGCTTATTTAAAAGAAATCGACTCTATTGAACAATTGGTCACTCAAAATGACACTGCTCGCAATTTAATTCGTGCATTTTTATTGCGTGAGCGCATGAAAGGATTTGCTAAGCACAGTGATTTTCAGGCACATCATGTACATGTTATTGGTGCGGGAGTAATGGGGGGAGATATCGCTGCATGGTGTGCTTTACGGGGTATTCATGTCACGCTACAAGATCAATCTTTCGAACGCATTGCTCCAGCGATTGCACGTGCTCATGGCTTATATAAGAAAAAATTACGTGAACCACGTCTAGTTCAGGCTGCAATTGATAGACTCATCCCCGATCCATTGGGCCATGGCGTTGCACGCGCAGACTTGATCATTGAGGCGGTTTTTGAAAATCTTGAAATCAAACAATCCATCATGAAGTCCATTGAAGCAAAAGCGAAATCTACGGCAATTATTGCGACCAACACGTCCAGTATTCCATTAGATGAAATCAGTCAATCCATGAAAAAACCGCAACGCTTAGTTGGAATTCATTTCTTTAATCCAGTATCCAAAATGGAGTTAGTTGAAGTCGTCCGTAGTACGACAACGTCCGAAGAAACAATCAACGCCGCATGTGCTTTTGTCAATCAAATTGGCCGTCTTCCTTTGCCCGTGAAATCAAGTCCTGGCTTTTTGGTTAACCGAGTATTGATGCCTTATCTAATGGAGTGTGTACAATTGCTCGAAGAAGGCTATTCTGCTGAAGCAATAGATGATGCTGCATGTCACTTTGGAATGATGATGGGCCCTGTCGAGCTGGCTGATACCGTCGGAATGGATGTATGTCTAGCGGTTGCAAAAAATCTCACCTCCCATTTTGGAGGCACTGTACCCCAAAAACTAATCGAGTTGGTGGATACAGGAAAATTAGGCAAAAAAACAGGTCACGGTTTTTATCAATATAAAGAAGGAAAACCAATTAAGAATAAACCGGTGTCAACTGACAAGCGTCTAGAAATCGCCAATCGCTTAGTATTAAGAATGGTTAACGAATCAGCAGCTTGCTTACGTGAAGGGGTCGTTGCTGATGCTGATCTACTCGATGCGGGCATGATCTTTGGTACAGGATTTGCACCATTTCGCGGAGGTCCCATGCACTATGCTGATCAATTTGGACGTGACCAGCTCAATCAGTTATTCGCTCAACTGGAAACAGAACACGGTGCACGATTCAAAGCGGATGAAAATCTATAAAAACCGTCACGCAACAAAATCGTAGCCCGGGTGAACCCAAGTGTAACCCAGGCTACGTCCTCACAACTGATCGCTTAGAAAAGCTCATCTTCCTGTGACAAAAATAATAGAGCGAGTGCGATAAAAACATGGTAATAACACTCCCCATTACATCAAGATAATAATGCCAACCTAGTAAAACACACGAAACAGCGACCGCTGAGTTGATTACAAAAAGCAAACAAAACATAATTGGCCAGGGGCGCAGAAGGTAAACACACAGCCACGCCCAGATAACGTGAAATGAAGGCATAGCAACCATGCCCCCATCTTCCGTTACGGGTTGAATATAATGATGTAGTTGCCAAAATTTTAGTCCCGTTGCCCGTTGCGCCTCAATAAAATAAGGACTATCAACCACGCTTGCAGGCCCCATTGTTGGAAAAAAATAATAAACCATGGATCCAATAATCCAACTCGCCAACACTAAAAAATAAAACTCATGCATCACATCATAACGCTGGTACAGTATGACCAGCAGCGGAAAAATAATAACTTGATAGCACACAGAATCATAGATAATTGCTGAGATGGATTTAAAATGACTTTGTGCGCTCAACCATGCAATAGATGCTTTCAGATCAAGGTGTAAATAATGTTCAGCCATCAAAATTTTTTTATCAATGGGATTAAAAGGAGTATATTGAATCGCACATGTAGCAAAAATGATAAGGACGATCATGAAGGTATAAACAGACATCTCTTTCATCATCTTCAAGAGCACTACGTCATCACTTAAATCAAACTGCAACTTAAGCCCCAAGCGAATCACATAAAACAAAATCGAAAGCCCTAAAAATGAAGGCTCAAAATAAAAAAGACCGGGAAAGCGATACCAATATTTATTGACGCTAAACATAACGATCGAAGCAACGATAATCACAGCGATCATCATTAATAAATAAAAATTATTTTTTTTAAACATGAAACTCATCGTTCACTCATCAAATGAATCTTGTTTCGATTGAATTGCTTGATAAATCTCTTCTCGATGAATATCAATCGATCGCGGAGCTTGTATTCCAACTTTTACATTTCCACTTTCTTGTGTTTTGAACAACACAAGTCGAACAATTTCGTCCTTAATGCGGACAATTAATGGTTCTTCAAATGATACTGATAAAATATCCATGAAACTCCTCAGGTTAGGGTTCAAAAACGCAATCCGTTAACTTACCTTTCAAAACGTTTAAATGCAATCACCATAACCATCTTTCACGACAAAAAAAAATTTCGTTATTTCTACACAGTACCTCGGTACCCCACAATATCAAATAACTTATTCAAAATCCCCTCATCCGCTCTACGGGCACCTTCTCCCCATGTCTGGGGAAAAGGGAAAATTGAAGAACGTTATTTGGAGGGCGAGAATGACGGTTTTTTGAAAGCCCTGATAAATTGTCATGTACAGAGTACTATAATAGTTGAATATACCACTAAAGTATGTGTAAACTGAAAGCTATCATTTTTTGTTAAAAGGAAGGTAATACCTTGGCTACTATTATTGTCGTTACATCTGGAAAAGGCGGTGTGGGAAAAACCACATCCTCAGCAGCAATTTCATCTGGCCTAGCGCTATTAGGTCATAAAACTGCAGTTATTGACTTTGATATTGGTCTCAGAAATCTTGACATCATTATGGGATGTGAGCGACGAGTGGTCTACGATTTCATCAATGTCATCAATGGTGAAGCGACACTTAAACAAGCGCTAATAAAAGATAAACACACTGCGAACCTGTTTATCTTACCCGCATCACAAACACGCGATAAAGATGCATTAAAGCTTGAAGGCGTTGAAAAAATATTAGATGAATTAGCTCAAGATTTTGAATTTATTATTTGCGACTCACCCGCAGGAATTGAATCGGGCGCACACATGGCCATGTATTTTGCAGATCATGCCATTATTGTGACAAACCCTGAAGTATCCTCTGTCAGAGACTCGGATAGAATTCTCGGAATATTAGCGAGTAAAACCAAACGTGCCATCGAAGGAAAAACTCCAATTCAAGAACATTTGCTCATCACACGATATGATCCTGAACGTGTTGAAAAAGGAGAAATGTTATCGGTTGACGACATTAAAGACATTCTAGCCATCCCTCTTATTGGAATCATTCCAGAATCTAAAGCGGTATTAAAAGCATCAAATACCGGAACACCCGTTATTTTTGATGTAGAAAGTGATGCAGGTCATGCATATAAAGATGCAATTGCCCGTTTCTTAGGGGAAGATAAACCAATGCGTTTTATACATACCGAGCGCAAAGGAATACTGCGCCGTTTATTTGGCAAACATAAGGAGCCTGTCACATCATGAGTATTCTTAACTACCTAAGAAAACGTCGACCTACGTCTGCAGCATCAGTTGCTAAAGAACGACTCCAAATCATTATTTCGCATGAGAGAGCTCAACGCAGCACGCCTGATTATTTGCCACAGCTGCAAGAAGAAATACTTGCAGTAATCGCCAAATATATCCCAATTTCGCGCGATAAGGTTTTTGTTAATATCGAACGTAATGGTGACAATGCCATGCTTGAGCTCAATGTAGCAATGCCAGATGAAGCTTTAATCGAATAAATGTAGGTCTCCAACTCTATACCTGTGAGCCAGCTTCTGGTTGATGGTCAATCATCCGGAAGCTGTGTTCTCAAAATACCAGGTATAAACATTTATACTCGGAGCTGCCGCTTTTGGATGGCATCTGTGATTGTCGTCCCGGAATTTAGTGCGACTTGGCAAGCCGGCGAGCTTTAGTCGCGCTTAATGTCCGGGATCCAGGCTTGGCACCCATCCAATGCGACAATGGATCCCGGACATTAAGCAGACCTAAACTCGCAGGCTCGTTACGGCCTGCTAAATTCCGGGACGACAGTCAAAAACTGCGGAATTGAGTTTATATTGGCGTATTAACGCAACATAATAAATTTAAATCACATAATAAATTTAAATCATCAGTCGCGCATTAACAAATCTATTCTTCCAAACTATAAACATGACATCATTCTCAATTTAAAAATAATATCAATTTATGAAAAAATCAATTGCAATCCCAACTCAGCTTTAGTAAAATTTGCAACGGAGAGATGGCAGAGTGGTCGATTGCGGCGGTCTTGAAAACCGTTGAAGGGAAACCTTCCCAGGGTTCGAATCCCTGTCTCTCCGCCAAGTTTTGGTTGTAACTCATTGAATAGTTAAAAATTCATCACTTCAAGAACATTAATTTTTTTTTTCATCCCACTGGTTTCAAACCTTTCTGGCAGACAGAATACAGTCTTTCCACGTAACCTACATCAATCATTTAATACGCGTAAATTGCTCCGGACATATATTACCCCCTTTTGTAACCGATAAGTTAAGCAAACATCTGCTCAGGATTAAAATCTCGCCACCCCACCACGTTGCAACTCGATCTTACTTGTTGTTGATCGCCGGCATAAACCAAATAAGACTGAGTGTCTGATGGATCCAAATGACGCCAATAGGTCATTCCTGAAAAATAATCAGGATTTATTGTTTGGCCAGACTTTATTTCTATTGGCGTTAACTGATCACCATTTTCAATGATCACATCCATTTCATGACCTTGGCTATCTCTCCAAAAATAAAGGTTAGACAAAAGACCATGATTGAAACGATGTTTTATCAATTCACTGACAGCCCATGTTTCAAATAACTGACCTCTAATCGGGTGAATTTTAAGCTGATCTGCCTTTTGAATACTGAGCAAAGCACAAACAAGACCTGTATCGTAAAAATAAATTTTAGGGCTCTTAATTAAACGTTTTTTAAAATTTCGATGGTGCGGTGGGAGAAGATGGAGAATATAACTCGCCTCCAAAATTGAAATCCATGATTTGGCAGTATTATGCGTTATACCACAATCAGAAGCCAAGCTAGATAGATTCAAAAGTTGCCCCGTTCTTGCTGCACACATTTGCACAAAACTATGAAACGTTCTTAAATCATGAACATTTAGGAGTTGACGTACATCACGCTCAAGATAGGTTAAAATATAATCGCTATACCAGCTGCTAGCGGGTATATTTCGATCATATACAGGTGGATACAACCCATTTAGTAAAAGATCTTCTACACTCGATGGCGCACAATTGGCGGCCTGAAGCTCTCCCAACGTAAATGGAAGCAGTTGAATAAACCCGACTCGCCCAGCCAAGGATTGAGAGATTTTAGCTAATAAACCAAATTGTTGTGAGCCTGTCAAAATAAACAACCCTTGTTTATTTTGAGTGTCCACCCGCGTTTGTATATAAGAAAATAAATCCGGACAATGTTGAACTTCGTCAAAAATAGCCCCATCAGGAAACTGAGATAAAAACGACCGCGGGTCAGTTGATGCAAATTGGCGATGATCCAAATCTTCTAATGAAATATAAGGTTTTTTGGGAAACAAAAACTTAACCAACGTAGACTTTCCTGCCTGTCGTGGTCCAGTAACAGCAATAACAGGATAATGTTTAAGTTTTTGCTCAATGATTGCAGCTGCTTGACGTGTGATCATACGTAGAACCCCGAGTATTTGCGCATCCCAATACTATTATCAACCTGGTTCTTGNNCAAGAACCAGGTTGATAATAGTATTCCGTATAATTCAAGACTAAACAGGAATATACTCCGCTATGGTCATAAATATCAGATTGAAGCCTCTTGTAAATGTGTCAGCAGTCCCCGCTCAACAATGAATTATTGTAACTGCTCATACCCATTAGC
>DIUW01000008.1 GCA_002423125.1 Legionellaceae bacterium UBA6148 | reverse complement strand
TCTACTACAACCAGGATACGTCACTTAGCTGGTTTGCAATTGGTTTATGAGTGCGACACCACGTAATCGAGTAACGTCCCAACCATGCGCTCAGACCATGACCGGGCGATAATACCGCCCGGCAGGTCAAGCGTAGGCCCCGTTGGCAGACAAAATTACAATGTATCTGTGAGAGAAAAATGACGGCATTTACCAAAGAGCAAATACTTCACGATCACGATTTAATTTCTTCTTCAGGAATTTTGGGATTCTATAAGATTGGGGAAGTGACTGAAATTATAGCATTAGAATCCGGCAAACCAATCAACCTTTTTACCATAGTAGTTTTGCATGAAGACAACATAACAGTTCAACCCTGGAGATGGCTCAATCAGGATCCAATCAAAGTCGGTAAATATAAATTTGGAATTGCAAGATACTATGTAGGGGTTGAAGAGATCAGAAATCAACTGGAAAAAGTTTGTTCACAACAGATTTGGGATTTGAATGAGGGCAAAAAGCTGAATTTAGGTACTTCGTTAGACCCTTTGCCAAAACAATATATTGCTCCTGATGGAACATTCACCTTTGAGTTAAATAAGGTTTTGAAAAATAATTTCAGGAATGGGTCATATATTATAGAAATATTTGATACAAATAAAAATGAACTAAATTTTATACTGGATGATCTACAGTTTTTTCAAAACGTTTCAGATAAAGTACAACAGTATGTACCAATCGCTATCGGTTCACTATCAGACAGGCTTGGAAATATCATTTTTCAATATCCAATAAACATCCTTGACGTCAAGATGTCTTTTTCTAAATCTAACACCGGTCTCTTCATTGACTGCTACTGGGATCCACGTCTAAATGAAAGTCCTCAATGCACTGTTTTTGAATTGACTGAGCATGATGAAAAAGAAGGAGTATTAGGACATTGCATTGAGAAACTGACGCAAGGAAAAACGACCCTTAGCTGTGGGAATTCATCAGCTTCAGTCAGGTATTTCATTATTGATGAACAAAAAAATCTCATTCTAAATTCATGGCATGGGAACCAGATTAGTGTCATCGCTGGCAAAATGAGAATCGGAAGTCACGAACCGAGAACATTTTCTACGATTGAGTCTGGGACACACGAGATTCAAATTAGCAGTACAGGACCTGGATTTTCAGTCGGTGATGATACTTCAAGTCGATATATTAGTTCGATACAACAAAGGTTATATGAGGCTGAAAGAACCAAGCTTAGAGAGGAGCTTTCATTTGTACAATATTTCAGAACTGATCGACAAAAAGCATTAAATGATATTCGGTTGATTATCAATAAATTTGGCGAAGGCGGTGTATATCTGTGGGATCCATATCTTGTTGCGGACGATATTAAAGAAACTCTTTTTTTTCTGCTCATTTGGCGATGCGCCATTAAAAGCCATTGGGTCTTACAATGGTGATAAAAACGCTCTTGTTTTCAACGCCGCGGATTATTCGGACTTTGTCACAATCAACAAAACGAAACTCACCACATGTTCATCCGGTAACCATTTACATATCAATTTAGAATTTCGGATTCAACACTCCACCTTTGGCTGGTCGTTCCATGACCGTTTTTTGATATTCCCATCTCATAATGGCCGAGTAAAAGCATGGTCACTTGGCACATCCGTTAATTCATTGGGAAAATCGCATCACATACTGCAGGAGGTATCTAATCCGAGACATGTACTTGATGCTTTCAATGCCCTGTGGGAAGAGCTTAACTTCGCTGACTGTATTGTATGGAAATGACAAATGATAACTAAAAAATCGATTGAAATTGCTATGTCGCCTGAAGATTCCGATTGCATTGGCAACTTGGTCAACGTCATCTGTAAGCACGGAATAACAGAAATAGTTACGAATGACAATGCGCGGGACGATTTTTTTAGACAAATTACGCCACTAACTAATCAGTATGATCCATGTTATGAAGATCGAGTTGGATTGTTATTGAAGAGCATTAGGCTGCACTACAAAGACACACCAGAACACCTAGTTGCAGCCATCTTGGTAATTAATGCTCTTGTTAAACATGACGACCTTGAAAACTATTCTATACTGTTCTCATATATTATGAACTACCCTCAGCCCAGCGTACTACTAGAAGCGTGGGCCGGATTCTCGTTACAAATTTCAGTCCCCAATGGAGCATCTATCAATGAAACAAGGCTTTTTGCGAAACATAATGATGGCTTAACCACACTAAATCTTTTTGATATTTATGATTTAATCGATAGCATTGACAGAGGTTGCGGCATAGCAGATACCCCTATCTCGGCTTTAGCTTGGCACCTCTATTATTCCGAGAAAGAAAAATATCTAAAGTTACTTGCTACAAAAAAGAATTATTTTGAAATCAGGACTCTTCTAAATGACCTAGACGATCACCAGCTGTCGGTTGTTGCAATAGAGTCAGAGAACAAACTTGCAAAAATAGAGTGTATTCGCAAATTAGTTTACTTTAGAAACACAAACACGCCTCTGTCAGATAGCCTATACCCGCTGCTATCCAAGGCCATTGGCTCTATAGCAAGCACCGACGAAAATATTTTCAAACAGTTTTTAGACTATTTTGTCAAGTATCCAGTTCGATCTCCTTCGCTATTTCCAGCGCTTGGCATTGCCATGTCTACGTTAAACGATAAATGCAGGCAGATGGTTGTAGACTCTATCCAGATCGATTTGGAGCATAATAATGCTGTATTATACAATAGCCTCATACAAACTCTAAAGTTGTCTGCATCGAGCGATGTGGTGATGTCAGTTGCGGAATCTGTTTTTAATAAGCGGAAATTATTTCTTGAAAATATTGAGTTGTCATCAGTGAACGAAATGAAACTTACAAATGTAGTCAATGTTATCATCGAATACTTGACAACCTCATCACCTGAGGTGCTTTTCAAATTTTTAGATACAGCAGTGAAGCAGTTAAATGAAATATCAGCTCAGTGGCACAGAACAGAAACCGAGATGAATACCAGACTATGGCTTGCGTTATCTGAAATCAAAATTGCATCTTTAGCCTTTGAGGCATCCGATATAGGAGTGGTTCAGGATCAGTAGTGTCCCAACGTTGACTT
>DIUW01000061.1 GCA_002423125.1 Legionellaceae bacterium UBA6148 | reverse complement strand
TTACAGCAGTATACGGACTCAATCGTATGCAAATATGTCCGATTGATACTGCACAAGAATTTTTTTACATCCTTTTGTGACCTTTTGCTTTGGAGATAGAGGGAGATTATCAATTGACCAGTAGGTGCAATCAATAGCTCTTAATCATAAAAATTATTGAATAGATATCCAAATGAAGTGTAATGCATAATTTGCTTTCTAATTTTATGAGCAAATTCTCTTATCACAACCGATGCAGTTGGATCGGTTAGCAAATTGATTGAAGCATATTCCTCGTCCCAAGCAAGCGCATTAATACGATCAGTTAATTTTACTTTTTCAATTTCTTTCAATAATTGAGGTATTGCTATGGTATAAAGTGGCGTACAGTAATGGATTGCATCAGAGGCAGAATGAATTTGTGGTAAGTTATTCCGCCGGTAATGCATCGATTCAGTTTGTTTCGTATTACTATTACGCATGCATAATTTGTTGGTATATGCATACATTGCTGCAGTCGGTGTAATAGAAAGGTCTTCCATTGCCATATTAGTAACATAAGATCGAGGCATAATTTTTCATAATCGATGATGATGAGCTTTATTATGTCATCGGGACTATTATTTAATCAAATTATTTGGTGCCTTTTTCGCTTAGAATTAAAAAAATCAACCAATACCTGAGCGCACTGCATTTGAAGCACGCCTTCATCGATTTGGACCGAGTGATTGACTAACTCTCCGTGAAACAGATTACAGACGGATCCTGCCGCTCCCGTTTTAAAATCCCGTGCGCCAAATACTAAACGTTTGATGCGAGCATGTATGATAGCACCCGCACACATAGCGCAAGGCTCAAGGGTTACATAAAGCGTTGTATTCTCCAGACGATAATTTTGCATCAATTGGCACGCATCACGAATGGCGACAATTTCTGCATGTGCAGTGGGATCATGCGTTTGAATCATGCGATTAAAGCCACTGCCAATTGGTTGATTAGCCTCATTGACCAGTACAGCCCCAACGGGCACCTCACCATATGACTCAGCGTTTAGGGCTTGCAGAAACGCCTCTTTCATCCAATCAATATCGTTCATTCCCACTCAATCGTTGCGGGAGGCTTTCCAGAAATATCATAGGTCACGCGTGAAATGCCTTTGACTTCATTGATAATACGATTTGAGACCTGCCCTAAAAACTCCCATGGCAATTGCGCCCAATGTGCGGTCATAAAATCAAGCGTTTGCACCGCACGCAGACAAATAACGTAGTCATAACGGCGACCATCCCCCATCACACCAACGCTTTTTACCGGCAAAAACACGGCAAAGGCCTGACTCACTTCATCGTACAAATGAGCTTTTCGTAATTCATCAATAAAAATAGCATCGGCTTGACGTAAAATATCCGCATATTCTTTTTTGACACGACCTAAAATGCGAACGCCTAATCCTGGACCAGGGAAAGGATGACGAAAGACCATTTCGTATGGCAAACCAAGATTTAAGCCAACTTGACGCACTTCATCTTTGAATAATTCACGCAACGGTTCTAATAATTTGAGATTCATGGTTTCCGGCAAACCACCGACATTATGGTGCGATTTAATCACTTCAGATGTCCCATGCTGATTCGTCGCAGCTGACTCAATCACATCAGGATATATGGTTCCCTGTGCCAGCCATTTTATACCGGGTATTTTTTTCGCTTCTTCTTCAAATACTTCAATAAAGGTACGCCCAATAATTTTGCGTTTTTCTTCAGGGCATTCCGCAGTCTTTAGAGCGTTTAAAAAACGATCTTCGGCACTCACTGTAATTAACGTAACGCCAAGATGTTGACCAAACATCGCTTGCACTTGCTCTGCTTCATTGAGTCGTAATAATCCAGTATCCACAAACACGCAAATCAATTGCTTGCCAATTGCTTGATGGAGCATTGCGGCGACAACCGATGAATCAACACCACCTGATAGTCCCAATAAAACGTTATCCGATCCCACTTGGTCACGTATTTTTTGCAGCGACTCTTCAATAATATGCTGTGGCGTCCAATCAGTAGCCGCATGACACATCTCAACCACAAATTGACGTAAAATAGCGATGCCTTTGGGTGTATGAGTGACTTCCGGATGAAATTGTAAACCATAAAATTGTCGAGATTCGTCGGCCATCGCAGCAATGGGTGCATTATTCGTTGTGCCGATAGCACGAAATCCAGTGGGCAATGCCGTCACTTTGTCACCATGACTCATCCAAACATCAAGTGGACCTGCAGCATTAGCAAACAAAGAGCATGATTCATCTATTTGCAATTCCGCATAGCCAAATTCACGAATGGCTGATGATGCAACTTCCCCTCCCAACTGGGCAGCCATCGTCTGCATACCATAGCAAATACCCAGTACCGGGACGCCTGCTTGAAATACCCATTCAGGAGCTCGAGGATTGGCACTATTCGTCACGGTTGATGGTCCACCCGATAAAATAAAACCGCAGGGGGCACGTTTTTTTAGATCGTCAATGTCAACATGAAATGGATATATTTCACAATAAACACCGAGCTCACGAACTCTTCGACCGATAAGCTGGGTATATTGAGAACCAAAATCAAGAATAATTAAGGGGTTTTGTTGCAATGGTTTCATAGGCTATTCATCAACTTGATAGTTAGGCGCTTGTTTCGTAATACTCACATCATGCACATGAGATTCTCGCATACCGGCATTCGTCACTTGCACAAATTCAGCAGATTCATGCAGTTTTGTCAAATCAGGAGCGCCGAGATACCCCATACATGATCGCAAGCCACCTAACATTTGGTGAATAATGGCTTGTACGGTGCCTTTATAAGGGACTCGTCCTTCAATACCTTCTGGCACGAGTTTTTCTGACCCTTGAGTTAAATCTTGAAAATAACGATCGCTTGATCCCTGCGCTTGCGCCATCGCTCCAATTGACCCCATACCACGATAGCTTTTATAGGTCCGCCCTTGATACAGCTCAATTTCACCAGGTGACTCTTCGGCTCCCGCAAATAATCCACCCAGCATAACCGTTGATGCGCCAGCCGCTAGTGCTTTACAAATATCCCCTGAAAAGCGGATCCCTCCATCTGCAATCACTGGAACGCGTCCGTTTACTCCCTCGACCACATTCATAATGGCTGTAATTTGTGGTACACCAACACCAGTAACAATTCGTGTTGTGCAAATTGATCCAGGGCCAATACCGACTTTTACGGCATCAACACCTGCTTTAACTAATGCTTTAGCCGCTGCAGCTGTGGCGATATTACCAGCGATGACTTGAAGATTTGGATACTGCTTTTTAATCCAGACCACTTTATTAATCACACCTTGAGAATGCCCATGCGCAGTATCAATAATAACCACGTCAACACCGGCATCCACAAGCGCCTCAATACGCTCCTCAGTCCCTTCACCCACACCCACTGCCGCACCAACGCGCAATTGTTCAAATTGATCTTTACAAGCAAATGGATTGTCTTTAGCTTTTTGAATATCTTTAACCGTAATCAGGCCTTTCAAATGAAATGCATCATTCACTACAAGTAATTTTTCGATACGATGTTTATGCAGTAGACTACGAATTTCCTCCTGCCCAGCCCCTTCTTTTACGGTCACTAATTTGTCTTTAGGCGTCATTACTTCTGAAATGGGTAGAGACAAATTCGTTTCAAAACGAATATCACGACTCGTGACAATACCAATCAAATGCTCACCATCGACGACAGGAACACCAGAAAAATTATATTTTTTCATGATATTCAACAGCTCTTGAACGGTTAGATCCGCTGTGGCTGAGACAGGATCTTTCACCATACCACTTTCAAATTTCTTAACCTTACGAACTTCTTGCGCCTGAGCCGTAGGGCTCATATTTTTATGAATAATCCCAATTCCCCCTTCCTGCGCCATTGCAATGGCAAGACGAGCCTCGGTCACGGTATCCATCGCCGCTGAAATTAACGGCATATTCAGCTCAATTCCACGCGTTAGTCGAGTTTTAAGGGAGACATCTTTAGGGAGGATTGTTGAATGCGCTGGAAGAAGTAATACATCATCAAATGTAAATGCCTTTTGTGTCAGTGAAATACCCATGCCCTACCCCCAATTAATTTTGTTAACCGATCGACGTTCAAGTTTTTAATGGTTGACTTTTTTAGACCATCGAGTAACCGGGTATTATAGAATGATTATTGCTGTAGGTCGAGTGAGTAATGTGGTTTTCGTCTTTGCGAACGCAGTGAAGTAATCCAGATGGATGTATCAAACAAACATCGGTCTATCCCAAAGCCAGTATGGGTTTCCAATGAAAATTATCTGTTGGCCACCCATACTTATTATGAAAAATTATTGCGATCTATTAGGATGGTTTAAAGCTACATCAGAATCAGCCTTCTCCTGCTGCTCTTTTTTAAAGGATGCATACTCCTCGGAGAATTCTTGAAAGGCTTGGGTTTTTTCTTTTAAATGTCTCATTTCACGTGGTCCACTGTAGACTATCTTTGAAAATTTGCTTGGAATAATTAGGGGGACGAGCAGGCTGAGTACAAAATAATGCTTCATTGCAATTCTAAATTTAAGTGCTTATGCGTTAACGCCTCATCTGATGAAGCGTTGATAACGATAAGCACCCTTTTACAAAATTAACACCATTCTCAACTGTCGTGCCCGATCAGCTCAAAATCCGGGATCGGGTACGATAGTTGAGAATGGCATAAAATTATTGACTGGAAGATGGATTTGGACCAATTAAATCCTTCTTCTTCAACTCTCCGTTATGACCTCCACTACGATACCAAAAAGAGGTTATTTTTTCTTTTAAAGGTCGGTTTTCATCATCAGATGGTTTTCCCGGCTTCAACCCAAGCCCTATACTGAGTGAAGCAGCGACATCTATCACCTTATCATCAATTACGTTAGTCACACTTATCTTGGGCTGTTCTTTTGTTATATTCTCAGGTTTACTGTCTGCGTTTAACAACCGGTGCATTTCACTTACAGAATCCATTTCGCAACATAATGAATAAAGTGCAGCACTAAAGGCAAATGTCATTGGCATCGTGAGTGGTTTGTCAGTCCATAATAGTTGAATTGAAAGAAGCGCACCGAAAACCAAGCCCGCTAAACTACCAGCCACTAAACCGCCGACAGCAATTGCACCACCTACAATGCTACTTATCAAGTTAACAGCATTATCAATAAATGATGCCAGGGTTGAAAATGTTTCATTTATTGCAAAAGCGGCCAAATTAAATGGATAGGCCAAGCAATAACCCATATTATTGAATAAGGATTTAATATTATCGCTTATCGATTTTGAAATGAAGCTCAATGGAAACGCTATCATTTCGCCAATAACGGTCATTATTTTTTGCAGCAAGAGTCCAACTGCTTGAATACAAACCGCGCCAATATAGCCAACAGCTGCTGTTGCGCTAGCAGTTACCAAGCCTACTGAAGATACAAATCCAGCAAATGTCGTGCCCAAGGCGACACCTGAAAGAGCCAGCGCGACAGTCGAGGTAATCAATGGGGCATAACTTGATTGTTTAGAAGTGTATTCATTGATCATACTTCGTTTAAGACTTTCTGGAATAACCAATGCAAGACGCGCAAACGATCGATCTATTTCAAGATGAACCAGGTGACCTTCTTCATGCAGTTGTCGTGCCACATGCGTTGCAACGCCTCCACCTAATGAAATGCCATGAAGAGTGATATTGTGTGCGGGAATGCCTTGATCAATGAGACGCTTAGCCTGCTGATAGCCTGCTTTAAATAAAGGATGCGTAGAATGCGCTCCACCTTTACTGGAACCTACTCCAGGGTAATTCCAAAATATATAATTTTTATTCGGCTCGGTTATAATACGATTGTAGGCTGTATAAAAATACATAGCATCTTGTCCATTGCCACAACAGAAAATTTCATACTGTTGGTTCGGATTGGGTTGCTTTTGCTTTGCTTCAAGCGTTTCCAATCCCTCTACTGATAGTGAGGCCAATGTATGTGTTTTAGCCATTTTGTCATAGTAGTTAGTTTTAAAATCGTTAAATGGATATTCCTCAAGATTAGATCGCACAAACCATGATCGTGCTGTGCATATTCCTTGCTCATCATTTACTAATGGCTTCTTTTTTTCTACAGTGAGTTTGGCTGGCAATACAGCTGACATGACTAAGCTAGAAAGATATGTTGGTGTCATTAGCCCTCGTTCAGCTAGACCAGAAAAGGCTTCATATATATCTACTGGAAATTGAATCGGAAATTCTTGATTGATTTTTTTCGGCATTTTTTTCTCGCTTACACAATTTATAATGAATCGAAGTAGGTATTGTATCATAATTTGGGCAAAAATCAACCACACCCAACCTTATTTTAACTCGATGTTCAAATTTATAATGGTTGATTTTCTAGTGCATTAAAAAGACACGTTAATAATAATCTGATTTGTATGATAAAATAAAATTCATTTAATCCATTCAAGAGTTTTTATGCCACTTTTTAAACAAAATGATCCACCTAACGCACTGAGAAGCCAGGCACTCACGCTTTTCAATACTCATCCAGACCCTACATTACGTTGTCAGGGCGACTTTACCAGAGGGTTATCCGCACTGATTTTCGCCTTATGCAGAAACGCTCTCCAACAGCTAACAGCCCGCCACGTCACAGCAATATTATGGCTTGCAAGATTTCGACGCGATTTAATCGATCCCAATCTCGGTATACAAGCACCATTATATCTTGCTGAACTGGCTCATAGTTTAAGTGATCCCACCTATCAGCTAGATAATAAAGAAGGCCTAATTAAACAGTCAATCTATCATTATATGACCTTTATGAATCAGGCGGTATCAAACCAAGCGTTCGTCGATCCGGCTGTACAAAAAAATATTGAAAAAATTATCCAAGAAAGAGTCACTCTACTCATACAGTTATTAGGTACAGCTTGCCCACCCGATCTACAAAGGCCTGAAACTAGAGAAGCGCTTCAACGCTTGCGTGAATGGTGTATTTCCACTACACCATCATTAGCCCAAAGCAGGCATGAACAACTACTAACTCCGCCTGCAGCGCCCCCTGGAGCCTTAACAGCAGTTTCTCTGTTTAAGGTTCCGTGCATGGCGGATTTGGGGCCATTAGGCCAGACACGCTATCGACTTGATCCATATATTGCACCGGGTTTTGTTTATACCCATTAAGAAGTTTTTAGAGTTTTTGCATGATCCGTTCGGGCTGAGGAGGCGCAAACACCGTACTCGGGGCGTATCACATCGTGCTGCGCCCCGTCTCGAAGCCTGGGGAACTGTGCCAAGGCTTCGAGACGGCGCATCAGTGTACGTCTTTACAACCACGCACTTGTGTATGCGCCTCCTCAGCCCGAACGGATCTGGAGTTACACTAAAAACTGCGGATTCGAATTTATACAAATTAAGAAGAGAAAATACTGGTTTTTTTAATTTCGGCTCTACTGAATCGAAGTATATATGGTCATTCCGACCCCTATCAAAAAGTTGCTCATGCCTGAAAATTAAATATCTCTATAAATCTGTTTCATCCCTTTATAAAATGAAGCCTGAGAATTCAAACACGCTAAAAAAAATCCGGGTTTTCCATCCAGAAAACCACGTTGTAACAGATAACATCGAAAAAACATCCACGTGCTTGCTGCTATTGTTTTTAGAAAGCTGCCTGATTTCTTATTGTCAATTCGAATCTGGGCGCCATAAGATGAGTAACGATTGATTTTATTTATCGCATGGCTCAGATCTTGAAACGACGAGTGCCAAATATGATTTTTGAGTTGCAAAATATGAGCAGACTCTGGAAGAGTAATATTTTCATGAACAAGAATGGGACTATAAAAAGCGCCCTTCCGTTTAAACAAGCGGATATGGCGTGTTGGGCTATAAGAATAACGCAATGGTTTTCCATAAAAACACATTCGAATCGGAATACGATAACCATCTGCTGCATTTTCTTGTACGACGCGCTGAATATCAGCTTGGAGCAAATCACTTAAGGACTCATCAGCGTCCAAATTAAGCACCCAATCGCCCGTTGCTTTTTCAAGCGCACGCTGCTTTTGCACACCGTAACCCTGCCAATCCATCAAAAATACATGCGACGTAAATTCACGAGCAATGTCGACGGTAGCGTCCGTACTCCCGGAGTCAATCACAATAATTTCATCAGCAAATCGAACCGATTCTAAACAACGTCTGATATTGTCTTCTTCATTTTTGGTGATAATGATAACGCTTAGCATATATAGTCCTCGAAAGATCACACTATTTTAACCTAAACTAATGCTAAATTGTAATGCATTGTTCACATCTGCCTTAACATCTAATATCATACACCCTTTACTATCATAGCCTGGACGAATTCAATGACATTATCTGAATTAAACGCCATCTCCCCGATCGACGGGCGATATTTAAAAAAAACGCAAGCATTGAGTCCGTTTTTCAGTGAATTTGCTCTTATTTATTATCGCCTTATGGTTGAAATTCGCTGGTTAGAATCATTAGCTGCACATGATAATATTACAGAAATTCAGCCGCTCAGTGATGATTTGAAACATTTCCTCGACGACATTTTGGCTCGTTTTGATGAAGCTGAAGCATTAAAAATCAAGGCCTATGAAGGAAAAACCAATCATGATGTGAAAGCCATCGAATATTATCTTAAAGAAAAGCTCAGTGAATCTCCTGCCTTAAGCCAAATTACCAGCTTTATTCACTTTGGTTGCACATCTGAGGATATTAATAACCTTGCGTATGCTTTGATGATGAAAGAAGCAATCGCTCAAATCATTCAACCGACACTCGCTGAAATTACAGGCGGTGTTACATTACTTGGCAAGCAACATGGCAATGCCGCAATGCTTGGACGAACACACGGCCAACCCGCTACCCCAACCACCATTGGGAAAGAATTAATCAACTTTGCATCTCGCCTGAAGCGTCCCTTGCAACAGCTTGCCGAAGTGCTGATTTCAGCCAAATTCAATGGGGCCGTCGGCAATTATAATGCTCATGTGGTTGCGTATCCTAATATCAACTGGCGTAAACATTGCAGCCAATTTGTTACCGACCTAGGCTTGTCATTCAATGCCTACTCCACTCAAATTGAACCTCATGATGGTATTGCCGAAGTGTCGCACATCATGATCCGCATCAATAATATTTTGTTGGATTACACTCGCGATGTATGGAGTTACATTTCGCTAGGCTATTTCAAACAAAAAACGATAGCAGAAGAAGTCGGTTCTTCGACGATGCCTCACAAAGTAAATCCAATTGATTTTGAAAATGCCGAAGGAAACTTGGGTTTAGCCAATGCCTTGTTTGAACATTTCGCTAATAAGTTAACGCAGTCACGCTTACAACGCGATTTATCAGACTCAACCGTCATGCGAAATTTAGGCGCCGCATTTGCCTATGCCTTAATCGCCTATCAAGCGATTGCAAAAGGCAATGACAAATTACAAATTAATCAAACCGCATTGGATGACGATCTGCACGATCGCTGGGACGTGTTGACCGAAGCAATTCAAACCGTTATGCGGCGATATAGTGTACCTGATGCCTATGAGCAAATGCGCGATTTAACACGTGGTCATGACATTGATCATGCTAAATTAAAACAGTTTATTCAATCATTGAATATTCCAGAAGAGGCGCGCAAGCAGCTTTTAGATTTGACACCGGCTGACTATACAGGGCTTGCTTCTCAATTAGTTAAAGCATTTTTATGAGTCGTCCTCTATCACAATGCGGAACAACGCTTGAATTTGATGTTTTAGTCATTGGCACCGGGCTTGCTGGACTGCACTATTGCCAGCAACTATTGAAATTGAAACCCCATTTACAGATAGCGCTCATTAGTAAAACGAATGCGTTTGAGTGCAATAGTCGTTATGCTCAAGGTGGCGTTGCCGCAGCATATGCAAACGAAGATTCAATTGCATCTCATATTCATGACACCTTGCAAGCCGGAGATGGGCTATGTTATCGCCCATCCGTTGAAACAATCATCGGTCAAGGACCCGAAGCGATCGATCAGCTTCAGCAATATCCCATTCAATTTCAGAGAGAGCAAAATGGCGAATATGCGCTTGCTCAAGAAGGGGGACATAGTCATCGACGCATCCTTCATTGCGGGGATCAAACAGGGCTGAGCATCATCGAAGCGCTCAACCTGACCGTCCGACAACACCCTAATATTCATATTTTTGAACACCATATTGCCGTTAATCTCATTACTCAATATCACCCTCATCAAGTCGCTACGCAAGCAGAAGTATTGGGCGCGTATATTTTAGATAATATAAAAAATAAAATTCATACCTTTTTAGCGAACTGTGTCGTACTTGCAACGGGAGGTTCAGGGAAAACATATCGTTACACGACCAATCCAATGGTTGCAACGGGTGATGGGGTTGCCATGGCTTATCGCGCTGGGGCTCGTGTTGGCAATATGGAATTTTATCAATTTCATCCCACCCTCTTATATCACGAAACACTGAATAATTTTTTAATTTCTGAAGCGGTCAGAGGCGAAGGTGCGTTACTTAAAAATGCCGATACGGGTGATCGTTTTATGATGCATTACGCTCCTGCTCAATTAGAACTGGCAACTCGGGACGTGGTTTCGAGAGCGATATTTAATGAAATAGAGCAAAGCAACAGTCGTTTTGTATATTTAGACATTACCCATCAACCGAAAGCCTTCTTAAAAAAGCGCTTTCCACAAATTTATGAAACCTTAAGCTCAATAGGCATTGAGATGAGTCAGGACATGATCCCTGTTGTTCCTGCCGCACATTATCAATGCGGTGGCGTATTAACCGACATGAAAGGCCAAACGGATATCAAACGTCTATACGCTATAGGTGAGGTTGCATTTACAGGCTTACACGGAGCCAATCGATTGGCGAGTAACTCGTTACTCGAAGCGGTTGTTATGGCATCAAATGCGGCCCGATCATCCGTCAACGATGCATTAACACATCGCGATCTAATGATAGATATTCCGATGTGGAGTTCACCAACAAAAGTAAATGCGCGCCGTGCTAGCCAAATTAATGCACACTGGCGTAGTTTGCGTGGAGAAATGACCTCTTATGCGGGCATTATCCGCACTGAAGACGGGTTGAGTGATGTTCTGGAGCTCATTACCCACAGACATAAAATCATCGAAGAATACTATTGGAAGCATTGCATTACACTGGACTTTATTGAATTGCGCAATATTATTTGTGTTGCAGAGCTCATCGTCAGAGGAGCCTTGGCACGACGAGAATCACGTGGCGGCCACTACCGTGAAGACTTTCCGTTGCAACATGTCCTTGCTCAGGAAAGCATCGCAAGTATTCGGGGATGCCGTAATGAATAAAACAAAAAATACTCGTCATTGCGAGCGAAGCGAAGCAATCCTGGATTGCTTCGTACCTCACAATGCCGATTTTCTCTCTAGAGGCTAAATCCGATGTTCGAATCAAATAGCATATACCAACCGCATCAAACTCAAATGCACATCACGAATGACATGAGTATCTGTCAAGCAGATTACCCTCTCGATTGGTATCAAGATGAGTTCATTCCTTATGCAGAAGAGTATCAAGCACTTCCCGATCGTAAACTAACGACGATATTGGCGTGGATGACTCCCTATGTCCAAAAAGCCCAAGCTCATTTTGGTGATCAATTACTTTTATTAGCACATTACTATATGGGCGGTGACATCGTACGTCTGATCGAACAATTTGGGGGGCAAATTGGTGACTCATATCAATTGGCGTTAATGGCTGCAAATCATCCTGAAAAATCCGTTATCATTGAATCGGCCGTGCATTTTATGGCTGAATCCATCAGTATTTTAGCGAATCACAATCAGGACGTGTATATCACTAATCCTAAGTCAGGCTGTACAATGGAAATTCTCGCCAAAGACTTCATGGTAGAACCCGCATTTATTGATCTCAATGCGCGTTATGGTGCTGAGAATATTCTTCCTATTTGTTACATGAACACCTCCGGCCGCGTCAAGGCCATGACAGGAGCCCAAGGTGGTGCTGTTTGCACGAGTTCAAATGTACAAAAAATTATTCAATGGGCTCGAGCAAAAAATAAGAAAATTTTATTCATCCCGGATCAACACATGGGCGAAAATGTAGCCTATTGGCTCGGTATGAAAAATCTTGCTTATTGGCCAGGCGGTACAGCCGGCGCTCAGTACTCGTTAAATGATCAAGATAAAAAAACACTGGAACAATTTGATCGGTCGGAAATGATTTTATTTTCAAGCCATTGCGCAGTTCATACGGTATATGATGCTGCAATGTGTGAATATTGGCACACGCAAGGCTATACAACCATCGCACACCCAGAATGCCGCAATGAAGTGATTCGCGTGGCTCAACATGCGGGTTCGACTGCCTTTATATGGGACTATGTCACGAACGACCGCGCCAAAACAAAACAATATGCCATTGCAACTGAAAATCACATGGTTGAGAATTTAAAACAACATTGCCTAGCACTGGGCATTACCGTCGTCAATTTAGCCGAAGCGCCTTCCGCCGCTGATAAAAAAGGCACGGGTTGCGGTTGCGCGACCATGTCTCGTAATGACCCGCCCCATCTTGTCGCCCTACTTGATTTACTCCGCCAAGGAAAGTCAATGCCTTACAATCAGGTGAAAGCCGGTGATATCGTCAATGAATTCACAGGCATTCGAAACCGACTCAGTGAAATGGATCAATCATGGGTTATTCATAATGCCAAAGTAGCATTAACGAATATGATTAGTATTACCGAAGGGTGAAGATACTGCGCGCAGTATAAATACTGGAGTTGTGTTTTAATTATGCATAAATTACGAATTGCTTTGGGGATCAGTCTCTGCCTAACCGCCTCGATCTCCACAGCACAACCTTATTTAGAAAAATTCCAACAATTCATGCAATGGAATCATAACCTCCCGACCACAGCATCGCCTGAATTTATTGAGTTTATTACACAAACCACACCGCTCTCACAAAAATTACGTGGCCAATGGTTGTATCAACTCGCACAAAATAAAGACTGGAAAGGATTTTTACATTATTATCAACCATCTAATGACGTCAGCCTCCAATGTTATCTACAACTCGCTAGAATCGACCAAGGCCAAGAGGCGCTTGCACTTCCTGCTGCCAAGGACCTTTGGTTACAAAGCACCAGTCAACCCCCGAGCTGCAGCTCATTATTCACTTGGCTTCTAAAAACGGATCCACAACAGGAACTCATCACACAACGCATTCGTATTGCACTTGACGATCAAAACATCTCATTGGCCAATTACCTGCTCAATGAATACCGACCACCACATACTAACGACGCCAAACTACTGTTTGCCATTCATCAAAACCCAACTCGCATTGCCGATCTAACACCTGGCCCACTTCACGGCGATTTTTATCTCTATGGTTTAAAACAACTTGTTCCGAATCATATGGAGCAGGCCATTCAATATTGGCAACGGCCCAAAACGCGTCAATTGCTCAATGAGCAACAAAGCCAATCATTTCTAAATACGTTAGTGATGTACAAAGCGATGCGAAATAATCCAGATACGGCAATATGGTTTGCTAAAATCAAACCCCACTATTACACCGATCGTTTACTTGAGTGGGAAATTCGCTATGCTTTGACAAACCTACAATGGGAAACCGTAACGAAGCTAATCGCTCACTCTCAACAAAAAAATGACCCTTGTTGGCAATATTGGCTTGCCCGATCACTGGCGGCACAAGGAAAAACTACGGAAGCCAATGTCATTTATCAAGCACTTTCTAAAAAGCGCCACTACTATGGATTTCTTGCTAGTCTTCAATTGAAGACGGCTCCCCATTTTGAAAATGAACCCACCCAGCATGATCGCCAACGTTTGAACCCATATCAACCCATTACCAGCCAAATCAAAACGCTGTACAAAACTCACCAAATTCCTCAAGCTTCACGATTAGCCAATGATTTTGCCAGTGAATTGCCAAAAAATGACAACAGTGCATTTGTTCAATGGATTCAAAATTCGCTCGAATGGCATGGAAAAGCAGTGGATTTGAGTAATACAGATGATTTAAATAATCAACTTTCATTGCGATTCCCGCTCACTCATCATCGTGAGATCATCGAAACCGCTCAACATTTTCAAATTCCAGAGGCGTTGATTTATGCCATCATTCGTCAAGAAAGTGGATTTCACGAAAACGTTGTCTCACCGGCTGGGGCTCAAGGACTGATGCAACTCATGCCCAGCACCGCACAGAAAATCGCAAAAGAGCAAAAAATACCCTACAACAATAAAAATCAATTGTTCTCTTGTGTAAAAAACATAACCATAGGCACGGCTTATTTACAACAACTGGATAAACGATTTCAACATCATCCTATCCTCATGGCTGCCGCTTATAATGCTGGACCAACTCAAGTCAATTATTGGCTGAAGAACCATCCCCCCAAACAAATTGATATTTGGATCGAGACGCTTCCTTGGCGCGAAACTCGAAATTATTTGAAAAATATCATTGCTTTTTATACGGTGTACCAGTACCGAATAAATGCCAAGGGAGATTTGAGCCCATTTATGAAAGAATTTTAGTCGTATCCTGTCAGATACCTCACAAATAACGTATTCAAAATCCCTTCATCCACCCTACGGGCACCCTCTCCCCAACCCTCTCCCGCGAAAGACGTTATCATATTACTCCAACTCCTCGCGCGGGAGAGGGGGCTGATCGAAGTCATCTGGAAAATCAGTGCTTTGATTATTGGAGTCTGGACAACGCTGCATGCGTCTTTTTGCATGTATTCTTGTCCAGACTCCAATTGATTAAGATTGCGAATATTAGAAAAAAATTGAAGGACGTTATTTGGAACAGGGCCAAAACATGTGTGATTAAATAATTAAGATGTGGTTTTGTTTTTAGTTCAACTGAACTCAATTACGTCGTCCCGCGCGCAGCGAGGGATCTCCTGAATCAAGGGATATCCCTCGCTGTGCTCGGGACGACGTAGAGGTGGATAATTAATAAGCACACATGTTTTGGCCCTGTTATTTGGAAGGGGATATATTCTGCAAAAAATAGACAACGACTGTTCAATCTGATACCCTTTTAAAAATCAATGCCCTGTTTACCCGCTTAAAGGAAAATAGAAAAAATGACGAACAAACAACGCCCGATTACTTCCAAGACATATGCGCTGCTGCCCTGGGTCGTGTGGGGATTAGGTTGTCTCTTTTATTTTTATGAGAACCTCATTCAAGTATCACCCAGTGTCATGAGCAACGAACTGATGCATGATTTTTCAGTGACCAGTCAAACGCTTGGCATTTTATCCGGTATTTACTTTTACTCATACGCGATCATGCAATTGCCTGGTGGTGTCATGATTGATTACTTTGGACCAAAACGATTGCTTACGATTGCTGTATCCGTGTGTGCAATAGGCACGATTGTGTTTGCAATGACACATAGTTTTTATATGGCATGTCTTGCACGCTTGTTGATTGGTTTTGGATCTGCATTTGCAGTAGTGGGCACGATGAAGCTCGCGACGAATTGGTTTCCCCCCGAACGTTTTGCTTTTTTAACCGGGCTAATGGTGACTATTGGTATGCTGGGTTCCATAGGAGGAGAAGCGCCTTTATCACTCATGGTGGATCATTTTGGTTGGCGAGAAAGTCTGATTATCATGGGGAGCATCGGTCTTGTGCTTGCTTTTGTGATCTATTTTGTTAGTTCCGATATGCCTCGTGTAAAACCCACCCACATACAAATTCCTTATGAGGAAGAACATGTCCTTGAAAATCTATCTCAACTCATAAAAAATAAACAATTATGGTTGGTTGCCCTCTATGGCGGCCTTATGTATATGGCGACGCCTGTATTTTGTGGTTTGTGGGGCGTACCCTTTTTAATGCTTAAAATGTCGATGACAAAAACGATTGCAGCAAACACGACTTCATTAGTCTTTGTCGGCTGGGTGATTGCGAGCCCTCTTTGGGGTATTTTTTCAAATCGTATAGGCCGTAGAAAAACACCGATGTACATCGCAAGTATAGGCTGCTTGATCTCTTCACTTGTTTTTATCTATATGCCGATGCAAAGCCACCTTCTCCTCCAAGTAGCCTTATTTGCATTTGGTATTTTTTCATCTGCGTTTTTACCCGCATTTTCTGTCGCCACCGAGTTATGCAATCGGCGCTATGTCGCGACCGGTTTAAGTTTTATGAACATGATGAACATGGTCGGTATTGCGTTAGTACAGCCGGCCATTGGATTTTTATTGGATAACGCATGGTCTGGTGAAATTACGAACGATGTTCGAGTGTATTCATTAGCAGCGTATCAATCATCACTCATGATTTTACCTTTAGCAATATTTGCAGCACTTATCATTCTCCCTTTCATACGCGAAACCTATTGCGTTAGTGTGTATGAAGATTCACTAAAATCATCTAAGAAGTAGATTCAATTATGACAAAAAAAGTTTATATTAAAACAAACGGTTGCCAAATGAATGAATATGATTCATCCAAAATGGCAGAAGTTCTCTATGCTTCTCATGGCATGATCAAAACGGATAACGTCAACGAAGCGGACGTCATTTTACTTAACACTTGCTCCATTCGTGAAAAAGCTCAAGAAAAAGTATTTTCACAAGTAGGACAATGGCGAGAGTTTAAGAAAAATAATCCACATGTGATTATTGGGGTTGGCGGATGTGTTGCAAGCCAAGAAGGCGCTAGCATCATTAAACGCGAACCCATTGTTGACCTCGTGTTTGGTCCTCAAACATTACATCGCTTACCCGCAATGATTGATGAACAAATAGCCACTCGCAAACCGGTGGTGGACATTAGTTTTCCATCCATTGAAAAATTTGACAACCTCCCTCCACCTCGCGCCGAAGGCCCTGTTGCATTTGTGTCGATCATGGAAGGATGCAGTAAGTATTGCAGCTACTGCGTAGTACCCTATACTCGTGGCGAAGAAATCAGTCGACCATTTGATGATGTCCTTGCAGAATGCTTTCAATTAGCAGCTCAAGGTGTTCGAGAAATCAATTTACTCGGCCAAAATGTGAATGATTATCTCGGGAAAATGAATGGCGGTGAACAAGCCGATCTCGCGTTATTAATTCATTACCTTGCGGCAATTGATGGGATTGGTCGAATACGCTTTACAACCTCTCACCCACTTGCTTTTTCTGATAATTTAATCAACGCATTTGCCGAAGTACCCGAACTTGCCAATCATTTACATCTTCCTGTTCAAAGCGGTTCGGATAGAGTGTTATCCATGATGAAACGTGGCTATACTGCTCTTGAATATAAATCAAAAATTCGAAAATTACGTAAAGTACGTCCCGATATTCGGCTTTCAACTGACATTATTGTCGGTTTCCCCGGGGAGACTGATAAAGATTTTCAAGATACGATGGATTTGGTACACGACATTGGCTTTGATATGTCATTTAGTTTTATTTACAGCCCGCGTCCTGGTACTCCAGCGGCAAATTTACCCGATCCAACGCCAATGGATGTGAAAAAGCAACGATTAAAAATCTTGCAAGACAGACTATTAATCCAGTCTTCACGTTATAGTGAATCCATGGTCGGAAGCAAACAACGCGTCCTTGTTACAGGAATATCAAAAAAAAGAGCGCAACAGCTCGCCGGAAGAACTGAATGTAATCGCGTCGTTAATTTTGATGGCCATGCAGAGTTAATTGGTCAATTTGTTGATGTTAACATTACTGAGGCTCAGCCCAATTCATTACGTGCTCGACTATGTGCACCGACAGAAGTAATCGCGTAATGACTCATTTATTTCAAACTGAAGTTATTGTTCCCTCAGATACCCATGGTCTGCGAATTGATGTCGTTTTGGCACAGCTGTTTCCTGAGTACTCTAGGGCGCAGCTAACCCATTGGCTGAAAGATGGGCAAATTTTATTAGAAAAACGGCAAGTCAAACCAAAAGAGAAAGTCGTCAGTGGTGACATGATTTACGTGAACGTTGATTTGAACTCGATGAACCAACGCCCCGATCACGATAGTCCTGAAGATATCCCGCTTGAGATTGCCTTTGAGGATGAACATTTACTTATCATCAATAAACCAGCTGGACTAGTAGTACATCCTGGCGCAGGAAATCCATACCACACGCTAGTCAATGCGTTACTTCATTACTACCCCGATAATGCTCACCTTCCTCGAGCAGGCATTATCCACCGTTTAGACAAGGATACGACTGGGTTACTTTTGATTGCAAAAACATTGGTTGCCTATACTCAGCTGATTCGAATGATGCAGGCGCGTGAGATTCATCGTCATTATATGGCACTTGTCTATGGCCACATTATTGCCGGCAACCGAATCGAAACCGGTTATGGACGCCACCCACGCAATCGTTTAAAAAAAGCGGTCTGCGAAGACGGACGCGAAGCGATTACCGACTACCGCATTAAAAAATCGTATCATGATTTTAGTTTGCTTGAAGTGACGTTATTAACCGGACGTACTCACCAAATTCGCGTACATATGGCGCATATTAAGCATCCTGTTTTAGGCGATCCTCTCTATGGTCACCCTCGTCTTCGAGTCCCCGCTGGCGCAACCGAGGCTTTACAGCAAGCACTACACGATTTAAAGCGTCAAGCACTGCACGCATGGAAGTTATCATTCATACACCCAATGACTCAGGAAGAATTAACCGTTGAAGCCGCCTTACCTGACGATCTTAATTCATTATTAACCTTATTGGATGAACATGTTGGACTATCTTAAATCACCTAGGGCACCTTCTCCCCATGTCTGTGGAGAAGGGAAAATTGAACGAAGTTATTTGGAAGCCAATTGGCCATCGCCAAGCAATGTATTTGCCCTAACAACCACACGATCTGGCGGAATCAGTCAACCACCTTATGATGGAAATAATTTAGCGCTCCATGTTGGTGATAATCGCGATGATGTTTTACAAAATCGCGACATGATGATGAAGGCACTGAATCTTACGTCCTCTCCACATTGGCTTGAGCAAACTCATAGCACGTGTTGTGTTGTAGTTGAAGATGATGATAATCGACTTGCTGATGCGGCCATCACAAGACAGCCCAATACCGTGCTCGCCATTATGACAGCCGATTGCCTTCCCATTGTCATTAGTAATACAAATGGTACTGAAATTGCGGCTATTCATGCAGGTTGGCGTGGACTCGCGAATGGCATTATCGAAGAAACGCTCATAAAAATGCATTCACCAAGCCACGATCTCATGGCTTGGATAGGTCCAGCGGTCTGTCAGCAATGTTACGAAACTGGCGAAGAGGTTCACAAAGCGTTTACAAGTCAATTTCCATTCACCAGCGCAGCCTTCAAAAATCAAGATAAAAGTCTCTATGCAAACTTGCCTCAATTGGCCGAACTCATTTTAAACCATCACGGTATTCAATCCGTCTATCAGTCAAATCAGTGTACTTACGAAGCTAAAAATGAAAATAACAATAAAAACAAGTACTACTCCTATCGCCTTGAAAAACAAACGGGTAGAATAGTAACCTTAATTTGGTTTAACTAAAAACAGGACTTATAACAAAGCATTGTTTTTTGTAAGTCCTGAAATACTCAGGGTGAAGAACATGACAAACAAAATACATAGCTTTTTGGGGATAATGCTGGGAGTTTCTCTATCGCTCTCATCTCTAGCCCAACCTGGCAGTAGTGACATGCCAACACTAGCACCGGTCTTAAAAAATGCCATGCCTGCGATTGTGAACGTTGCCGTTCAAGGCATTGTTTCTGGATCGATGCCCTCTGCAGATGATGACGATGTTCCAGCCACTAGGCCTTCCGGAGAAAAACCCCGTAAATTTCAAAGCATCGGTTCAGGAGTTATCATCGATCCTCAAAGTGGTATGATTCTTACCAATGATCATGTGATTCGTAACGCTCGCTTGATTACAGTAACACTGAATGATGGCCGTCGCTTAAAAGCCAAGCTAATCGGCTCAGATAGTGAAACTGACGTTGCCGTTTTAAAGATTGACGCCAAAAATTTAAAAAGCCTCCCCATTGGCAACTCCGATAAAATTGAAGTCGGCGATTTTGTAATTGCCATTGGTAACCCCTTTGGACTCAATAGTTTTGGCAATAGTCAATCAGCCACATTCGGTATTGTGAGCGCGATGATGCGAAGTGATCTCAATATTGAAGGAATTGAAAATTTCATACAAACCGATGCCGCCATTAACCCTGGAAACTCCGGTGGTGCCTTAGTTAATGCAAAAGGAGAATTGATTGGCATCAACACTGCCATTCTGTCACCTTATGGTGGAAACGTGGGTATTGGATTTGCCATTCCAATTAATATGGCACGCGATGTTGCTCAACAAATTGTGAAATTCGGCTCAATTCACCGGGGACTAATGGGAATTTTTGTACAATACCTAACACCTGAGTTAGCGCAAGCAATGGGTTACCCTGACACGTTTCAAGGTGCCTTAGTGTCTCAAGTCAATGAAAAATCCCCTGCTGAAAATGCCGGATTAAAATCAGGTGATATTATTACGCAGATCAATGACACTAAAATCACTCAAGCAACTCAAGTCAAAACAACCATTAGTCTTCTACGCGTTGGAAGCGATGCAAACATTACCGTCAGTCGTAATGGACACGAACTTAAACTTCGTGTACTTGTCACAGACAGTAAAAAGCACGAGCAGGAGCTCCAAGCCAATAATCCATTTCTTTATGGGCTAGCCCTTCGCAATTTTGAGCAAGATTCCCCTCTTCATGGCCATATTAGAGGAATTCAAATTGTTGGAGCATCTGAAAATAGTGCCGGATGGAGAGCAGGAGTCAGGCCTGGTGACGTTATTATTTCCGCTAACAATAAAGCAACAGCCGACACTACGGCCTTACAAAATATAGCGCACGAGAAAAAAGAGCAATTATTAATCCAAGTCTTGAGAGACTCAGGAGCATTATATATTTTGATTATATAAGAAAAAACGCTTCTACCGGAATTCCTGGGGTATGAGAACCCCAGGAATTCCGGTAGATCCGAAAAAACTATGGAATTAAATCAAATAAACATTGACAAGAGTCAGTAAAACAGCCAAAATCTACCCGCTTGTGGCTATGTAGCTCAGTTGGTTAGAGCGTGGCATTCATAATGCCGAGGTCGGTGGTTCGAGCCCACTCATAGCTACCAGATAAATCAATAACAAGTCGTTGCTAGTTATTTATTTGAAGAAACACCTTTATTTATAATCAGTTAGATACTAAACCAAGATCTCCAGAAAACAATAAAAACGGAGGTCGATTTACATGAAGCCACGCCAGAGTAGGATCCCCTCGACATTAACCGAAAAATATTTTAATGAATTTGTCTTCCCGATGTTAACAATCGGTCGCAGAGGGCCTAAGCCAAAAATCCCCAATCATAAGATATTTAACTACATTCTGCATCTTATGCACACAGGTTGCCAGTGGTATATGTTGCCGATAGAAAAAAGCGAATCAGGTCATCCTGAAATCAGTTACACACGCATATTTCGTCATTTTAAATCGTGGTCAGATAACGGTAGTTTTGATCGTGTTTTTGAATCATCAGTTAGCAGACTTTTTAAAAACAACTTAGTGGATATGAGTGTTCTTCACGGTGATGGCACAACAACAGCTGCAAAAAAAGGTGGTGACAATATAGGGCGAAGCGGACATAAACACATGACTGGCGATAAAATAGTGTCTATATCGGACAGAAACTGTAACGTTATCGCGCCATTTGTAACAGCGCCAGGAAATAGAAACGAATCGCCGATGTTTCCGGATGCGTTTAAGTCACTGAAGCGTATTGCAAAGTCCGTCGGATTTTCATTGAGAGGATGTGTCATGAGCCTTGACGGGGTCTACGATAGCAAGCAAAACAGAAAAATGATCTTCAACGCCAATATGACGCCTAATATCAATGAAAATAAACGAAATCGGAAGGCCAGCAAGCGAGGCAGAAAACGGTTTTTTAGTGCTTCTATTTTTAAGGAACGCTTCAGAACAATTGAGCGTGTGTTTGCCTGGGAAGACAAGTTTAAACGCTTAATCGTACGATTCGAGCGCATTAGTACGCATCATTACTCGATGAAAACGATCGCTTACACAATGATAAATTTACGTCATTTTTGTAAGCCGTAACGCGCTAAGCTGATTTTAAATATTTTAACCGGTATGGTCGGTGTGGCCTACAGTTTTCTTCGCCTGAAACAAAACTAAAGTGGGAAAATAATGCACTAAATGGAAGGCATAAGCGCATAGTCGCGATAATGTCCGCTCTTGAGTTTTTTAACCGAAATTTGTCCAGTATTTTTTTGATTAAAGATTAAATAACTAGCAACGACTTGGTTTAAAACGCACCGCAAATAAGCCGCACCAAATCAAGTGCTCAACTCTAACATTGTAAGGAAAAAAGTGATGTTTATTTTTTTGAACCCCGAGCAAATAAATTCCTTAAATGGACAATCATCTTCCATTTTACTCAATGAAGAATATGAAAATGGCCAAGTTGTTTCAGGAACAGTGGTGACTACTTTTGTAGATACTAACGGCACAACTTTGGCCGTATTAACTGAAAAAGGACAGTTGATTCCCAATCATATTGATAAGACAAAACCCTACCTATTGATACTTGGGCATATCAGGCTGACCATCAATGACATCCCTCAATATGAATTAAGCGGACAGTTTGATTATGATCAGCATGTATTTCGAGGGGCGGTCAGTACGTACAAACCTTCCTCTAGTGATTCTACTCCGATAATGAGGGAGTATAAAATTCCAGAAATATCATTTGAACGTCGACCAATAGGTAACAGCACTTATTTTTTCTCAGTAAAAAATGGCCAACCTGTTATCATCAAAACCTATCTCCTAACAAGAACTGGTGAGAAAATCTTGTCCCGCCTCCAAGAAACAATACAAGAGGAGAATCATCACCGATTTACAGGAATAGATGTAATTTATTTTATTGATAATACGATCAACCCGACTGGATGCACAGGCCATGTAAAACTATCAGGACTCTTTGAAATCACCGACTCAGAAAATTACAAAAGCAAGTTGATAAAAGGTGATCGGGAGTTTTTTATTGATAGCGAACCCACCGCATCCACTCTAAGAGGAGAGTTTCAAGACTGCTTTGCAGGCCAAATGATCGGCGCATCGGAGCATATTGTTTACAGTAAAAATCAGCCGAACCAGATATTGGAGCGAAGAATAGGAATGCTGAACAATGGAGTCCTTTCGGAAGGAAAAAAATATAACTATTCTTACTCATCAGGAAGGCTTCCTATAGAGCTTTCCATCGGTAGTTTTTCCACAGGAGAAAGACCCGATGTCAATAATATAGAGATTGATAAACTCGTTGATGCGAATTCTTTTTTGGTACGATTTCCCTGTAGTCCAGGATCAAAAGAGCGCGTAAAGGTCTTTTTAGTACAATTATCACAAAAGGTCGTCTTTTCCATTACAGCGCTTCACAGCTCCAACAGCAAGATGCTCTCGATAACAAATGGTGCCGCGACTAAATTATGGAATCTATCAAGAGCACCCGATGGATCATGGATGCCTGTAAGTAAGCTTTCCGGCGCGACTTCTGAAATAATACCCAAGCACGAAGAAGTGCTTAGGTATGTTTCGGACATCGAGAAATTATTGCTCGAGGAACGTTGGGCTTTTCCATGGAAACCAACCACTAAGGCAGCATCTTTTATTCACAACCAATACTTTGAGGGATGTCCGGCGCAAGTTAATGAGAAATTACTTGGTGAATTAATGACGCGATACTGTAACTCCCAAAAACAGACGATTCAATTAGCTCCCAAGGAGTCCTCAAACGTATGGACCGGGACAATGAGCACCAGCATACCCTATGAGAAAAATATGACGCTGGTACGCGTTGAAAGCGGCGATTTTGCGCAAATTGAACAAGAAAACGGTCCACACTATACCTTCCTGAATGGGAAAATCAGTGTGACATTGGATAAGTTTTTGTGTATCCAATTTGACGGTACATTTAACCCCGAAACGAACCTTTTTTCTGGACGATTATCTTTTTTTAAAAAAGACGGCGGCGCATCATTTGTCATAAAAAAAAACCAAACCGTAACGTCACTTCCTCGTGATAGCAACCCACTCCGACGCTTACTGAGCGGAGGCATTAAGATGCCTGTTCCAGATCCTAATACCGAAGTAGAAATCGAATATTATGTCAATGAGTGCTTGATGGAGCGTCATATTGGTTTAATGCGAGAAGATACGCTCTATAAGGGCACCAAATGGAAATATGATCGATCTAAAAACAATGATTTCGCGGAAGACAGTATTTATCACGGCAATTTTGATTCACAAGGTCATTTGGAAGAGGTTGGAGGCGTTTCTATTTTTAGACTTACTCGAGATAAATCATGGATAAAAATTATTACGCCAAAGCATTCGCAACATGAGCAATCAAATGCAGTTTACTACATCCATTTAAATAACAATACCGTTGATTCCGTCAAACTTGTTCTATCGCAACTGCACGCTTTGCAACATAATCCAACGATGTTGGCATCAGCATGGAATCTCACGCGTGATCGTAATTCGCCCTGGGATCCTAATAAACCGCGTGAAGCCAAGGCACTTGAGTTGGAAAAAATCTTGTGTGATTTGGGATGGGCAAAACCTTATATCCTCAATCAAAAGAAAAACGTTAGTGTTGCAGTTGCCACTGCCGCAACAACTGCAAGTGAACTATTTCGTGATCAAGCAATAGAGCGACAAAAAAAAGCTTTTGAAAAGGCTCGTGAAAGTATTAATAAGCCTGAGCAAGATGCGCGAAAAGAACTTATTCGTCAGTGGTCATCGTTTTGGAGGGAACCTTTTAAAGAATGGCGTCAATCGCTGGAACACTTAGAAAAAGAGCAGGCGAAACAGCATCAACTAAAAAAAGCATGGTTACGAAAATTGACTGCCGCGCGTCAAGATCATGTGGTAGAAGAAAAATGGCGCAGAGTTGATCTTATAACGGAAGAACAGAATCATTGGCAAATAATCGCAGACAAACTTGCTGAGGATCAAAAAACAATGCTCTGTATTGAGGAAGAAAAAATGAGAACAGAGCTTGACGGTGAGTTTGAAAAGGGATGCCAAGAAATTGCAGCAGACCGATTTTTTTCTCCTAGGCGACGTTCAGGGTTCTCCGTAGATGAGTTGGTTGAAATACTGACGACCGAGACACCGCGGCGCTTGAATAAAAAAATCCTCCCCACTCCAAACCAGCTACCGAATTTGAATCAAAGCCCATTGTTTCCTTATTTTGAATTGTGGCCAGAGATGATTCCTACTGCGAGTGACAGTGATAGTCCTCCAGCACTGACCTCGTCCAATACATCTCAAAGCACCTGCAACATCAAATAACGTATTCAAAATCCCCTCATCCGCCCTACGGGCACCTTCTCCCCATTTCTGGGGAGAAGGGAAAATTGGGCAATTGTTTAAATAATTAAAACTTTAGTTCCAGGATTTGATTTTACCCAATTCGCGACATATTCAATATAATTATTTTGTCCAACAGCAATGCAACCTCGCGTTGCACTTGGTAAGTTATTAAACCAATTCAATGTTGACTGAGTAGGGCCATGGATCCCTACATCTCGGCCGGTATATCCTTTAGCCAACTGATTTGAAGTTGGATAAAGAATGGGAATAAAGACTTTAAATTGAGTGGATTTTCTTGGTTGAGCTAACCCATACAGACCAATCGGAGTTTTATTATCTCCCCTGCGTTTTTTACCGACACCTTTATATCCAAGAGCGACTCTAAACGTCTTAACAACAGTCCCGCGTTTACAAATCGCTAATATTCGCTTTGTTGTGTGTACATTGATTCCGCTTGATAAAGGGCAAGTCACGGTGTTAGCCAATAATGAAATAGGGAAAAGAATAGTGATTATTAAATAAAGTGCTTTTATTTTCATATTAGAAGACATAAAATAATTAACAAGGACATAATTATTGCATAATATGAACTTTATTCATAGCACCACATACCCCACAACATCAAATAACGAATTGAAAATCCCCTCATCCGCCCTACGGGCACCTTCTCCCCATCTCTGGGAAAAGAGAAAATGGAAGCACGTTACGCTATTCTCAAAGACAACGGATTTTTTTCATGGGGTGGCGCTGAATGAATTACTGTCTAACCAATCTCTGATTTAACCCACAAGGATCAACCCTCGATGTTGAGCGATAAGGGTTAATATCAAGCCCTCCTCTGCGAGTATATCGGCCATAAACAGAAAGGGACTCTGGCTGACAGTAGCGCATAATGTCTACGAAAATTCGTTCGATGCATTGCTCATGAAATTCATTGTGATTACGAAACGAGACAAGATATTGCAATAAACCTTCGCGATTGATTTTCTTGCCTTTGTAAACTATTTGGACACTACCCCAGTCAGGTTGATTTGTTACTAAACAATTTGATTTCAATAAATCGGAATATAATGTTTCTGCAACCGTTTCATCGTCTACTTTTAAAAAAGTAGGTTCTACACTATAAACCGTACACGTAATATCGAGATCGTCTAAACCCTCACCTGTAAATGCAGGCTGAATCATGGACAACTGCTTTTGGTTTAATGAAAATATCCGTACTGAAACGTCCCCTTCTAAGTAACCCTCTAAATCTTTTTCAACGGTATGCCGCACTTCATCGTGATCTTTAAAGGTTGTATTATTGAATGAGTTAAAATACAACTTCAATGATTTTGACTCGATTAAATAAGGGGTATCACAGCCGTATATAATTTCAGCTATCGCGACGACTGGTTTGCCTTTTTCATTAAGCCAAGATACTTCATAATGATTCCAACAATCAAACCCATAAAACGGCAAACATTTAGGATCAATGCCTATTTCCTCGCGCTTATTCGCACGCGGAATTGCATATAATCGATTCGGATTATAATGCGGATCATAGCTAGATACTTGACCGAGTTCGGTGTTATGCGGACTGGTTTGATACTTTGCAACCAATGTTTCAGTCATTCTATTTAACTCCAGATATGAAACCTGGAAAAAGCAGTTGAAGGCCACTACGCCTCCAACTGTTTTTTCCAGGTTAAACCCCCGTTGACGCACACATCCATTACCAAACGGGTGTACGCCAACCAGGCTTATTACGTTACTATACTATCTTCTAACCCCTCTGTTATGAGCACCATAACGATTAACATGTCCTCCATGATATCCGGTGCGGAAGCCATGAGACACACTATGGACAGCATGACCCGTTCCTCTAGCCACACCTCCGACCACATGTCCTGTGCCTCGAACGACTCCACCAGCAACGTAACCTGTTCCCGTAGCTACGCCTCTAACAACCTTGCCTGTTCCATTCACTATATCGGTTACAGGTCCATATGCCATGGTATTCGCACTGAGTAACAATGAAGAAACACCGAATGCAAAAGCGATTAATGTTTTCATTTAAAACTCCTTGTAAATAGTAAACAGTACATCGAATTTAATGTGCTGCCAATCATCTTCATGTATAATATTAGCACCAATAAGCAAATATTTCCTCTATGATGAAAAACAAAATGTCTCTACCCTGCACTCTACTCGTTCACATCCTGGTGATTACTATCGATATGGTGTACCATTTATTTTTTAAAATTACGGATGGTTATTGTGATCTCTCATGCACTCAAGTCAAAATTAACATGGCAATGTCGTCGAGGGATGCTTGAACTTGATTTAATTTTAAATCGTTTCGTAAACAACCATATTGAAAATCTCAATGCAAAACAACTGGACGCTTTTGAGCAATTACTTACCTACTCTGACCCTGAGATTAATGACTGGCTAATGGGACAAGGAGTGCCTTTAAAACAGGAGTTAGTCGACATTGTTGCCCTTATCCGACTTCAGTATCACATTTAATAAGTCCAACGATTTTTTACGATGTATCCTGCTGGTTCATATGGCAGCTGGCGGGCTTCTGTTGCTTTCAGCCCTTGATTCGCTCATGATTACATTCTTTTTAATCCTACTTGGCGCATCACTGCTATACACTAAATCATCTCAACCACACTATAAAAAATTAACGTATCATCAAAAGTTTTGGATGCTTGAATATCACGATGGGCACCAAATGAAAGTGACCACCGTTGATATTCGTTTTGATGGTGGTTTTTTTCTGCTGTTACTGCTTGCAAGCAATAACTCCAAAAAGCGCCTCATCGTATTCAATGATCAACTCACACAAACCCAACATCGAACCTTAAACGTTCTTTCGAAAATCACCTAACATTCGATGCAATATCCTATCTTTATTAATAAAATAATGTTTCAAGGCCCCTAAAATGTGTAAGGAAATCAGTACTATCAAAATCCACGCAATCGTACAATGAGCAGTTCCCATGGTATGCGATAATTGTTTATCAATGGGTATTCCTGGTAACGGCACATCAAATAAACCAAAATAGGTTGGGGTTCTACCTGCGGCAACTGACATGACCCAACCAACAATAGGCATAGCGAACAACAAAAGATACATGCTGGTTTGAACAACTCGCGTTAAAACCCGCTCCCATGTCGAAACAGTAAACGGCAATTCGGGTCTACCCGTACGAACAATCCAAAAAAGACGGGCACACATTAAAAAAAGAACCGTTAATCCTAATGATTTATGGATCATATAAGCAGTCGATTGATATTGTTCCGGCACATTTCCTAGAAAAAAACTAAATGACAACATAGCCATCACAATCATTGCAACTATCCAATGCAGCCATTTTGAACCTTTAGAATACGAATCAACGACTAATTTTTTCACTGTTATCTCTCCCTGTTATTTTCAGATTCCTGTATGGTCGTTTCTGTCAAATCTAAAAGTTCGCGTATTGCTACAAAAAACATCGTGTATGTGAGTACTGAACTCGAACGCAAATTCGCCAACACCGTGCGCCATCGTTCGATCAATGCGTCATGACTTTGAGACCACTTATCAAATCGATCCATAAGATCATGCCCATGAGATACAAGACGCACCACACCAGCTGTTAATAATCGCTGCTGCCAATCTAAATCATCACGCAATGCTTCTCGTGACAACCCTTCCCAATGATTTTCAGTAGGATGAGAAATGACCTGGCTACGGATCCAATTTAAATCAAGGTATTCTCCAATTCCATAATAAACTTTAGCCACTTCACTTACACTCATGTTCTGTTCATGCGCCACTTCAATGATATCCACCGCAGCAAATAAGCCTGGAGTAATGGTTAGCTCATGAGCCAATGCCTGCGGAACAGACAACGCGAGATAGGCCTTTAAATGTACATCATAATGAATGCGAGTGTCTTTACTGAAAATAGAGGGCATGGCATTTTTGAGCTCTTCTATTCCATGCGAATAAATTTTCGTCGCTTCGAACATATCAATCTTCATTCGATTATTACGCAGGAACCAACGTGTAACACGTCGAACCAAGCGAACATACGTCATTAACATACTCTGCTGTTGCTGAACATCAACCCGGCTATCCAGCATTTCAATCTGTTTCCAGATGATGTCCATATTAAGTACATTTCTAGCAATCATGTAAGCGCGAACGATTGCTGCAGTTGAAGCACCCGTCTCATCCTGCAATCGATAGACAAAACCAAACCCCATCTCGTTCACAATAAGATTGCATAATCGAGTTGCGATGATTTCTCGACGAAGAGGATGATGTTGCATTTGTTCGCTAAAACGTTTTTGTAAAGGGACTGGAAAAGAACCCACTAACAAACTATTTAAAAAAGGTTCTTCAGGGACATCAGAAGCAAGAATATCTTCTTTTAGTGTTATTTTACTATAACAAAGGAGCACTGAGATTCCAGGAGCAGTTAAACCTTTTCCTTGTAAACGACATTCCGCAATCATTTGATTATTAGGCAAAAATTCAAGTTCACGATCTAATTTTCCAAGACGTTCTAACTCACTCATATAACGACCATGTAACTCGACTAATCGTCCTGCCTGCGCTTCAGTAAGACTGATGGATCGCGGTTGCATATAATTTTCACGAAGTACCAAGTCCGCCACTTCATCCGTCATCTCACTCAATAACGTATTTCGCTGCTTCTCGGTTAAATCCCCATTCGCAATAATTTGATTCAATAATATCTTGATGTTCACTTCTTTATCAGAACAATGAACCCCTGCAGAATTATCAATAAAATCAGTGTAAATCTGGCCGCCTTTCAATGCATATTCTATCCGCGCCAATTGCGTTAAGCCAAGATTTCCACCTTCACCAACCACTTTACATCGTAATTCAGATCCATTAATACGAATGGCATCATTTGTGCGATCTCCAACTTCAAGAGCCGTTTGCTGCTCTGATTTAACGAAGGTACCAATCCCAGCACTCCACATCAGGTCAACATTTGCCTTCAACACATAACGAATTAATTCATTGGGCTCTATCACATCTTCAGTAATATCAAACCTTATTTTCATTTCAGGCGATACTGCGATTGATTTTGCATTACGATTAAACACCCCTCCCCCACTCGAGATAAGCTTGGGGTCATAGTCAGACCAATTTGATCGAGGAAGATTAAATAAACGAACACGCTCATTAAAACTTATTTCTGCAGAAGGATTAGGATCAATGAAGATGTGCATATGATTAAATGCAGCAACTAATTGTATATGATTGGATAACAACATCCCATTTCCGAATACATCGCCCGCCATATCTCCAATCCCCACTACTGTAAAATCAGTTGTGTTGATATCAATATTTAATTCGTAAAAATGACGCTTCACTGATTCCCAGGCGCCCTTAGCGGTGATACCCATTTTTTTATGGTCATAGCCTACCGAACCACCGGATGCAAACGCATCACCAAGCCAAAAACCATATTCAAGTGAAATTTCATTTGCAATATCAGAAAATGTAGCCGTTCCTTTATCTGCTGCAACAACCAAATAAGGATCATCTTCATCGTAACAAATAACTGAATCGGGCTTACAAACAACGCCATCTCGGTAATTATCGGTTATATCTAACAACCCTCGAATAAATTGCTTATAGCAGCGAATACCTTCAGCCTGTATTTCCTCACGTGTGCCATCAAGGGGTAATTGCTTTGGAACAAATCCACCTTTTGCACCACTCGGAACAATAACAGCATTTTTAACCTGTTGTGCTTTCATTAAACCCAATACTTCTGTTCGGAAATCCTCTTTTCGATCAGACCAGCGTAGACCGCCCCGAGCAACTTTTCCACAACGCAAATGCACTCCCTCAAAAAATGGAGAGTACACAAAAATTTCGAACATAGGACAAGGACGAGGAATCCCTGGGATAGTTTTACTGTCTAATTTAATCGATATACATTGTTTGGGCTCTTTTGATTCATGGACTTGATACGCATTCGTTCGCGTTGACGCCGTAATACCATGCACGTATTGACGAATAATTTTATCCTCGTCCAAGTTCACGACTTGATCAAGATCCGTAAAAATTTCACTGACCAATTTATTAAACTGCTTTTCTCCGTTTTTAATTTTGGCAGGATTAAATCGTAGTTCAAATAAATTTGCTAATTTTCGTGCAATTGATGGGTTGTTATTCAACGCTGATTCAATATAGTCTTGACTAAATATGAATCCAATTTGCTTAAAATATTTCGCATATGTCCTAAGAACAGTGACTTGACGCCAATCAAGCCCAGCCGCTAAAACCAATTTGTTAAAGCCATCATTTTCAGCAAACCCGAACCATATCCGAGTAAATGCATTTTGAAATAACGCTTGAATATCATCTAAATTAAATTTTTCTGGCCTATCATACTGGAGTGCAAAATCATTAATCCAAGTTTCCTTACCATCCACCAATGTCAAAACATAGGGTCGCTCGCTTATTGCACGAAGACCCATATTTTCTAAAATGGGCAAAACATCAGAAAGCGGAATGGTAGAGTCATGACGATAGATTTTTAATCGATAACGATCAAGACCTTCTTCTAATGTACTACTGAAATTTATCCCTAATCCATTTTCTTTAGAAAGCGCTTCAATGTGTTTGATATCAAACAACGCCACTCTTGGCGAAAAATTGGCGAGGTAACCCGTTTGAAAACTATTTTTATATTTCACAAACAAACGGTTGCCGGCCTCTTCACCAAACTCTTCTTCTAATAAATTCTGAAAGTCATCTCGCCATGAGCGCCCCACCTCCACTAATTGGCGTTCAATTTCCTTGAAATCATAGTCTTCTTTGACATCTGGGTTAATGCGAACCATGAAATGAATGCGAGCAAGAGCGGACTCTGTGAATAAAGTTGAAAATGAAATACTTTGAGCATGCATACGTTCACTCAAAACGTCCTGCATCGCCTTTCTGAGATCAGAGTTAAAAATATCTTTGGGGACATACACCAAACAAGAGATAAAACGCCTATAAATATCAACTCGTGTAAACAGACGAATACGTCGACGCTCTTGCATATAAAAAATACCCATTGCTATTTCAAGAATATCTTCCTCAGGAGCTTGTATCAAATCATCTCGGGGCAATGTGTCAATAATGTTTAATAAAACCTTGCCAGCATGTCCCTGAGGACTCAGCTGAGAACTTTGCATAATTTGTGATACTTTATTACGCAAAAAAGGAATGTGCTTGGGATTAGTATTATAGGCGGCTGAGGTATACAAACCGATAATTCGACGCTCTCCAATAACTTTCCCATTCGAATCAAATCGTTTCACACCAATATAGTCTGTATACGCATTACGATGAACCGTTGCCTCCATGTTCGTTTTCGACATCACTAAAATATGGGATGACATGATCAATTCACGTGCTTCCGGAGCCATTAAAGAGACGTTACGCGGATGCGTCTTACTGGATTCTTTTCTCAGCACACCGAGACTGGTGTGAGGAACGGCCTGCAAAATCGTTTCATTGTCTTTTTCAATCAACTCATAATCTCTGAGACCTAGAAATGTAAAATGATGATCTTCAATCCAATTCAAGAATGCTTTTGTTTCTTCAACTTCGGTTTTCAATAGTGTTTTTGGCGGATGGTCTAGCTCTACAACCAATTCCCGCACTTTTTCGCGCATGGATATCCAATCATCAAAAACCGCACGAGCGTCTTCTAAAACTCGCTCGAGATCTTTTTGAAGAACACTCAAAATCGCAGGATCCGTTTGACGCTCAATTTCCAAAAAGATAACCGCCTCAAGAACGATGGAATCATTCGGTTGCGCATGACGAGGCACAATACGAACGACCTCATTGTCATGATTTCGCTCAACACGCAAAGCCCCCATATGGACGCTTAGAAAAAGGCCTATGTTCATTCGATACAACACCATCCGAATTGAATCGACAAGAAAAGGCATATCATCGCAAATGATTTCAACAACAGTGTGCGTTGTTTGCCAACCATGACGCTCAAAATCAGGATTATAAATTCGAATTTTTATTTCTTTAGGCGCACGTTGCTGAATCAGTGATAAATAATGGGTAACGGCACCGTACAAATCCTCAACCGACCACGCTTGCAAATCTTCTAATGCGACAGTACCGTAGAATTGCCGAACAAACTCAGCAAAAACCTCTTGCTTTATATTTCCTTTTTGAAGTTTAGATTTATTAATGATTGCATCAATAATAGCGTCTTTACCCTCTTCAAATTTATACGACATTCTGTCCCCTCAATTAATATGAACGTAATGACCTAAATTATATACCAAAAACACAGGGGATGTTGACAATTCATTCACTGAAATTGGCAATAGTGTTCATCTAGCATATACCCATCGGAAATGAAGATACTGGATTTGGTCTATCGCTTTTTCCGCCCATTGCCTCTAAAAAAATTTGCAATAGGGCTGGCTATTACGCATCTTTTTAGAGGCAATGGACAAAAAAACGAGTCGCCCAAATCCAGTATCTTCACTTCCGATGGGTATAGCTCCACTTAAGTGACTAAATTTTAAAGCATTTAAATGAAAGAGCCTCATCAAAAATGGCATTAGTGCTTGCATTTTATACTTGAATCTGTATAATGTTCAATTTTAGACCAGCCAATAGTGTGCTGGTTTAGAGAGAAAACAGTCTTGTTATTTTATGGCAAACAGATATAACAGGAGTGTGTTCAGTGGGCGATTGATATACGATATGCCTATTTTTGTTAACCAACACTGTACAACGGAGTGATATGAATACGATTTATTCTTTATTTTCAATGGCGATGCTAGCTATATCTCCTCCATCTGGTCCTTCAGCTCCTGTAAAACTTACAAGTTCGGTGAAAAAACAATTTGACATCAAAACTGAAGTGAACCACCTGAGCTTAAAGGCGCCGGCACTTAATAAAAAAGTATTAACCTACGCACTAACAGCATATCAAAATGCAACGAATAAAGGGGAAGTAAAACGATCCATTCTAACGGTTATCGACTATTCTCTTCCTTCATCAAAACAGCGTATGTGGATTTTTGATGTCAATAAAGAGCGCCTTTTATATCAAACGTATGTTGCTCATGGTCAAAACTCGGGAATGACAATCCCCAACCATTTTTCCAACAGCTCCTCTAGTAAGGCAACGAGTCTCGGAACCTATGTGACTAAAGACACCTATATTGGATCAAAAGGTTATTCACTTAATCTGCAGGGATTAGAAAAAGGATTTAACGACAACGCATTCAATCGTCGAGTGGTTATGCACGGCGCTTGGTATGTCGAACCGTCATTTATCAAGCAATCCGGCCGAGCAGGTCGAAGTTGGGGTTGTCCTTCGATTGCCCAATCATTGGCTAAACCCGTTATTAATGCAATTAAAGGCGGATCGGTTATTTTTGCCTATTATCCTGATAGCAATTATTTATCACACTCTCGTTTCGTGTAAAAAAAAAGCCAGGGCAACGCCCTGGCTTTAGCTAGCTCAATTCAGGATCGCTGTCCTGAATCATCCTTGATAAATCAATTCCATCTGACTAAATTCCGTTTTATCGCCTAAAATCCCTAGAAGCTATCCACAATTTAACAATCCTTTCGTGTATCTGCAAGCTAATTAAATGACTTTAACAACGTCAAGTTAGAAGCAATTCTTATAAAATTACATATATTTATCAATTGTTTGCGATTATTTTCAGAAATGGATGCCTTGCATTACATTGTTAATCTCACTTAATATTAAGATATCTCTTACGCAATGATGGGCTTTTTACTTATTCATCCTGATGGATCGTCATTTTTTAAACCTGTAAGTAGGTAGTGAATGATGGCAATACTTGTTATAATCTCTAAACATTTAGAAAAATAATACGACCATGCATAGACTTCTTCCGATATTTTTTTTCATGTATTGCAGCATAAGTACTGCCATGGCACCTAAATTGGATTGGAATCAATCCGTTGAACATGTCATTAATCGCTATGGCCGTCCGATTGAGCTCAAAACCAGACTCATGTTTGAGAGCAAAGGCATTAGCTACCCCCCGAAAGAGATGGCTCTTCTTGCGTTTAAAAAAGAACAAGAGATACAACTATGGGCCAAAGATGATGTTCATAGTTGGCGGATGATTCACACCTATCCCTTAACGGCCTATAGTGGACGATTAGGGCCAAAATTACGTGAGTATGATCGACAAATTCCTGAAGGTATCTATCGGTTGACCTCATTTAATCCCTTTAGCAGTATGCATTTATCAATGATGATTAACTATCCAAATAATTTCGACAAACTGCAAGCAATTAAGGATGGACGCCATAATTTAGGCAATAATATTTTTTTACATGGGAAATCATTTTCAGTGGGTTGTCTTGCAGTAGGAAATCAAGCCATTGATCAATTATTTTTATTGGTTTATCGAGTAGGACTACATCATGTTCAACTAATCATTTCCCCCAATGATCTACGTAAAGCAAAACCCGCCACATCTCAATTCGCTCAACCTCGTTGGATACCTGAACTCTACAAACAGATTGCTCAAGAGTTAAATCATTTTCCATTACATGAATATGCTTAGGGCCTGTCGTAAATAGAAAAACAAGAAAGAGCTTCACCCAAAAAGTCTTTTTCGCGCGTTTATTTTGATTTTCATGTAAAATCAAATCGCTAATTGATTGAAAATGGTGTTTAATTATATAATGGGAAATCTTATTTCACTGACTCTATACAAATGCCTATGCCAAGTACTAACCTCCTCACTTTGCAAGACATCGCACCAGTCGATGCATGTACCGTGGCAACGGAGATCACTTATAACGATGTCAACACAAAAGCGTCTATCCATTCGACTATTTTTACCGTTCACGCGCTTCACGATCTTGAGGAAAACACTCTCTTTTTTGGATACGTCACGAACACAACCACTAAAAAAAGTGGAGATATTACTCCTCGTGAAAGGAAACAAGGTTTTTTCATCTATAAGGGCAGTCACCATACTCCAATGCAAATTCAAGGAGAAACTGATTTCGTGTATAGAGAAAATTGGTGTACGACGGTTCGAATTTATCGAGATGGAATTTATAATCACCTCTCCTTGCTCGACAATAGAGGATCCCCTTGGTCTCAAATGAGGGAGCGTTACCCTACCCTACCTGATATCGATTATTCTAATGGTCAATCCTCCCTCCAAGTCAACAGAAGGGGCTGGACCATCTCTCTAAAACAAGGGGTGTTTTCTCAAAACGAATCCTTTGAAAAAGGCATCTTGACAGAGTATGTCCCTCACCACCCACTCAAAACATTAGCTGCCCAAAAAATCTATTTTGGATCGTTCAGACCCGCTACAAAAGAACTCCCGATGGGAAAAGGTTTAATTCGAGAAGTCTATCATGATGCTCAGGGAGTATGCTTTACATCCGATCATCGAGGGATCAAAATGATACAAGGATTCCTGGACGGGCGCCCCGAATCTAACGAATATTACATCCTGAATATCAAAGAAAATCTTTTACGTGCTATTCAGTGCTACGACTCAGATCATCATTCAGGAGTGCTTTGGGAAATGATGAGAGATGGCTATGATGATTTCAGGCTCAGCATAAATACCGAGAAGACATCACTATCGGAGAGTAGGGCTCGCCAGATTTTTCATCACATAGAGCAATATCTGGTGAAACTAACGCTTGCGTACTCTTATCCGGCGCCTCAAGCAACACCAAATGATACAACCGATCCCACTCCATTAATACAACTCATCACCATGATAACACTGCCCAATGGAGATAAAGGGTACTTGGTCTCTGGTACGGTAGACGATCAAAACCGTCTACAAGGGAATGTTATTCTGAATGGAATAGAGCGTGAAGAGATCCCTCCTTACGTCGCCAACATCGAAGGCACGTTTGAGAATGATCATTTTATTTTCGGCACCATTGCTGAAACAAAAGGGAGCTTGAGCACCAATATCGTTGGTCGATTTAATGAACATTTTTTTGATGGAACCATTACGCTCATCGAGTCTTCAGTTCAAAAAAGAATCTTTGAAGGAAAGTTCCCGCGCTCACTTGATCCATTTAATCTATCGATTGATCTCATGGACAGTCGAAAGCTGAAAGATATTTACTATAAAATAATGCTACGCTCCTCAAACCACTCCTCCTTTGATCGTCTTCAATATGAGTACAAGGGAGAGATTGTAAAATGTAATCCACATGGGAAAGGGATTAAGGCAATATGGAGCGTGCAACAAACCTTTTTTCTGTATGTCGATGGACGGTTTATAAACGGTGAAGTGAGTTCGGGTGACCTAGAGCAAGCCACTATAGGATTAGAGAGGACTCCAAAAGCGCCAGAAACGCTAATCACGATTTTAGATCCTTCTTTGCCCTCTTTGTATCACTTGTGCGATCTCACCATCAAAAATTCACTTTTTTTGAGTGTATCGGCTACCACGCACCTACTGAAATCTGATGAAAAACAGGTTCTCTGGACGATCACCCGATCGCTGAATGGATCAATGGAGTATCAAAATAAGATCAAAAGAGAAACTCGCCCCGCCTTGGCAGAGGAAGTGGCTCTCTTTCAACACGTCGAAAACAATGCCTTAACTCTAACTTCGCTGATCGTTCAATTCACTCCAAAATCAAATAAAAGTAGTTCGGCTTCTTGCCCATCAGCGACCACTGCAAACCATACACCAGTCGATACATCAGAATCATTACGACAGGCACTTCTTGCTGAAGAGGCAGATCAAGAGCGATCCAGAAAGGCCGCCAAAGCCCTCAAACAAGAGCAAGATGCGCAAAGGTGTATTGCGCTCGAAAAACAAAAACAACAAAAACTGCAGGAGAAGAATGCGCGTCAAAAGGCAGCCTTAGAAGCGCAACAACTACTAGTACAGCAAGATCAGGAACGAAGAGCCCAACAACGCATAGCAGCACAGGAAAGAGCCGCTCGGGAAAAAGCTCAAAAAGAAAGCGCACAAAAAGAACGACTCCTTCAACAACAGCTTTTGGCGACACAACGCGGAGAAGCACGTCAGTTGAAGGCGCAGCGTGAAGCCGAAGAGCGTGCTGAGCGAGAACGAGAACATTTGCTAAATAGTAAAAAACAAGTTTTTTTGGAGGAAAAATGTACTTCTTCGACGCCTCTTTCTCTTAACGTCGCTGAGGAAACACCAACAAAAATATCGGCGGGCACACAAACCATGCTCTCTTATCCCCCCGAACCGGATGATTTATCTAGCCTAGAGGTAGCAATAGGAGCCCGCTATCTTCCTGACGATCACTTCAGCACGGCGAATGCTCCAGGCGTTATTCTAGAGGATATTCTTAAAGGATTGGCCCGCGAAGAGGGAGATTGGTTTTTTAAATATACTCTTCAGGAAGATTCAAAAAACCAACACCATGTGCGTAAATGGATTCAGAGCCGCGGGGCCTCCCAAGTACACATGCACTTTTCTCTTAATTTTATCATGTATCTCCAAGTCGAGACGGATTCCTTTGACTCCTACGTGCTGATTTCTGTTTTTTCTGATGCCCCTCTTCTAAAGAACAGCTCTTTTCATGGAAGTGCTATAGTGGCGATTATTCAGAAAAACTCTCAGTGTTTTGAGGAGGCTTTTATCTATGAAGGCGAGTTCATATGCACAGAAAATTTTCATGATGCCATTGCGGTCGACCTCAATTTTGAACTTCAGCACGGACAACGCTCCCATATCGACTGCTCACAAAACACAGTCACAGTGCTCTCTGGTCATTTTAAAGATGATACTTTAATCACAGAAAATCCCAATGCTCCTAAATGCGTATATGATCTGACTTACTGGGAGCAGATTAATCACTATTGCCTTCAACCCAAGGCTCTGATAACTCAAAATCCTTATGGTTTTTATAATGGTCGACCATCTACCGAACCTCCATCACATTCGCCACTTCCTCAGCATAAGGTTTAAGCCGTTGAAAATTCAATTTGACTTAATGCTAAAAATTGAATGATACTAGAGCTAGTAGTAAAAAATCCGTATGGATAACATCATTTCGTCACTATGAGTTCTATTTTCAGAAGGAGTAGTCAATTATGTATTCGTCAGGGCAATTAACAAAAGATATAACAAATGGAGCTGGAACTGCGGTGGGGCAAGCACTTTCAGCAAAATTACTCGAAACCCTATTAGGCGATACTAAAATAGGCAGCTCCGCTCAAAATGCCGTCCTTTCAATGCAACAACATTTTCTTTCAGATAATGCACCTCAAGATTGGATCACACCATTGCTGCGAAAAGGTTTTTTTGTAGGGAAAGAGCCTTTTAAAAAAGCAGAATCAATTGCCTACTTAGGTAGAAAAATTGGATTGAATCATCGTCGATTACAAACTTTAACAAACATGAATCTGCAAGAAGCAGCTACATTAATTTGGGATCTCCACTGTCAAATAGCACTGCATATCATGCATCGACTCGATGATCACTTTGAAAGAAGTGACGTGGATCATAGTTATGTACTCATGTATTTACAAGAAAGCATCTCTGCAGCATTTGAGGAGATATGTAATAAACCAGACTTAACCGACAAAGGTGTTTTAGAATTAAAAGCCAAAATAGCCACTGGCATCACAACCCCCTTTCATACTTACGTTCAAAGTACACAAGCATCACAAAGTAAGGGAGCGAGGAGAACCGCTCTTGAACATAATATCAATGAAACGATGGAGAGAGTAGCGATCGCGTTTGATCGATTCACCATTGAAAAACCATTACGCACATCAATCGACTCTATACAGCAAACAGCGCAAACTTTTTATCAAGTATTAAAAAAAATGCTATTGAGTATCGTGTTGATTCCTCGCAGTGATGCTGAAAAACAACAGGATTTAACTTGGGTCTCATCAAGAGAAATCCTATTAACCAAAGCAGTTCAAAACAACTACGAAACAATGGTTTCATATTTACAACAACATGAGTTCACGTCCCCGGGGTATGAAGGAAATGAGGGGACCCTCTATAAAAATCCCTTTGCTGATAGAGTCCTGAATTTAATGAGCAATGCTTCATCGACTCAAGATGGTCTTTATTTTAGCTATATTATGAGTGCCTTTGCCAATGAGTCAAAATTATATAATGAAGTATCTGAATTAGAACATGAACAGGCTGCAAAGGCGTTTAATACAACTTATGGTACTCTGAACCATAGCGCGACCTTTTTATTGAAAGACATACTTCATCAACACGATTCCGAGCTTAAATTTATTAATACGGCCCTATTGCTGTATAAACAAGCTCATGAACTTGCTCGATTTATGTCAGTTTTGCAGCATTTTATGCAGCTAGTCGGGAAGCTTGGCTTGTACAACAACCCATCACTACACAAGCAGTTAAACAATTTGATACAAGCGGTATCAACTACGTTTGAACAAAATTCGACTGAAATACAGAAATATGTAAGACAACGAAGTAAAGCACGAGTGGGAGGATGGTTAAATCCTATTGGTGACATGCTGCTGCAGTTAAAGCAATATGGAAACAGCATGACACAAGAGCTGCAAAGTTTTAAAGGTCATTTTTCAAGGATAATTGACCCTTTTGCCATGCAACAAGAATTTAATAAAAGCAAAATAGAGCTACTACAAGCTGCACTTGGTTTGGGACATGCGTCTCAGATTGAAAAAAGTCAAATGGATGCAATTGTGACACAAATCGGATCGGTCTCATTTGATCATTTTATTGCCCCTACTTCGACATCCAGCGAACGAGTTGATGTTCATGCGCGACTAATGGAAATCATTGGCTTTGCTGAGACGATGCGCCAACGTTTAGATGCAACAGAAAGCAGCGTTACAGAAATAAAAACGCAGTATGATACCGCTCTTAAAGAGTTACAGCGTGTAAAAGAAGATATGATCGAACGCGAAACGTCGTTAAGAAGCGAGAGTGAGCACTTAAAATTACATACGGCCAAACTGAGACAAGATGTTCAGACAGCCGAGACTCGATTAAGTGAGATTGATCATGCTGTCGAGAAGTTTGGAGAGCAAATTAAACAGCAATTAAGAAGTTTAGATGCGGACAATATGAAAGATATTGAAACTGCAAATCAGCTCATTGAAGCCGCCACACAGAGCCTTCTATCATCCAGCTCACAGAATCTAAGCCATCAAATGACGTTATTATCACAACTGAAAGGGCATTTGGAAGAACGGCAAAAAAGTTATCAACGATTAGTAACGATTGTCGCCGCTTTTCAAACAGAATATGCGCTAAAAAGCGGAAGCGTCGCCCATGCTCTACACAGCGTTCAAGCTGTAGCAAAAGACATTGATCGAACGGTCTTAGAATTAATTACAAAAATTAATGCCCTATCAAGCATTATATCCAAGCTTCATCAAACACTAGAAGAAAAAGATAAACAGTTGGCTGTACAACAAAAAGATATAGCAGAGCTGCGCGCAGAGTTGGCTGAATTTAAGAGTGGAAACAACTCCTTTTTCAACCCGCCAACACGGTCTGTAATGAGAGAGACCAATGACATCTCGCTTACACACTCTGATGAGTCCAGTCAATTGAGCACTCTTTCTCTCCTGCAAAGTCGAGACCAGCATCCTCCCCTACTCCCAATAAATCGTATCCGACGTGCAATGGAAGTGTATGATCAAGATATCCTTCATGGGACCTTTGTAAGAAACAAGCCAAGAAAAATGATAAAATTTTTAATATGGTCTGAGCTCAATGAAATCATTTTTAACAAGGCACCGATCCAAAAAAATTGCAATGATACACGATCTTTGATTTTGGCAGCAATTCAGCACTTGAGAAATAAAAATCCATCACTAGAATCAAAAAAAATCACTTATTTCTTTAATGACATTACAAAAGGTAAAACCGATATGGATATCTATCTTGAATTTTTAAAAGGAAAGGATTCTTCATCGGCATTACACGATCTAAAGCTATGCTTTCTTCAGTACTTTGAACAACAAAAGAACGCAAGTATTCATGGTTTAGTTTAGGAACTGTAAATGAATAACTTGGATCATCATTTCCGATGGGGATATGTTGCATCACTCATTGCTGCCTGCGCATTGTGCACCAACGTATCCAGGAAATTGAATAGCGTTCGTGCTGCTGTTTTTTGTTTATCTAACTGAAACGGCATGCTTAAAACCTTGGAGCATGCTTTGTATTTCGATTCTAACGTAGACAATGACGCATGACATTCTTCCAAGAAAGGTTTCATAATGTCATCATGCTGACCTTCTGATCCTCGCTGCAATGCTTGAATGCAATCATTCAGTTGATATAATTTTTGGACTAATGCCTGCTGGTGATTGCTCGACGCGACACTCGCAGGTTGAAAAAAACGAGTCATGTGCGTTAAGTGAAAAGCATCGAGTTGTTGCACGAGGTCATCTATAATTTCTTTCACTTGCTGCAACAAGACTATTTTCGACCCCCCAACACTCCACGCATCGGATGCAAATGGCCTATCGAACTCACATATTTTTTCCATTGCTTCGATAATAACGGCAATTCTTTTTAGTCTCGACTCCAATTTATTGCTCATGTTGTCTGGTTCAACGTCATTAAACTGTATGAACAACTGACCGATATTCTCTAAACTTGCACGCATGGAGGCCGCGAGGGCAGCCGATCGAGGAATTTTATTAATTTCTGGCAAAAACGGATTAGTGGAAATAGCCTCAAGCTTACTTGCAATACCCATTGCGGCTGTCTTTAGCTCAGTGAGATCCGGGTCTTTTTTAATCAATATAGATAGCCTAAACAAGAAGCCGGTTTTCTCTTTTAAATCACTCATTGATAAATTAAATAGTTTCTGCTCCAAATGATTTAGATCGTTCACTATTGTTTGTAAATGACCATTAAAATGTTCAATCTTATCTTTTTTAAGTGCTGCCAAATAAGTTCGTAAAATAGCGTCACTCGTTGACTTTGAAATAATGTCCGCGACTTCTTTTGGATAAAAAATATCAATCGTTTTATCGGGAGTTACGCATAAATCAGCACGCTCAGCAGGATTCATGTTCAGCATCGCTTTAAATAAATGGAGTCTGAGAGGAAACTGTACTTTATCTAATAACTGTTTTGATGTACGAGGAATACCGTTTGCTGTTAGCCAAGTAGCCCATTGATTTTCGGTCAAACGATCCCATAAAAAATAAATTTTATCCCCCTTACTTAATAATAAATCACAAAACTGTTGGGCACTTAACCCTCTGCCCCCCGAAAGTTTGTCAAAAAAATCAACTCGATCCTCAACATCAAGCAACTTTAAATAACCTTGCCATTCGCCCACATGCTCCAATGAACCATACCATCGACTCCATGCCTCCACAGGCACAGCATTCCAGCATTGGGATACTAACGACGGGTTTGTTGTATTGATGGCTTCCATTAACCCCCGAAAGCATTGAGCATCCATTCGAGTCTTTTGTATAAATCGAGCAAAATGAATCTGACTCAAAGGACTAGGCATTGCTTCAATAACCTGAATGTACCAGCTGGCATCAGGGTATAGTAAATGTGATGCGATATGATCAAACACGCGCTCATCATCCGATAACAATGCGACAACCATCTGAGGATCATCACAAAAAACAAGTCCATTCTTCTCCATTTTTTCTACGAGTTCCTTCAGATGATATGAACTGGGATCAAAAGAAGGCGTTTCTAAGAGCAATTGGTGCATACCTTTTGCTGTATTAAAGTAATTCAACGAAAGGGGATCTAACGCTTTAAGCAAATCACCACGACGATCACGGGGCTTAGAGAGGAGCTGCAGCAACCCGTCGAATCGTATTGGATCCTTAACGATTTCTTGACGATATTCTTCGGGCATTTTGTTCCAAAAATCACCGATATTTTGATTTATGAGAGCCGTTAATACGGGATTATAGACCTGTAAATCCTCAACTGACGGTAAGATGGTCAGCATCACATCACCGGTGACTATTTGAGGAGGCGTCTCTGTATCGATAAGGTGTTTTAAATCATCCACATAAGGATGGAGGGGGGATTCTTTGTTGATATTCAAGAAACGTAGCAACCGATCAAACCAACGTTTTATAAATGAACTCTTATCGTATTCTACTTTCGCTAGGTGTTGAACAATAGCCCCTAAAGACGCATTATATTCACTCATTCCTTTTTTATCGTGAACAAATTCATCAATTTTTTTCAATGCATCAAGAAGCGTGGATAATGGTATTGGGAGAGAAATCAATGCTTGAATCAGCCGATCATGCACGCTTTCTAACTCGAGAGGCAACAGGTAACGCGTGGTTTTAATCCTATTGTTCTTCGTTTTTCGATATCCAAGAGATGCCAGCAGATTTTCAAAATGTTCTTCGCGTGATTGTTGCGGGTAGAGTGCATCGATATTGTTAATACTCAAAAGGTAACTAAACTGCATGTTTCGATCTAAATAATGTACTACCTGACTAAGTTGATCGGCATGCTGTATAAATTGATCGCTTGCTAATTTATTTTTTAAAATGATAAAACATGTTGGCCCTAAAAGTGACTCTATTTTTTTCCTACTTAACTGGTTATTTAACAAATTAAGCCACAATGATGAGGTGGTCGTGTTTATAAAATTTAACCGCTGCACTTCAGTCCAACTCGCCCATAAGACTTGCAATTCATCCATGCTCACGACGACTTTGTTTTGAAGTACTGCATCTGTTGTAAGCCAATCAAAAAATTGATCCGTATGCTGAAACAATGCGAGACGTGTTTTTGGATCATCAGTCAGAGATAGAAACGTTTTCAGATTATCCAATGTCAATTTATATTGACAAAATTCTGGGCATAAAAATGCATTGACCATTTCATGGTTCGCCGTCTTTACCGCAATATACAACCCTGTTCTTTCGATAGGAATGTCTTTCACTTTAAATGAAAATGCAATTTTAGGGTGTTTCAAATAGCTCAAAAAACCTTCCTTGCTGTCGTAGGACATTTCTTCTTCTGATGACCGAAGTAGTAATGGCGCAAATACCATCCAGGCACAGGGATGAGACGGAGTAATATTCGCTTGATTTTTAAATAAACTAAAAGGGTTACCTTGTTTTTCTGTTGCCTGTTTATAATCAATCAAATCCGTTAGTAAATCATCAAATTGACGACTTTCATTTGGATTACCAATATTCCTTAGATGGGATCTTAATTGTTGCTCAGCCCATCCAATGCCCAAGGATCCGTCTTCTTTAATTGAGCTGCCTAAAATAGTGCCCGGTATAAGTTCGGCGGGCTTTCCTGGAGAAAGAGCTAATTCTTTATAATGGATGAACTCATAGAACAATTGTTTATAAATGGCTTCTTTTGTTAAAAACATAACAATCTCCAGAAATAAAGTTGGAACATCAACAACGCTTTTATTTAACTTGGTTACTTTTCGTTTTACTCGGGCTGCCAATCGGATCATCCGGTGTTCGAGGAAATAATCCCATATGGAAAGAAAGTGATCGTTTTGCCATCAGTTTATTCCCTTTAATCTCTTGGGAAAGTGACTCACAAAAATCCTGTGGGCGCTGCAACTCCCCAAAAAAATTTAAAATGGGATGTAATAAATCGATGATCAAACGAATCAATGATTTTAAATCACCTTTAAAATGAGATTCATGCGCCATTAAAATAGTGCGGAAGCTTGCACATTCCGCTTCTTTTTTAACTTTATCCAGTCGATCATTTAGCGGTTGACTATCGTCATTCACAATGTCTTTCAGATGCTTCAATAGACTTAATTTAACCGCTAACGTCTCTGCACTTTCATAGATCGGATTCAGGGATTCTCGTCGACAATAGAGCATGAATCGTTCAATTGAACTGATAATGCTTTCCAATTGACAGAGCTGTATGTGTTCTTTTTTTGAAAACACATACAACTGTGCCTGCAGCTCATCTGTAATCATCTGCTCCATTTTGTGGATAGGACATGTTTGAGCTTTGGCCAAAATTTTTCTTTCTGTGGTGCGTAACGATGTATACAACTCACGTTTGTATTCAGACTTCAAATAAAATGATTGATTCACTCGTTTAAAAATGGCTTCCATTTGAGTTTCGATGACGAGATGAACACATTCTTTCAATCGTTCTTTTTCAGCAACCTCATCCTCTTTCTTTGCGTTCTCAATCAGCAAAGCCTGGCTGTTCAGATGATCACGAGTCACCTTTAGCGTATTCAAATTACCTATTTTAGACGCTCGAACATGTTTCACTAAATGCAAGATATTCTTCAGCTGAGGATAATGATGGGCATTGCCGGCTACAGTATCCGCGTTCAAATTTGTTATCAGACAATGGTTACAAAAACGGTCAAGCGCTTCTGACTTATCACGTTGATCCATCGCGAGTTCATAGCGGCTCTGCTGAGACTGTAACAATGGATAGATCGCCCAATACTTCTGAATAAATTGTTCAGTAGACGGAATACCCTGATTTAAATCTAATCGATCTTTAATGCCTTCGATGATATTCAGAAACTCATCTAAGCTTTTGAATGCCTGATACTCAGCCTCAACAATCTTTGACTGTGTTTGTTGCTTCTGTTCAATCGCGCTCAATCGCTTATTAAACGACACGACGTTTGTCACGAGCCCGGCACGTACTTTCAGACTAAGTCCTAAAGGTTCGATAAAACGGTTGAATAATTGATCGAGAATCTTCTTCATTGGAGCAGACATAGAGCCTGCACGTAATCCTAATTTAATTTCCCACTCGTCCGTCGCAACTAATGCCTCCTGCAATACGGCTTGAATATCTTTTAAATGGCTCAAGGTGATTTTGTGCGTGCTCTGCCGAAACGTATCCAATTTATCCTTTAACTGAGGTAAAAAGTTAAAAAGCATATACGGACTTTTAAGAAACAATTGGAAATACTGCCCTGCTTGAAACGAATGAATCACTTCTTCGATATACTGGGACATTTTTTTAGCTTCTTGCTGTGCTGACTCCGCTTGAGTGCGTCCATAGGTCTTACCAGTAGACAGTGTTTTTAAATGTTCTGGCACTACCATTAATGACAACATCGGATACCAAAACCCCTTTATTTCAACGGGGTTTGGATTATCAACTGAAACTGATTCTGAGCTCGCTGCATATAACGGGCTCAGTTGTGTCCAAATATCTTGTAAAGTCCCGTAATTATCTTTTAAAGCATAAAAAAATTGCTGACCTACTGGATCTTGAATGAGCTCCATAAGCGCCTGGTATGCCTTGCTTATTTCAATATATGGCTTAATCTGGTATATCCCATCAATCAACGGACCTTTTAAAAAATACTGAGTGACCGTTTTTTTTCTAATATTTCGATCTAAGGACTCAAGGTATTCAAAACTGCTATTTAAATAATGCACCACATTGAGCGTTCGCTTAATCCAAGACATTTGTCTGGGCATCTCAAGCGCTTCCAATGAATTTTCCATTTCCGGAAAAGGAACCATCGTCGATTGTTTCACTTTATCCAAATTAAGCGCCGGATCGAAAATGCTCAACAAATTGTATAAAGTGCCTTTTATTCCTGCTGAAGCCTTTGATAAGCGTTGATGACGAATCCATTTATCTTGGCGTTTAACCAGCTCACTCTCCAGTGTAAGTGGGGCATCACCAAACAACGTTGTCTTTCTTTCAAGTTCTTTTTGGTGAGAAAACTGAAACAGTAATTGGCGATATTCCGATCGCTTAGATTCATCCAGTACAATAGTGTCCAATTTCTTTAGGTAATTCGATCGTAATATCGTTATGATTCGTTTAATATTAGATAAATCAGGTAATTTTATATTTTGTGTTAACTGAACGAACAGTTCAACACACTCAGGATCAATCATCTCATTCGGTTCCAGCGAATCAACTAAATAGGGTTGAATAACACGATACCGCTCAATAATTGCATTCAACTTTATGCGCTCGTCAATCCAGTCATAATTTTCCAATTGCTTCTGAAATAACTCGATTTCATGATGAATAAACTGGAGCGTTAGAGATCGTGTTCGATGATCATGATATAATTTAGCTCGATCACTCCCTTCCTTCATTGTTAAATCCGTAATAAATTGATGCCTTTCGCTAAAATGATGAGCCTCAGGTTGTTCTGTATTATCCAATATCGATCGCCCGTTGAGCCAAACCGGTTCATTGATGATAAGGATAGAATGTACTTTACTGGGGTCTAATGCATATAAACTTTCTTTGGTCTGCTTTGGTAAAGCCGTGAGTTGAGCATCTGCCATACCGATATAGCAGATGTATGTTGCTATTTCTTTATTACATTGATTAAGCACGTTTTGTAACATTAAATTAATATCGGCGGTCATCGTCAATGTCACAACAAACTGCTGATCCAGCAAAACGCTCAGTTTCGGATTATAGTTGATAACAAAGCGCTTGAACTGTTGATACTTTCGGTTTAAAGCATCCAATTGTTCAGTAGAAATAGTCGTTACATCATGATTAGGTATTGACTCTATTTGACTCTTAAAAGAAATAATAGCTTGCTTGGCTTCTTCAGCCTCTTTCACTTTAAGTTCGCACTCATTTTTCTGTTGAAGAATATGTTGTAACCGCTGTATCAAAAAAGACGCGTTATCTAATTGAAGCAAATCGGGATGCTTTTCTTTTAAGTCGATAATCGAATTAGCATAGACTACCATTGTTTGGTACATTTTATTTAACTGTTGCATTAGGGGCTTAGATATCACACCCGGTACAAGACCAGAATACTGTTCTATTTTATCTGATTCACGTAATATGCGCGCAAATACGTCGTGTTTTATCCTATTTAATTGATAGACTATCATCTCGCCCGTTGCATCTTGCACGCGCTGTACTTGCTGATACGCTCCTTGCCCTAGGGTCACTCCTTCTTTACGAACGGGAAACAATAATGATGTACCTTTCTGAAACAGAAATAAATCATCAAACCCATCCAACTCAAGAAACAAATTGATAGCTGAATTCTTAAACGTTTCGGTTTCAGTCGGATCAAGTGCCAATGCGGATGATGGTTCTCCAGCTCCATAAACACGGATTAACTGTGTCAATTTATCTAAATAGCCAGGAAGTAGCCCTGAGTGACGAATTAAAAAACTGTAATCTGCTTTTCCTGCATGGGGTTTCAACTGGTCAATAAATGTCCCAAGTGATTGACCAACATAATCACCAACCGTTTGAGTAACCCGATCCAAATTCTTGAGTTTGCCCTCAACTTCATTCCTATTCGGTCCCGTAAAGGCATGTAATGATTGAATGATTTCACCGATTCCATATAACTCTTGAACAAACACTTGATACATCGGAATATCAATTTCAAAAAGAGAGGACTGCGCTTCATGGGCATGCTGAATGAGCTCTTCAACATCATCGATAAATTTCCTCTCTGATTCCTCCAAGTCAAAATTGAAATGCAACTGCTGACCAAGTGGCGAATCTTTTATGGCAAGCTCCCATACAACCCTCGCCATGAAGTGGACTTGCTTTGTTCCTTTTTTTTGCAACAAAGATTCTAATTTGAAACCACTGTCAGGATTTAAATCCAAATTGTTCGTAAATAATAACGATTTCTCTACATGCTGTATGGCATTTAAGATTTTTTTAATCTGAGAAACTAAAGCAGGATCATTGTCATGAACCGCGTAAAAACCATCATTCTTTGCTCTTAAGTGCTTACGCACTTCAAAATGAACATCATGCTCCAAATGAGCATGCAACTGCGATTTTACATCGTTAAGCTTACCGAGAATGTCTTTATCTTTGATGGATTTACAAAATTTGGGGATATCTCGTAGAACGGCAACAATAGGAAGGATTTCTTGCTTGATAAAGGCTTCTGATAAATAGTCTCTTTGAATGCCCATTTCATTCAAGCTTACACCAAAGCCCCCGATCTTTTTGTTAAATAGCGTATCCAATAGGGGTTTAATTTCTTGATACATGCCATCAATGCTGACGCCATCTTTGATCGATAGAAACTTCTTAGTGATGTCGTGTAAGTTTGGATTAATATCCTCAATGACTTTAATGATTTCTTTGCCCAAAAAAGTTTCAAACTCTTTATCTGAACCAGAGCGTATTAGATTAAACGCCCCCTTAACGCCCTTTCCAAATAAGGTCATCGTGATTCCGGGTAATGTCATTAGTCCATTACTATCAACAACAGCTCGCCTATATTGAGCCATAAATTTTTTTCTTTCATTGGTTTCAGGCACTACTGCGTCATTTTTTTTTTCTTTCATCTGTGATTCCCTACTGGAAATTCAACAAAAGCATCTACATCAATATGACTATATATTAGCATATTATGTAAATTTTAGCCAAAAATTTGTCGATTTCGAGTTTACAGCAAGCAATCAATGTGTGATGATTGATCTTTTTAGCGAGCAAATAGTTCTATGCCCGATCAAGTTCCTGAGCAAAAAATGGAACGAAATCAGGGCGAATGGATTTTAAAAATTCTGGGCTAAGCTGGTTTTTTATATCAACTTTAATTGAGAGACAAGATTCCTCGAGTTGAGTGTTCAGATTAGACAATGCCTCATCTGATAGATATCCTTCGATATATAAATCAATATCAGAGAAGCGTTTTGCAGTGCCCTTAACTCGAGATCCATAGACATAAATAGGATGGATAATACATCCGAGAATGGATTCTAAAATTTTCACATCTTTTTCATCTAGCATGAATTTATTATCAGTCATGGGATGTCTCTGAGGGATATTTTATATGTAAATATATATCATTTTAAAAAAGTACACTACTTTCGTAGCACTAGTCTATCAAATTAAATATAATGCCCAAAATAATTCCTCTTATGATATCTGGAATCAAAAAGACCAAGACATTAAAGATATTGATAGATAAAAAAATACTGTTGCATTTTCTTGAAGTTCGCTATGATGTTCTTAATAATAATTGACCGGTTTTTAAATGCGAATTACCGTTTATATCATGCTCCTATGGACATCAATGCTCCAAGCTGCGGACATCAGCACAATTTCGCCTATAACTGAAAAACCAAGTTCAGTCTCTTCAGCTAAAATATGGAATCTTAAAAACGCAGATATTCGAGCCGTCATCGGTGAAATATCACGAATAACAGGGAAAAACTTTATTATTGATCCAAGAGTTCAAGGGAAAATTTCTATTGCTTCTGGTTCGCCCATGACAAATGAAGCGCTATACCAAGTGTTTCTATCCATGTTACAAGTATCTGGATATGCTGCGATGCCCTCCGGCAATGTGATTAAAATTATTCCTGCGCTTGACGCGAGAACCCAAGCACCTGATGTTCTGACCCAAATGCAACACCGGCCCCATGGTGAAGATGTCATGGTTCAAGTGATACCAGTAAAACATGTTCCTGCAGAGCAACTTGTTCCAGTGCTTCGTCCGCTGATGCCTCAAGCCAGTAACGTATCAGCTTACGCAGCATCCAACATGTTAATTTTATCTGGGCAAGCAAACAACATCAAGCAACTCTCACGGATTATTAGCCAAGTCGATACCTCTTCAGCAAATGGCATTGATGTTGTTCCACTGCACTTTGCTTTAGCAATGGATGTCGTGACAACACTCAAAGACTTGGTGAAATCACCTACAAACGGCATGGGTTCGAGTCAAACAAACGTGGCTGCTGATGATCGAAGTAATGCCATTTTAATCAGCGGTAATAAAACCGATCGTATTCGATATCGTTTAATTATCTCTCAGCTGGATCGCCGCAATCCAAATGGAGACAACAGTAACACTCAAGTCGTTTATTTAAATTATCTTCGTGCTGAAGATTTAGTCCCTATTCTGGCCGGTGTTGCGCAAGCGAATTTCACAGGCACTGTAGGGACGACCATTGGTACAATCACCAGACCCGCATTAGATAGTACAAGCCCCGCGGCTAGTGTCGTTGGAAACACCTCATCATCAGGGTCACAGCCAACCACTCCAACACCGACACCAGATGGGACAGGATCGACGGCCGCTGCCAGTGCTAAAAATGAAGGGTCGACAAAACCGACCGTTCAAATTATTGCTGAACCCAACACTAACTCCGTCATTATTAATGCACCCGCAACGTTAATTCGTACCTTAAAACGAGTCATCAGCGAACTGGACATCCGCCCTGCTCAACTACTCATTGAAGCATTAGTTGCAGAAATCAATGAGCAGGATCTCAATGATTTAGGTATTGAATGGGGAAGTATCGATCAACGAACGTTAGATCCGACGACATTTAAATCAGGCTTTGCGATTCTAAATTCAAAAACTAGCATTAATCAATTCCAAGCACAAATTTACGCATTAGCGCGAGATCGACGTGCTAATATTTTGTCAACGCCATCGGTCGTTGTCTTGGATAATCGTCAAGCAAAGATATTAATAGGAAAGCAAGTTTCCATTGCATCAACCTCCTATCCAAATAATGCAAACGGCACAACGAATGGCGGAACGCCTTATACAACCTTTGATCGAGTGAACGTTGCATTACACTTATACGTCAGGCCGCAAATTACTCGTGAACGTGGCATTCAGCTGCAAATCGATCAAGGCAATGATACATTAGATACGGCCAGTGTCATTAATCCTGGAACGAACCCTACATTTAACATCAGTTCAATCGTCACCTCTGTTCATGTGGAAAGTGGTGATGTTGTTGTTCTTGGCGGCTTAACGCAAGACAGTCTCGGTAACGATGATAATCGAATACCCATTTTAGGAGGCATCCCTGGTATCGGTAAATTATTTCAGCGCAATGTAACGAACCGAGAAAAGAAAGTGTTAATGGTTTTTATTCGCCCATGCATTCTGAGAAATGAAAAAGACGCATTAAGTGTCAGCGATAGAAAATACCATACCACACGTCGATCTGAATTAGAGTTTCTACGTAATCAAGATTATGATGCTCGTAATAAAAATAGCTTATTAAGACCTTTGCGCGCAGCGAACTTACCAAGACCTTTTAGCCACCCACCCGGTGCTGCTGTAAAAGTTCAAATGAAACCCATTGTAACTACGGCGAAGTAGCGCGTATGAATAAGCTCAAAACGCCCCACCTTCCTTACGCCTTCGCTAAGAAACACGGGGTTGTTGTGACTGAAATGGATGACCATCATGCGGTCATCGCTCATCTACCCACGACACCATTAACGGTATTTTCAGAAATCAGACGTTTCCTACAGCGTGAGATACAACTCCTGGATGTCGATACACCAACATTCCAACATCATCTGACGGCCTGTTATCAATCACAATCGTCCATTTCAGATGCTGCCGAAGGAATGCAAGAAAGCTTTGATCTTTCACAATTAGCCAGCCAATTACCAACAAGCGAAGATTTACTCGAAAATCACGATGAAGCACCGATTATTCGGTTATTAAATGCTCTGTTTTCACAAGCCATAAAACAAAAAGCGTCCGATATTCACATTGAAACGTATGAAAACAACGTATTGGTCCGCATGCGCATTGACGGTGTATTGCAAGAATCACTCGAAATTCAGCGCGGAATCGCGCCACTCGTCATTTCACGCGTTAAAGTCATGGCTAAATTAGATATTGCCGAAAAAAGAATCCCTCAGGATGGTCGAATTGCCTTGCGTGTAGGGGGAAATAACATCGACGTACGCGTCTCCACGCTCCCTTCGAATCACGGAGAACGTATTGTACTTCGAATTTTAGACAGGCAAGCAGTCGAGTTAAATCTCAGCCTTTTGGGCATGCCTGATAAAACCCTGAGCATCATTCGAACTATTATTTCACAACCCCATGGTATTCTTTTAGTGACAGGACCAACTGGGTCAGGAAAAACCACATCCCTTTATGCGATGCTCAGTGAACTAAACCTTGTTAGCCGAAATATTTTAACCATTGAAGATCCCATTGAGTATGACTTACCTGGAATAGGTCAAACACAAGTAAACTCTAAGGTCGGTATGACGTTTGCTAAAGGATTACGTGCTATACTCCGGCAAGATCCAGATGTTGTCATGATCGGTGAAATAAGAGACCTGGAAACAGCTGAAATCGCAGTTCAAGCAAGTCTGACCGGTCACCTGGTGATCGCAACGCTACACACCAATAGTGCTTTAGGCTCCTTAACGCGTTTACATGACATGGGAGTGGAATCTTTTTTAATTTCATCCAGTATTGTTGGTCTGTTAGCACAACGCTTGGTCAGACGATTGTGTGATCATTGTAAAGTTAAACATAAAATTCGTGACGACGAAAAAGAACTGATGGGAATTAGTGCTAAAGACAAAATCTCTGTTATTTATGAGCCGCTTGGCTGCGATCGCTGTAATCAACTGGGCTACCGTGGACGAATGGGGATCTATGAGCTCATTCCCATGGACGAAACATTACGAGGCATGATTCATCGCAATGAAAGCACTCAAAGTATCGATTCTTACCTACGACCCATGGTACCGAATATAAGACAAGACGGATTTCAACGGGTTTTGTCGGGCGATACATCGTTAGCCGAAGTCCTCCGAGTGACGAGCCAATATTAACAGAGGTATAGAAATACAATGACCGCATCCATTCTCGACGGTAAACAAGTCGCTACAAACATCATAGCCAGCATGAAACAAGCTATCTCTATTCGGTCTCAACAAGGCATACGCCCGCCCGCCTTAGCCGTTATTCAAGTCGGAGAAGATCCCGCATCGAGCATCTATGTCAAAAACAAAATCAAAGCATGTTCAGAGGCCGGAATAACCTCAAAGTCATATCCATTAGAAACCAATACAACTCAATCCGATCTGCTCACGTTAATAGACGAGTTGAATCATAATCCGGATATTGACGGAATCCTTGTACAGTTACCACTGCCCTCTCAAATCAATAAAAACATCATAATAGAACGCATCATCCCCTCTAAAGATGTAGATGGGTTTCATCCATATAATCTCGGCCGGTTGGCTCAAGGCAATCCTAACCTACGTCCATGCACACCTTATGGTATTACTCGATTATTACAACACTATGAGATTCCATTACGTGGTCTTCATGCCGTCGTTGTAGGTGCATCGAATATTGTAGGTCGCCCAATGGCATTGGAATTATTACTTGCCGGATCAACGGTAACCATCTGCCATCGATCAACTCGATCATTAGAAAATCACGTGCGAGTAGCTGATTTAATTGTAGTTGCTACAGGAAGTTATGATGTAGTGAAACCCGATTGGATTCACGCAAAACAAATCGTTATCGATGTCGGCATGCACCGCAGTGAAAACGGCACGCTTCACGGAGATATGGACTATTTAAAAGCAAAAGAACGTGCCGCATGGATAACACCTGTACCAGGCGGCGTTGGCCCAATGACAATTTGTATGCTATTGCAAAATACACTATATTCTGCGGATCATAAACCGCCTTAATCTCAGCGCTCGATATCATCCCAATCAAATTTATCTTCAAAATCTTCATCGAAATCATTGCGAAGATCATCTCTAAGACGCTTACGCTCCAATTTATCTTCAAGCATTCGACGTACTTGTCTCTTATGTCTCAATTCATCCATATTCTCATTGTAACCATAATCAAAGTCATAATTCGTTTGATCATTGTGGTCACTATGTATTCCCATGATACTCCCCTTATTTTTTTGACCCTCTCAAGTGAAGTATAGACAAGAATTTCATTTATTTTGCACAACGATATGCTTGGCCCTCGAACCGTACGAGGCATAAGGGCATTTGAGAGAAGGTTAAGTGCTACACACTTGCTGATTGCTCCATAATACAGGTTCATCTGCAACTCGAACGTCTCTTTTATCGTCCACATTAAAAAACAAAATATGATGATGATGACGCTTCACTGTCGAGCGATGAGCGATACTAATGATGGTGGTTTTCGGCAAAAGTTCTTTGAGGCGAGAATAAACCTCTTCTTCGACATTTTCATCTAAAGAGGCGGTCGCTTCATCCAGAAATATCCAATCAGGTTTTCTTAGTAACACACGCGCAAAAGCAATTCGTTGTTGCTCCCCTAATGATTTAAAACCAATGGGTTGATCTAATTTTTCAGTAATTTTTTCCATATTAACCGCTTTTAATGCGGAAATTAATTCATCATTAGAATAAGGACAGTTTGCATCAGGATAAGCGAGTACTTTTCTTAACGTATCATTCGGAAGCGTAGGATTTTGTGGTAAAAAATAAACGGACTCCAAGCTCTTCGGAATGATAATTTCCCCCTCGCCGGATAACCACGTTCCCGCGATTGCTTTGAAAAAACTGCTCTTTCCTGTCCCTGATGGGGCTTGAATTAGAGTATGGACTCCTGGCGTAAATTGTAAATTAAGTCCTTTAATGACTAATTCGTTACCGCCATGTAAATTAAGATTCAGGTTTTTTACTACAAGATTAGTATCATTTTGTTCTATCGTGCGAATAATCTTTTTAGAAGATTCCTCTCTATCATTTCTATCCAATGCTTGTTGTAATGCTAGGATACGGCCTAAACTAGTTTGGAATTTATTAATTGCTTCAAACGAGTTGATAAACCAGTTTAAAGAAAGCGTCATCATAGAAAAATAATATCCTACAGAATAAAATACATCCAAGGTAATCTTTTCAGTGAAATATAAAGGTGCTGCAACAATGAATGGAATAATGAATTGAATGGTTGTATTAAATAAATTAAATGATATTGTGTCATTTTGAATCGATAATCGCTTGGTGGTTTTTTTATTTAATACATCGATTTCTTGTTCTAGTCGCGTTTGATAATATTTCTCAGCATGTTCAATTGCAATCTCTTCTGAGAACGTTTTAATGTGTTGTAAATCAGATCGTAAATCGGCCTGGGCAATTGTTTCTTCATTAGTCGATTGGTGCAATGACTTATTGATAAAGTAACCAATCAGTGACGTTACAATACCCACAGCTAATGCTACTAAGACTAAAAATCCAGGAATGATTATCGTTGCCCCAGAGATCATAAAAGATAGCGAACCACCGGCTAAACTTAAAAGAACGGTATAAATGACAAGATTAGAAAAGTTTTCAATAAATCCTAAAGATAAGGTCAGAGATGATTCAATAACCTTATCAATATCTTCTTGAATACGTTGATCTGGATTATCAATATTTTTATAAATTCGTGAAATGTCCAGGTAATTTGTTTCATTATTTAAGTATTGGTTTATTATTTTCTTAGTTAACCAGGCTCTCCAATTCACATACAGCTTATTTTTCAAAAAGTTAGTCAAATAATTAACAGCAGTCAAACTAGCGGAAATTAAAAGTCCAGCACCTAATCCCAATAAGAGTGCAGCAGTGTCTTTTGCTATAAATGTTGAAAAAATATATGGGAAGCACCACCACCCTAAAAGAAAGCCAAGACCAATCATGGTCAATGTGCCAAAAAAACAACCGGAAAGCAGTAGCCAAGCCTGCCACATATCATTTGAATTTAAAAAATAATCAGATAAAAATTGTAGTGATTTTTTGAAATGAGCTGGTTCAGCTAATGATGAATGAGTCATGATAAATGATTACGCATGTTAAAAATAATGCAGATTATAACTAATGACTAACAAACGGTCAATTAGATATTTTTTACTCTTTTGTTCTACGTATATACTCTGATCCGCAGTTTTTGGATGACAGTCAAAAACATATAACACAAAAAAGTTAACACTCCCTATAAGTGGGTATTTTTATGAACACCGTGTTGATAAATAATATATAATTTGATTATACTGAAGCCGTAATGCAATTCTATTAACTTAATTTAAAAGAGCCATACCTATTGATTAAAACCATTTCTCATTATCTCGTTAGATGAGGACATATTGAGTCCCAATGCAAAGCCGGTTTTGTCCGAGCTGGAAAAGACCAGGCACTGGGGAAGATTCTGGAAGCCTCAAGATCACGATAAGCCCATTAGCAAATGTCCCTTCCATCGAGATAGAGACTGACTGCTTACGATTCTCCCGTTTGTGTAAAATGTTGATCTACTTGGCCCCTCAGCGCAGCGGTTTTAACGCGGGGCCAAGAGCAATACAGTAAATAGGGTTTTGTGTTATAATCTGTATTAACATTCCTATTTTCTGCTGGACAAGATGAAATTATTATTTGATATTTTTCCAATCATCCTTTTTTTTATCTGCTATAAATTCTACGGCATTTATACTGCAACGGCCGTTGCCATGATGGCCTCTTTTATTCAAGTGATTGTATTTCGACTAAGAGAACAGCGCTATGAAAAAATGCATTTAATTAGTTTTGCACTCATATTTATACTCGGAAGTGCCACCTTATTTTTCCATGACCCCGCGTTTATAAAATTAAAACCGACCGGAATATATTGGCTATCTGCACTGGCCTTTTTGGGTTCCTTTTTTATCGGTAAAAAAACACTTATACAAAAAATGATCGATAGCAACATCAATTTACCCCCGAGAATATGGAATCGATTGAATTTTTCTTGGGCTGTTTTTTTTATTTTAATGGGAATTGTCAACCTCTACGTAGCGCATCATTACGACACAGACGCTTGGGTTAACTTCAAATTATTTGGAGGAGCGGGCCTTACTCTGCTCTTTGTCTTCCTTCAAGCCTTATATTTAACCCGACATATCGTAGAAAAGGTCGATGGATAACAAACTCAAGGAGCAACCATGCGACTACTACTGGTTGAGGATGACGAAGCACTCGGAGATGCAGTAAAAACAGGGTTAACACAATTTGGCTATATTGTTGACTGGCTTAAAGATGGCGAAATTGCTAAAAAAATTTTGAAATCTGAATTTTTTGAACTGATTATTCTTGATCTTGGCTTACCTAAGCTTTCTGGACTAAAACTATTACAGAACATCCGCCAAGAAGGAAATGCTACGCCTGTTATTATTTTAACCGCGAGAGATTCAATCAACGATCGCGTTAAGGGTCTCGATAGTGGCGCAGATGATTACATCACAAAACCATTTGATCTCAATGAGTTGAGTGCACGAATTCGAGCCCTGACTCGACGGTCACAAGGACGAGCTGATACAGAAATTCACTATAAAAACATCAAACTGGATCCTGCATCACACGCCGTAACGATTGATAATAATCTTATCAATATCCCAAGACGAGAATTTGCGCTTCTTTTGAAACTATTGGAAAACAACGGACAAGTGGTTACGAGAGAGCAGCTCATGCAAAGCATTTATAGCTGGGACGATGATGTGGATAGTAACACGCTAGAAGTGCACATTCATAATTTACGTAAAAAATTAAATGCCACGTTTATCCGCACCATTCGTGGAATTGGATATATGGCAGAAAAAAACACAAAGCCGTAAAATTGTATACCTGAACGGTATAAACCAATAGGTGCCTCGTGCCAACATCAATTCGTAAATTTTTATTAATTAATTTACTCATCGCCATTATGGTTACCACCACCCTCACAGCGATTGGAAATTATTATTTAGATGAACAAGACATTCATGAGCATCTTGATATCGTTATGGCCGTTTCAGCCCTATCCTATCAAGCACTACTCGGTGATGATATTCATAAACGATCATTTCCTGAAGTCCAAGCTAAACTCGATAATATTCCCCATGAAATCATCGGATATTTTAACAAACCGCTTCTTGATAACCAAACACCAACTCATTATTTGAATAAATTCAGTTTCCAAATATTAAGTAAGGATGGAAAAATATTACTTCATTCATCAACCGCTCCTAAGATTCCACTCTCTACAACCAAAGAAGGCTTTAAAGACAAAATTATCGATGATAAAAAATGGCGAGTGTTCACCGCTAAAAATCAAATAACGGGCACTCGTACAGTACTTGCTGAGCGTTATGACACACGCAATGAACTGGGGCAACTGATTACAGAAGATGATTTATACATCATGCTGCTGACATTTCCTTTATCAGGCTTATTAATTTGGATTATTATTGGACGAGGTTTAGATAGCCTTGATCGCGTAGCAGAAGAAGTTTCCAACCGAGCTCCGAGCTATCTCGAGCCTGTGAACATTAAAAAGGTACCTCAAGAAATTAAACCCGTCATTGATGAGTTAAATAAACTCTTTCACCGATTACAAGAAGGTTTTGATCGTGAAAAACGCTTCGCTGCGGATGCTGCACATGAGCTACGCACGCCACTTGCGGCGATCAAAGCTCAAGCTCAAGTGGCTTTAAATGCCACGTCACCCGTCGAGAAAAATCAAGCTATCGATAAACTGATTGCGAGTGTCAACCGAAGTACGCATGTTGTACAGCAATTACTAACCATGAGTCAGCTTGTTCCTGAAGCAGGAACTATGAATGATCTTACGAACATTCATCTCGTTAAACTGACACAGGAAACACTTGCAACGCTAGCCCCTTCCGCTATTGAAAAAAATATTGAGTTGGAATTTGATCACGATAAACATGCAAATCAACTCACAGGAAATGCGACAGCAATCAGTATCTTAATTCGAAATTTAGTCGATAACGCGATTCGTTACAGCGAGGAAGGTGGCCATGTCGCTGTACGCGTATATACACTGCATCATGAAATTATACTCGAAGTCCGTGATGACGGCCCCGGCATACCTGATGAATTAAGAGCACGGGTATTTGAGCGATTTTTCAGGGTGATTGGAAATAAAAGCCAAGGAAGCGGTCTTGGACTAGGCATTGTGCAACAAATAGGTGCATTACATAATGCGCGAATAACACTAGACGCCCCCTCTGTAGGAACAGGCCTAATTGCTACCGTTTATTTTCCATGTCATTAATCACAATCATAAATCGAGTGGTGGTTGCTGTTAGATGCCTCAAGATCCCTACCAGGTTGAAAAAAATTATTAGTTGAGTAATGTTTATGCTGTTCATTTTGATAAGGGCCTTTGTCAACAGAGGGGGTTTCTTGATTCCTTTCCTTTTCTGATGCAGTAGGGACTTCTGATTTTTCTGAATCCTGTGCAAAGACTCGTTGTAGCGCTTGTTTCATATGCTGGCCGAGATTAATGATATAGTCTTTTGCATAAAGAGGAGCAACCAATAACATTGATGGAGTAAAAGGTGCAATAGCTAAAGCTACGCAGAATGAGAGCAATAAAGGAAATAACACACGGTTGTTGATCACTATGAGGGCCTGAGCGATTGCTATGACTGGAATTAAAACCACTGCAGCAATACTTAACAAGAAGGCTTTTGAGTTCGTTGATGTTTTGATAGCTTGTTGGAAAACGCTCGCAGTTAGTCGTAACAGAATAAATCCTGTTTCAATGATTAACTGATTTTTTATAGCGTCAAAGCCCTCTTTTGAAATTGTTATATACTGTTGCCGAATGAGGTTATACTCTTCTGGAAAAGCCTCTTCAAATTTTTCTAATACTTTATTGAAACCATTACTCGTGACCTTGTTCGTTAAATAGACTAAGAAGTGAGCGGGACGTGAAACAATATATAGTGTTATTAAGGAAAAAAGGGCAAAGGGGGCTAATAATAGTAGATATATGGGTATACATAGCAAAAAGGTAGCCAATTTAGTCGAAGATCTAATAAAAATGGGATATTCGTTTTGTTTATTAAATATAGTTTGTATGAATTGAATAAATTTACGAGTAAATTTAACTAATGAATGTTCATCAAAATTAATATTAATATTAAAAATGTTTTCAGTGATGGATTCTTTTACTCTGTTTAGAATTTTCTGCGGAATAGTAATTTGTTCTGGCTTGACTAGATACTTCGCAAAATGATGAGCACTAGATCTTATTTTATCAGGATGAAGCTCTAATGACAGCTGTCTGTATAAGGCTTTTTGATCTTTCTCTTCTACTTTTTCATAGGCCCTAGAAATAGCCTCATTTAAAATTGAAGTAATTTGATTGTCATTTAATTCACCACAAAGCTTACTGTTTAAATCATTGATGACTACTGTTTGTATAATGTCTGTGATATTCACTTTCTAACCCATTGCGTCAATTTTTTCCATATTAGCAAATACTAATTCATTTGTAAATAATAATGACACAACACAATAATTGGTATGTTTCAAACTTATTGTCTACACTTAAAGTAACAAAACGTATTCTGTCAGAATACAATAGAACCAAACTGGAGAATAATATGGATCATTCAGCAAGCTCCGAAGATTGGGATGTGAGCATGATAAAGTGTGAAGCAATTAGCAAACTCATGCCATCGCTCTCTGATTCCATACATCAGATACGATCGCTAGATACAAAATTTGATCATAGCATCCATCTAAAAGGTGCCGAGCAGCTTTTCAGGCCGCTTTTAGCCATCAAACACTTGGCCACTATGGAAGAAAAAAAATCTTATGTTCAAGCGTATAGAGAATGTCTCACGAAAGGAATTGAACATATAACTCATTTCTTTGATGAAATAAAAAATGAATTGGAGTCATTGGATCAAAAAGATCAAGCCGAATTCGGTCGACTTTCAGCTAATATATTTATGATTCAAGAATCAATTATGAACATCGCAACACAGTAACGGCAGAATCCATACTCGACTTATGGATCTCCTTATTTTAAAATTCACATAAAAATTAGTCGTTTCGAGCGACAGAGAAGCAACCCAGAGTTTAAAGCTGCTTCACTGCGTTCGTTATAGTCACCTCTTCGATCACCGATGTAAACTGAAATTCAAAAATCCCTTTCATTATGATGATCCTCGACGATATAATGGGCGAGTTTTTATAAAATGGGTCTAAAAGGAATTAAAAGCATGAAAAAAATAATAATAAATTCACTGATAGTCATAATGTCTTATAGTGCCTCCGTATCGGCTGGCGCGATGGGAGCAGTTGATCAAGCCGTTTGTTTAAAGTCGTTTCTGGCGGCGGAAGGCGGTTATACTTGGAGCCAAACCAACGGCTACAATTTAAGTATCACAGGATATGATACCCGATTTGTTTCTCAAGAAAAAATGTCTGGAGCAACAGGACGACTGAGTGCTGGACTAATCCGACAAATTGATGATTTGGGACTAAGCGCCGAAGTTGGCTTTGGTTATTACGGCAGCGTAACCTCAACACCATCACTGACTGTTTTAGGTGGAGCCCTCGCTTTACCAAATGTAAGCAATAAAAGTACATTAAGTGGTCTAGATGTTTTAGTCGGTATAGCCTACATTGATCAGGATTATAGCTATAGCCTATATTTAAAAGCGGGTGGACTAGTTGAAAATATGAGTACCAATTTCAATACGAGTTTAACAACCTTAGATATTTCTGAATCGGGCAACATTACGGCCGCTTTACCAGAAATTAAAGTGGGGGGCGCGTATGAATTTGATGAAAACTGGTCATTAACAGCCTCTTATTTACATGCCTTTGGTTCCAGCCCAACAACCCATGGCACAATCAATCTTACAACGTTAAACACTCATTTAAATGCTAATACTCAAAATCCAAGCATTAATTCAGTGCTAGTCGGCATTCAGTACGTCATTTAAGTATGAACGCGGACCTTGAGCGCCACCGATCACGACGTACCGCGACTTGTTCGCGGGATATCCCCATTTTTTGACGACCAAATTTTTCATTTTGTCTGGTCAAATACGGAGCATAATGAGTAAAAAACCCTTAATTGATTTATTATTTACATCATGAGTTAATTGGGTTACTATTGCATTTTTAATATACCAAAGGGTATGTAATGGGAGTGAAACTGAGTGGATTTAAGTACTACACTACGTAATACGCTGAGGATATTGCAAGAAGGTTGTAATGAATATTCTGACCAGTTTCCCAGAACGTTTGTGATCCATATTCAAGCCATTCATATTGATAATATGTCGAGTGATCAAGCCATACAATTGCTTCAGTTGGCTTACAGTCAATTTAATCAACCGACCCGATGGTTTTCTTTTTTTAATTCTTTACGTGATGAAGGACTAAAAGTTTTTTTTAGGACCGAGTTAGGTTGTGCATTGCAACAACTCGAATTATATTTCGATAAACCGAGTAGTGTTTTAGAAAATCAACAGAAGCTTACGCCCTCTTTTGATCCCCTCTTACTGAATAAACATAGGCATTATTATTTACGCGTGATGAGGGTAATGCTTGGACATGAAAAACCAAAGCAAGCAGCCGATTTGATCTGCTACTTGGATTCAAAAAGATTGTTTCCCGATCAAGAACCGAGAAGAAATAGTAACGATCTGATCAGCCGAAATGATGTTACCGAAATTTGTCGTGGAATTGCGCAATGTGATGAACCAGAAGTAATGCAAAACATTATCCAGCAACTGTATCAACAAAAAGTAAGTAATCCTGTTTTTAATGAGCCCATTGCAATACGAACAACATTATTTTCACTAATGCGAACATCCAATTCATTGACTGAGTTAAATCAATTAATGAGAGTGATACGCAGAAGTATGAGTTACAATGATGGGAAGAAACTAACACAACCCCAAGATATTAAATTGTGGACAAAGTACGAAGAATTCAACGCCATAGAAACTCAAGATCGTTTCAACGATGTGTTACAAGGTGATCCTGATTGGTTTATTCATCATCCAAAGCTACCTGATTTGGTTGAGGTAATTCATCGACTGAGTTTATTACCAGGCCTTTTAGCGACCAAATTCAGACTTGTGGAAAATGGTACGTTAGAATATGGAGAGAACGCCTCTGAAGAGACTCAATTGATTATTAATAAATTTAATCAATATCAATTGGTCGCTACCCCAGAGTTGCCCAATTCTTCTTTTCACTAATTGATGGCAATCTGTTACAAATATAAAAATGAGACTATCAATGATTAAAATCGGACAATTTAACCAATTAAGAGTAATAAAAGCGGTGCCATTTGGGCTTTATCTGGACGGTGAAGATAGAGGTGAAATTTTATTGCCCAATAAAGTGGTGCCACGGAATACAACCATTAATGATCGATTAGATGTATTTATCTATTTCGATTCAGAAGATAAAATCATCGCGACAACAACACGCCCCCGTATTCAATTAGGCGATTGTGCCTGCCTGAAGGTCATCGATGTGAATCGAGTCGGTGCGTTTCTTGATTGGGGTTTGGATAAAGACTTGTTGGTTCCCGCACCAGAACAGCATCACCCAATGGAAAAAGAAAAATCTTATATTGTTTATGCCAAACAAGATGCACAAGGCCGTATTATTGGCAGCTCTAAACTCGATCATTTTCTGGATAAGTCGCCTGCTCACTTTGAGCAAGGAGAGGAAGTAAAATTATTGATCGCTGAAACCACCCGATTAGGAACAAAGGTCGTTATCAATGACCGCTATTGGGGATTGATTCATTCCGCAGATATTTTCCAGACACTCTATTATGGAAAAAAAGAGCGAGGCTATATCAAAAATGTACGTGAAGATGGAAAAATTGATGTCGTTTTAAGACAATTAGGGCAAGATAATATTCATGAGTTGGCACAACGTATATTGACGGAGCTCCGCGCCGCTGGAGGATTTTTACCTCTTCATGATAAAAGCACACCTCAAGAGATTCAACACGCATTTAAAGCAAGTAAAAAAAGCTTTAAAAATGCAATGGGGCATCTCTATAAGCGAAGCGAAATTATCATCGAATCAAACGGCATTCGTTTGAAAAATAAAAAAAAGTGAAGTCATTAAAAATGACGCAAGACGACACCTAGCGTCCAATCATCACCATTTTGATCTTTAGGGATATAGTGAATGCCTTGTTCTTGCTCCATTCCATAACCATCGACCAATAATGCATAAAAATAAGATGAATTAAGGCAAGAAGTATATAAATATTCATTCTTGGGATGCTGAGCGACTAGCGTAGGCCAGTCCTGATGGCAAAACTCGCGATCAGTCCAATCAGCTATTTCTTTTATAGTGAATTGACCGTTATCAAGCATCAGTGGTGGTGTTTGCACTAAATAACTGATTGCACCGAGGGCATACCATGTCTTTACTGGATTTGCTCTCATCACCGGTTGGATAGTTTTATCAACATGATGCACTGCATTAATTAACAACGACGTTTCTTGTACACAAGAGGCAAAATCACCGTGAGCCAATTTACCATTCGGAAGTTGATAATTCTCGGAAAAACAATTGGCAACATCAAGATACTGATGATCCAGTTCATTTTGTCCTAGACCAAGAAAACTATGTACAAATAATTGAATATGACGCCCATATACATCAATTTCAACGTTAGAATGCTCATCGGTGCTTTGAATCGGGAACGTTATTTGCGTGGACGCTCCTCCCATATCCATCACGCCGACTAAGGGCTTATCAGGAGATGCCAGTGTGCCTAGCCCGTAATTGACAGCAAGCCAACCATAGACGCCTTCCTCTTGCCCTGTAATCGTTTTGGCGCTCATCAATCGCCATTCTGGCTGTGTGGCAAACCATTCCTTGATCGCGACATAATATGCATGTTGTGATTCATGAGACAAAAGTCGCATTCCTGCTGTTGCATAGAAATAGACTGGCATATTTTTTTCTGGAGTTTCAGCAAACAATTGGGTGAGATACTGATGAACAGACACTGAATTTCGCTCTATGGTCGCAATGCCTGGCTGGATTTTTTTTGAAAATAGTTCATTAATATGTGCTGGGTTGTTGTCTTGTAAGTCATATGCATAAATATGCAATCTTGAGCCAGTACTACCCGCATCGACAACAGCGATACATTGATGATCTTGGCATTGTAGAATAGCGGCATCCGCATTGACTGTAAAAAATAAAACACTCAGAACTATACCCAGACGAAACATCGCAGCTCCTATAAAATGGATAGAATTATAACACGTGATTAAAATTCAATCTATATGACAACTGGATTTTAGCATAAAATGTTCTGAATCCAATAACACGCTCACCATTCCACATGTAACCGTATTAATGACAGGGATATGGTGTTGTTCATAGGTATTCAACGCTTGTTGATGAGGAAAATGATACCGATTATCAAAACCATACGACACAATGGCATAGCGTGGTGAAACGCTTTCAACAAAGGCTGAAGTGGATGATGTTTTACTTGCATGATGAGGGATAACCATCACCGATGATGCCAACTGCTGGCCATAAATTGCTACGAGATAATCCTCCGCGGGTTTTTCGATATCACCCGTTAGCAATACTTGCCCAGACAACGTCGCTATCTGTAATACGCATGAGTGGTTATTTTTTGAATGTGCAACCGATTGTATTGCAAAAAAACGAAACGATACACCATCCCAATTCCAACTTGGGTAATCATGGCATGAACGACCTCGGTGATAAAACTCAGGGTCATCGACGATCAATTCTTGAATAGGATAATTTTCCTCTAATGATTTTAACCCTCCACGATGATCAAGATCAGGATGACTAATCACGACCTTATCCAATGTTTGGATACCGAGTGTTTTTAAATAAGGAATAATAGCAATTTTTGCCATATCACTTCCTTGGAAAAATTGAACTCCTGTATCATAAATCAAGACATGGTTCGCTGTATTCACAACCACTGCAAGCCCCTGCCCTACATCCATCACATCAATCCGAGCCGATCCTTGTCTTACTTTGAGGTGATAAGGAATAAGTGCAGCAATCATCATAACCCCTACAGGAAAAGCGAGGCGACGAATGGGTAAAAACATGCAAACACATAAGCCAGCCATTAATGCCAAGGGTGATGCAATGTGATTAAAAGAAAAGGTCAAATTGAATGCCGCGAACGAGTCTACCCAATTTAAAAAAAATAGTAACAGTACAATAGAGTGTTTCAGTACAATCATCATCCATGAAACGACGGTGCAATTGGGTAATATTGTCGTCAATAATCCAAGGGGAACAATCCATAATTCAACCCAGGGAATAGCGAATACATTAGCTAAAATTCCATTCACTGCGCCATAAGAAAACCAATATAACGTTAATGGCATCAGTCCAGCCAAACATGCCAATTGCAATGCAACGTTCTTTCGAACACCCGTTGCAGCCATTCGTTGATTGGTCAATACCAAAATAGCAACACCAATAAAAGACAAATAAAAACCGGCCAATAGCACCGAATGAGGCTCCAGTACTAAAACGGTAAATAATGCATAGCACCACGCTTGCCAAACAGTAAATCGTTGACTGCAAAAATAACGGAGTAACATAAAGGTACACGCAATCAGCGCTCGCTGAGCAGGAACAGAGAATCCGGAAATAAACGTATATAGGATCGCAATCAATAAGGCCATACAGCCCGCTACTCTAGGTGCCGGCCAATAAAGACTAAGCCCCCCCATACGCGACCAAAGCCAACCTACAACAGTAAAGGTAATGCCCGCAACTAAACCAATATGAGCACCTGAAATATCGATGAGGTGGGTTGTGCCCGTGTGGCGAAATAAATCCCATTCGGCTTTGTCGATATGACTACTGATTCCTAATGTTATACTGCGCGCGGCCACAAAAT
>DIUW01000003.1 GCA_002423125.1 Legionellaceae bacterium UBA6148 | reverse complement strand
TACTTGGATCCGCAGTTTTGGATGGCATCTGTGATTGTCGTCCCGGAATTTAGTGCGACTTGGCGAGCCTGCGAGCTTTAGTCGCGCTTAATGTCCGGGATCCTGGCTTGGCACCCATCCAAGGCGACAATGGATCCCGGACATTAAGCAGACCTAAGCTCGCAGGCTTGTTAAGGCCTGCTAAATTCCGGGACGACAGTCAAAAACTGCGGAATTGAGTTTATACAAAAATTCGTCATTGCGAACGCAGTGAAGCAACCCAGAGTTCATAGCACGGAACCCTAGGTTGTTTCACTGCGTTCGCAATGACGAGATTGACATTAGTATTTACAATTAACCTCATTTTTTTTCTGAAAATAAAATGAGGGGATTCATGGGGGAATTTACTGACTACTTCGACGTTGGCCGACCAGTTACAGTAGCGGCTGGGGCAGTGGGTTGATCACGAGCCGTCACGGTAACTGCCTTTTCTTGTTCCGTAGCTTTTTGTTCCGTAGCTAATTTTTTAAACTTGCTAGTAGAGTTGTCTTCATCTTCGAGCCTGTCATCAGGACTTAACAATGACTCAATGGATTTTGTATCAATGCCAAGTTGACCAGGGTCTTGTTTTTTCCAAACCCCTTTGTCATCTTCAAGACAAACCTCAAATTTTTCTGGGGGGTAACCTGCTTTAATACACGCGATGTAAGCCTCAGCGGCTAATTCTCGGGCTTTTTTGGGATCCGAATGGTATACTTGAATTTTTATCGTATTCCAGCCCATTGATTTTGCTAATAGAGCCATCTCTAAGAAATCAGTGGACGTTAATTTTCCTCCAAAAAGGCCGGATTTAATCGATAAACCGGCAACTTTTATCTCGTTGGGTTTATCACCCGATTCTCCAGATATCTTTATTTCTATTTTCTTACCTGTTTTAGTGGTGAAGCCTTTTCCATTTTCATGGAGGTCTTTAAAATCTGCCTCAGAAAATCGGTCTCCTTCGTTGTAGATGTTGCTAATTTGCATCCCTGCTTTGTTACGTTGTGCCATCATATCGTTGAAAAGTTTGTCAGAATAATCACGATTTCGACCATGTTTTTCCATTAAGGAGCACAACAATATTCTTGCCTCTGCTTGATTGGTCAGCGCGTGCAACCGTACTAATTCCGCATCGACCTGTTTTTTGAAACTTGAGAGTTGATCCTGTTGAGATTTTTTAAGTGCGTCAATGATTGCGTCTTGGGTTGTAGCGGGCTGTTGTTGTAGTTCGGTGTTAGTTTTAAATAATGCGGTTAAGGCGTCCACTTCCTTTTTATGGATTTTATCCATAGTCTTGCATAACGTGAGTTTGAGATTCTGCAGTTGGTCTTTTAAGTCTTTGGGATTGACGTTATTACTCTTAATTTCGGTATTGCGACCATCGATTGCAGTTTTAAATTCTTTTATAGCGTCATCCGTAAGTTTAGTATCTCCAATCTTTTTAGCGATCTCTTCTTCTGTATCGTTTGGGAGTTTTAATTTTTCGTCCTTTCCTAATGTCACGCCATCAAGAAGGGTTTTGGTATATTTGGTCGTTTTTTTGAATGCCTCGCCAGCATTGGCACATAACAGACCTTTTTCCCTATTCTCTTTGTCAAGTTTGATGCTCTCAGAATAGAGTCGACGAATTCCTTGAGCGGCCGTTTTTGTCAGTGGAGCTGATGGCAAATTTCTATTTAATATTGCTTTAAGTGTACCAGGTGGGGTGCTTGATTCTGGCATGATAGTTCCTCTAGTCTAGAAATGATGTATTAATATTCGATACTAAAAAACGGTTAATCAGATTTTATAATATTCATTATAGCACTAAAAAACGACAAAAGTAATTAAAATTTACCATGCCAGCAGTTCTCAATATAGAGCTTAAAAATTACACAAGGATCGCTTTTAACCCAGTATTGTCTTCCCCGCTTGCGCGGGGAAGACAATGATGTTGTTCAAATTATGATTTCCATATTGAGAACTGCTGCTACCATGCTGGAGTCGCATTCTCTCCAAATAATTCGTGTGCTTTGTGAATGACTTCTTCTGAATTCAGCGCTTTAACAAAAAGGAGTAGTTGTTCTTTTTTATTACTGTTGCGTCGAATGACAATAAGGTTCGCATAAGGGGAGTCTTTTTTCTCGGTGTATAACGCATCGCGAGTGGGGGTTAGCCCCGCTGGAATTGCAAACGTGGTATTGATGACGGCAGCATCGACATCATCAAGAACGCGAGGCAGTTGAGCGGCATCTAATTCTTTGAGTTGCAATTTTTTGGGGTTGCTCGTAATGTCTCTCATCGTCGTGTTTGTGCTTGTTTTTAGCGTAATTAAACCTGCGTGTTGCAGTAAGAGCAAGGCTCGTGCTTCGTTACTGGGATCGTTTGGAATTGCAATCACGGCATGGTTTGGTAATTTTTTTAAGGATTTTATTTTTTTAGAGTAAATCCCGGTGGGATAAATAAAGGTCTTACCAATGACTTCGAGGTTGTATCCATGAGCTTGAATTGCTGCCTGAAGGTAGGGAAGATGTTGATAGATATTGGCATCGAGGCTTCCATCTTCTAATGCTGCATTGGGTAAATTGTAGTCGTTAAATTCGACAATTTTGACGGTTAATCCGTATCGATCATGCGCAACATCCGCTGCAACTTGAACCAATTCTGTTTCTGGACCGGCAATAGTACCAACGATAAGCGTGTTGGTTGAATTTTTATGCCCACATCCGGTGAGTAGGGTTAAAATCGATAGTAATACTAAAATACGCATGTTTACTCTCCTGTAGAGTGTCCTGACTTGAATTAATGTGCAAAATGCCGTGATAAACGATCCCCCAGCATCTGTAATAACTGAACAATGATCACTAAAATACAAACTGTCGCAATCATAACGCTTAAATCAAATCGTTGATAGCCATATCGAATGGCCAAATCACCCAAGCCACCGCCACCAACGGTGCCCGCCATCGCTGAATAATTGACCAACGTAATTGCTGTTACGGTGACTGCATGAATCAATGCTGGCGTTGCCTCGGGCAATAAAATATAGCGGATGGTTTGCCAAGTATTCGCTCCCATTGAATGACTTGTTTCAATCAGCCCCTGGGGTAATCCTTGGTAAACATTATCAACAAGACGAGCAAAAAAGGGAGTTGCACCCAGTGTTAATGGTACCATCGCAGCATAAATGCCAATCGATGTCCCAATCAAGAGGCGTGTGAAAGGGATTAATGCGACCAATAGGATGATAAACGGAATCGATCGAGTCATATTGATAAACGCAGCAATCGATCGATTCAATGTTGTGTGGGGTTTTACCTTAGCGCTGGTAAATAGCAGCGTGCCAAGCGGCAGTCCTAGAATAATAGCGCATAGCGTGCTGACGATGACCATGTACAGTGTTTCTCCGGTCGCAAGAGTTAAATCATATAGTAGTGTCATGAACATATCCTAAAATTTCCACTGTGAGCCCATGTTGGACACAGCGTTTGATAAAATGGGTCAGCAACTCAAGATTAGCCGTTAATTCAACGACAAGTACGCCACAGGTTAATGTATCTAAACGGTCAATATTGGCCAGCAAAATATTAATATCAAGATTGAGTTCGCGGCTTGTTTGGCTAATAAATGGAACGGTCGCTTCTTCGCCTTGAAACAACAAGCGCAAGATTGGCTTATCGTTTTGCTCCGTAGTGATGCGACTCGCCAAGCACGGAGGAATTTGTGGGCTAAGTTGTTGATACAGCATGCGACCGGCCTTACTGTCACGTTGCCTAAACACACTTGCTAATGCAACTGTTTCTATAATTTCACCGGCCTCTATAACGGCCAATCGGTGACATATGCGCTTAATCACATCCATCTCATGTGTAATCAATACGATGGTGATGCCGTAAAGCGAATTAATTCGCTGCAGCAGCGTTAAAATGGCCGAAGTGGTTTCTGGATCGAGTGCTGATGTGGCCTCGTCACAGAGTAAAATCTTGGGGGAGCAACTGAGCGCACGCGCGATAGCGACACGTTGTTTTTGTCCGCCGCTAAGCTCTGCTGGGTAAGCATTGGCTTTATGATCTAATTCAACAAATGTGAGCAATTCATCAATTTTAATTTTGATTAAGGATTCTTCTATTCCTTGAATTCGCATGGGAATTGCAATGTTGTCGTAGACTGTTTTGGTGTTAATTAAATTGAACTGTTGAAAAATCATAGCCGTTTTGTGGCGCACGCGACGTAAATCACGTGTTGATAACGTCGTAATGTCTTCGCCATCTAGAAATACATTGCCGTTATCTGGACGCTCGAGTAGATTGATACAACGCAGGAGCGTTGATTTTCCGGCGCCGCTTTTTCCGATAATGCCAAATATTTCGCTTTCTTGAACAAATAAATTGATATTGTTAAGGGCGACTTGTCCTGCATAAGTTTTTGTTAATCCTGAAAGTTCAATCATGATCTAAGCCCAGTAAGGTTAGGCTTGCGAACGGTGAGGGGGGGTATGGAATAGTGACCCGCTTTAGCCGTATTTCCAGTGAGATTACACGTAATCTCACTGAGCGCCCGCAAGCTGTTGGTTCAAATCGGCGCAATGGAGTGATTATACATCAGTTTGTAGGAGACACAAGTCCTACGGAAGGCTTTAATCCTTCGATATTTCCTGTATGCTTCCCCACGATTTTACTTGAGCAGCGGATTGCACATCGGCAGGTAATGCTTGCCGAGCTTGTTCTGCAGCTTCTTTAGTTGGGTAAGTCCCGTAAACGCCTTTATAGGATGTTTTGTCGCCTTGTTGAACCTTAATTTCTGCCATTCGCTCATTTTTAGGTACTTTAAGTAGCGTATTTGCAACAGCGGCAGGCTTATCGCTATCCGCTACTTCAATGGTATAACTCGTAGCGTTTTGACCACTGACCCATTGGTGATCCATGTTTTGATGCTTTACAGGCTGTTGAGACGCGCTGACATGGTATGAGTCTGGAACAGACACGGGGTGTTCTTGAGTGGGGTGATTAACATAGTTTCCAGTATTTTCGTAACCTTCTGGATAAAGTTGTGTGCCGTTGTTTTCTTGGGCTTGGTAGGGTGGTGGTGGGTATCCAGCAGTATTATACATGCCGCAGCCAAAAAGACTGCAGGTACTCGCAATGATGCTGAATTGTTTGATGAGTTTAAACATGTCATGGCTCCTTGTTATTTTTATTCTCTGATAGACACGTTATCTGCCGTTTAAAAATAAACTTTAATCTCGATGATCACGTTTTTATGGCTGACTTTTTAATTTGTCAAATTTAAAAACTTGAACTTCGAGTTCATTCTATTAGAATAAGTTGTGATGAACTTAATGGTTTACGTGGAAATAATTACTTTATTTTTTAAAAAAGGCAATCTTTATGTGGATGGATAGGCGTTCCGGACAAGAAAATCAACGTGGTTATCAGGATCATCGTTCACCTTTTGAGCGAGATAGAACGCGAGTCATTCATTGCCCTGCATTTCGGCGTCTACAACGTAAAACACAAATTCTGGGAACGGATGAAGGGGATTTCCATCGCACACGATTGACGCATTCTCTTGAAGTTGCCTCGATTGGTTCAAGTATTGTGCGTAATTTAATGGTGAATCAATCTCTGGGCCTGTTTGATCGTTTGTTACCCAGCGATGATTTAATCCATGTGATTTGTTTATTACATGATATTGGTCATCCACCGTTTGGGCATGGTGGTGAAGTCGCTTTAAATTATATGATGCGTCATCATGGTGGATTTGAGGGGAATGCACAAACGCTTCGGTTACTGGCCAAAATTGAAGATAGTTATGGATCGTTTGGTTTGGATTTAACACGACGGGCGTTGCTGGGAATTTTAAAATACCCCGTTAGTTGGTCCAGTGTTGCCGCACCACACATGCCTGTTGTTCATGAGTTGCCGAATAAAACCATTCGAGTGAATGACTGGTTGCCCCCGAAAGCTTATTTTGATTGTGACCAGCCGGAAGTCGATTGGTTGTTGGCGGGACTTTCCTCAGCTGATGCGACTCGATTTCAGTCATTGGCCGTACAGCCTAATGCAACACAACACGGTCGTGCAGCATTTCATACATTTGATTGTTCTATCATGGACATTGCCGATGATATTGCTTACGGAGTGCATGATCTTGAAGATGCAATTCATCTACAATTGATTACACGTTCGCAAATGGATACGCCCGAATTACGCCAGCTATTGGCTTATACCCCTTTGGAAAATATAGATAATTGGTTGGATGCACTGTTTGATAAAGCATTGCATATTCGTAAGCAAGCCGTAGGTGAAATGGTTAATTATTTTATTACAGCAACCACTGTACAGGTGACTGATGAGGCATTTGAAGAGCCTTTGTTGCATTACAATATCGCTCTTCTACCTGAAGCTAGAAATCTATTAACTCATTTGATGAGAAGCGTATATCAACATGTGATTGATTCTCAAGAATCACGTACGTTTGAATACGGTGGGCAAATGGTTGTTTTACGTTTGTTTGAAGCGATTAGTTCTAATCCGGGTAGTTTATTGGATAAAAAAAATAGGCAGCTGTTTCATCATCAACAAGATGAGGTCAGCGCGTATCGAGTTGTTTGTGATTACATTGCGAATATGACGGATGAATATGCGTATCGAATGCACGAACGTTTATATGGATTTAATACACGAACTATTTTTGAACGGCTTTGAAGTTTCTATTAGGCAGAATTGTGGCGTCCCCAGGGGGAGTCGAACCCCCGTTATCGCCGTGAAAGGGCGGTGTCCTAGGCCTCTAGACGATGGGGACAATACGCGTAACAACCATCGGAAAGCCGATGGTGGAGCTAAGCGGGATCGAACCGCTGACCTCTTGCATGCCATGCAAGCGCTCTCCCAGCTGAGCTATAGCCCCTTTTGAGCGTGTTGCATGCTCCAAAAAGAGAAAGCGATTGTAGGTGACGCGCTAGGGTACTGTCAAGTAATTTTTACATGTCTGTAGAAACAAATAATGATATACTTCTCACTCAATCCGTTTATCGAACAGAGTTAAGTTATTGCGATGACCAGTACACATACCCCAATGATGCAACAATACCTTCGCATTAAAGCCGAATATCCCGATATGCTTCTCCTCTATCGTATGGGTGATTTTTATGAATTATTTTTTGATGATGCTAAACGTGCTGCACAATTACTGGATTTGACACTGACTCATCGTGGTCAATCCAATGGGAAACCTATTCCGATGGCGGGTGTGCCATATCATGCAGTTGAAAACTACTTAGCGAGATTAATCAAGAAAAATCAATCAGTCGCCATTTGTGAGCAAATAGGTGATCCAGCGACCAGTAAAGGCCCGGTTGATCGGCAGGTCACGCGTATTATTACGCCAGGCACTGTGACGGATGATGCGCTATTGGATGCTAAGCGTGATAACTTATTGCTGGCGATCCATCAATATCGCCAGCATTTTGGGTTAGCTTGGGTTGACTTGAGTGAAGGGCGGTTTCACTTATTGCAAATTGAGCACGAAGAACACCTGCTTGCGGAAATTACCCGTTTACAGCCCGTGGAAATTTTGGTTTCTGAATCGTTTGAGCAACCAGAGTGGCTTCGCACTTATCTCACGAAAACACGCCCGGCTTGGGACTTTGATGGAAAACGAGCAGTGGCCTTATTGCAAAAACAGTTCAATGCGAGCCATTTGCAAGCGTTTGGAGCATCGGATTACCCCTACGCATTTCCGGCAGCAGGCTGCTTATTGTCCTATCTTGAGGTGACTCAACGACAAGCACTGCCTCATCTCACAACCATGACGTTGGAACAGCGTGATGACTATCTGCAACTCGATTCCGCTACGCAACGGCATCTTGAACTGTTCGAAGCGAATCAAGGGGGGCGTACGCACACCTTGCTCGCGTTACTGGATAGAACGGCGTGTGCTATGGGGAGTCGCTTACTCAAACGTTGGCTGAGTCAGCCATTGCGCCAACATGAGCCGATTCAACAACGCCAATCTGCGATTGCTGAAATGATTCAACGTCAACATGATGTACAACTTCATCCATTGCTTCAACAAGTCGCCGATCTTCATCGCATTATTACGCGAGTCTCGCTAAAATCCGCTCGTCCACGTGATCTTGTACAGCTTCGCGAAACATTGGCTTTATTACCTGAGATCCATGCAGTGATTCAAGGCAATCAATCCGCGTTGACGCATCATCTCAAGCAACACATTGTACCCATGCCGACGCTGTATGATTTATTAAGCCACGCGATCGTTGAGAATCCGCCCATGCTCATTCGCGATGGGGGTGTGATTGCATCAGGTTTTGACGACGAGCTCGATGAGTTACGCGCATTTAGCAATAATGGTGCAGAAAAATTACAAACGCTCGAGCAAGATGAAAGGCAACGTTCAGGTCTGTCCACATTAAAAATTGGTTTTAACCGTGTGCAAGGTTATTTCATTGAATTATCTCGAACGCAAGCGGAAAAAGCGCCCGATCATTTTAAGCGTACACAAACTTTAAAAAATGTTGAGCGTTATACTACACCTGAACTTAAAGCCTTTGAAGACATTGTTTTATCAGCTGAATCTAAAGCGTTGGCGCGCGAGAAATGGCTTTACGAAGGGCTTCTTGAAGAAATTCATCAATCCTTGGGATTGCTCAATCCAATGGCGAATGCGTTGGCTGAGCTTGATGTACTGAGTACACTTGCAGAACGTGCGCAAAGCTTATCGTGGCATTGTCCCGATCTTGTTGATGAGCCTGGAATTATGATTCACCGTGGTCGGCATCCCGTCATTGAGCAAATTTTACAAGAGCAATTTATTGCCAATGATTTAGACGTAAAGCCACAACATCATCTTTTGTTGATTACGGGTCCAAATATGGGCGGGAAATCAACGTATATGCGACAAAATGCATTGATTGTCTTACTCGCCCATATTGGAAGTTTTGTCCCAGCCAGTCGTGTGCGTTTAGGGCCGATTGATAAGTTGTTTACACGCATTGGTGCAAGTGATGATTTGGCGTCAGGGCGTTCGACATTTATGGTTGAAATGACCGAAACCGCACATATCCTTCGTCAAGCAACGCAACAAAGTCTTGTGTTAATTGATGAAATTGGACGAGGGACCAGCACACATGACGGCATGGCATTAGCGTATGCGTGCTGTGCGTATCTTGCGAATCATATTCAATGTTATACGTTGTTTTCGACACATTATTTTGAATTAACACGTTTGAGCTCTCAGTTCGCTTGTATTCGAAACGTGCATTTACGCGCCTCATTAAATCAAAATCGTATTGTGTTTTTGTATCATGTTGAAGAGGGTGCTGCGAGTCAAAGTTATGGTTTGGAAGTGGCTCAGCTTGCAGGCATTCCGGATGATGTGCTGAAGCTTGCTCGTGATTATTTACATCATACTGAGCAAGCGCCTCAAGAACCGCTCATGGTTTCAGAGCCGAGACCAATACTGCCGCCTGTATTTCAGGAACTCGCCAATATCGACGCCGATAATTTAACGGCTCGTGAAGCATTGGATTTAATTTATCGCTTAAAACATCAGGATCAATTCAACCATGTATAATCTTCCCGTTCGGTTAAAGCGTTTACGCCGTACCGCTGTGGTGCGTGATATGCTTCAAGAAACGCGTCTCCATCCGAGTCAATTGATTGCGCCGTTATTTATTAGCGAAACGCTTGCGGCAAAACGTGAAATTTCTTCTATGCCGGGTCAATTTCAACTGACTCTGAAGGATCTTCCAGGTGAAATTGATGCATTACGAGCATTAGGTATTCCTGCGGTATTACTGTTTGGTATTCCTGAGCATAAGGATGCGCATGGTTGTGCGTCAACTCATGTTACGGGTATTGTTCAGCAAGCCATCCGTACCATTCGTGCTCATTGCCCTGAGATTTTGATTATTGCGGATGTATGCCTTTGTGAATATACGGATCATGGTCATTGTGGCATTCTTGATGGCGAAATCATTCACAATGATGAAACGTTAAAACAACTTAGCCAGCAGGCGGTGAGCTTTGCTGAAGCAGGAGCCGACTGGGTTGCTCCCAGTAGTATGACGGATGGGATGGTATTGGCCATTCGTGAGGCACTGGACCGTGAAGGACATCAAGACACTGTCATTTTAAGTTACGCCGTTAAATACAGCTCGTGCTTATATGGTCCTTTTCGCGAAGCCGCCCAAGGCGCTCCCAAATTTGGTGATCGTAAAACCTACCAAATGGATCCTGCAAATGCAGAAGAAGCGATCCGTGAAGCCGCGCTCGATGTTCATGAGGGCGCTGATATCATTATGGTAAAACCCGCGATGTTTTATCTTGATGTGATTCATCGAGTCAAACAAAAATTCTCTGAAATCCCACTGTGTGCATATCAAGTCAGTGGGGAATATTCCATGATAAAAAATGCAGCCAGTCAAGGTTTGATAAATGAGGAGCAAGCCATGATGGAGAGTCTCCTTGCGATTAAACGTGCTGGTGCTGATTTAATTATTTCTTATTTTGCGAAAGATGTGGCACGTGTGTTGCGTGAGTGTATCTAGGGCTGACGCATAAAAAATATTTTGATTCATTCGTTAACGTATGCGTTGACGAAAAAGGAGTGTTTTTATGTCCAAAAAAGATATACCCCCCAGATGCAAATGAAGAAGAAAAATTCCGTATCATTATGGAAGGTTTGCTCGAAGACGATAGAATGATGCCGCCTAAAGAGGGTCGTGTGGGAGTGAAGGAAAAATGGCGCTCGGTGGCAGAGAAAGAAAATGGTGTGACTAGCGGATATATTGTAAGTAAAAATGCTACCTCAGGTACTGCCAAACATGAACATCGCTGGATGTATAAATTTTTTACTGATCAATCTGGACAGGTAGGTAAATTTTTTTATGCAATGTTTGCTGAAATGATAGGTGGAGAGTTATTTCGTTATGTACTGGGTGATGCCGCACCTAAAATTCGATTAATCACAACAAATACCCCAGCACCAGGCGTTGTTTCATGCTTTCTTCCTGAGTTTGTTTCTATTAAAGAATATTTGGAGCGGCCTTATCACGAATAAACAACCCTATTTATTGTTTAGGAATCTATTTGTTTGGAAAAGGGGATTTTGATCGACGGTATCGTTATGTGGAAACCTTCGGTCCACTTCTGAAGTCTGAACAATTTAGATTGGCTATTCAACGACTATCGACAATTGACATAAACCATATTGAGGCTATTTTTCAAGCGTCAGTTGATCGTTTTGTCTTAAGCTGGAGAAACGTGCCACTTAACTCTCTAGCAATTAATAAGCTATATGGGCATCTTTTGGGTAATGAACCTGTGGCTTGTTGAGAAAATTATGGGTATATCTCAGGTTCACCCGTTCAAATGAACTTCGATCAATTTAATCAAACCATCAGTCAAGAAATTATTCAGTCTATACAGAGAAGAAAAGAGGTGTTTTCTTTTTTTGCTACAGCATTGTCGATTCAAAATGCTGTCACTGATGACTCAAAACATGATTCCAATCAGGTAGAGCAATTAAGACAGGAAGCAAGTGTTGATATTGATAAAAAACAATTATTGAGCTGGTTGGAAACGGTTTTAAGCCTAGAGCCGGTGTGTCAATCGGTCACGTTTGGATTGCCTCAGTAAAAGTGAACGCCATTCTCAACTTTCGTGCCCGTGACCATGCCCATGGGCTCATCGAACACTAATTAGTCGCCCCAATATTATGACGTGATACATCTTCCAATTTTTCCTTTACTTCTTCATTTTGGATGCCTGCCAATTTATCTATAATAAGGTTTTATTTTTAGATATACTATAATTGGAGATAAACATGTTTTTTAACCTGAAAAGCTCGTATGGTCGTTCTTTAGACTCACTTAAACGACAGATTGATGAATGTAATTGGGCTTTAGAAATACAACCTGATGCTCATGATACTTTGGTTTTAAAGGTTCATACATTCTTGAAAATTTCGCAATTATCAGGGGACGAAGCTCCTTTAACGGAGGCATTGAACGGTTATAATCAAGCGATTCTTATGGAACCAGCAAATGCTTCTTATATCATTGATAGAGCAACCAGCTACATCAACCTCAGACAAAATGCTTTAGCGGCTAGAGATTTAGAAAAAGTAAAATCATTGCCCCATGTGGATGATATTTGCACAAGTTCTTGCATCAGAGTTGAAATGGAAAAAATTGAAGAATATCTAACCAATGCAAACTCTTTAACATTAAGATAGGGCAAATCTTTTTTGAAGCAATGGGCGGAAAAAGCGATAGACCAAATCCAGTATCTTCTTTAGCTTACAGTTAAAATCTGTTCTTCTGGTCTCATCGGAAGTTCACGATTAACCTTGATTTCTTTGCCAAAAGCCAAAGCCAGATATTTATTGTGTCGCTCAGCAAGGGAAGTGTTGTTTTGATGCGGGTCATTATTTTTCTTCTTCATTATTTTTTCCAACTCAACTGAATAGAGATTCAGCCACAAATTTCTAAAACTTGGTAATTGAGCGAGTGCTAATTTATTTTCACTCATAACCTGTTGGTCTTGCATTTCTTCCGCAATTTTCAATGAACGCTCTAGTACCATTTTTAATGGTAGATAGGTTCTATACTGCGCGCGGCCACAAAA
>DIUW01000035.1 GCA_002423125.1 Legionellaceae bacterium UBA6148 | reverse complement strand
ACGGATGGCCAATATATTTATTTCAACGTGAATTTTGCAGAGGAATTAGACGATGCCACCCGTCGTTTTGTGCTGTGCCACGAAGTTTGGCATTGCGTGATGGGGCATATCGCGCGCAGGCAACAACGCGAGCATGGGCGTTGGAATATGGCAATCGACTATGAAGTAAATAGCATTTGCGAAGAGCTCCTAAAATTCGTACCGCCGATGGCGCTTTATGAAGCCCACTGGAAAGGTATCAGTGCTGAGGTGATTTATGACCGGCTGCCGGACCAAGCGCCGGCAGAACAGCAACAAGTGCTTGATGAGCATCTGGCTATCAGTGCCGAAACCCAGCAGCAGTGGCGTGAATATACCCGTCAACTCATGCTTGATAGAAAGCATTGCGGTCACCTACCTGGCCGACTCAGAAAGATGATAGAAAAGGCATTAGTGCCGGCACTGCCTTGGCACCAGTTACTTGAACGCTTTGTACAAAAGCAGGCGAATGGCGAGCGGCAATGGTATCCACCATCACGTCGGCATATTTATCGCGGGCTCTATTTACCTCGGCAACGCAGCGAATTCCTTGAGCTAACCGTGGCGATTGATGTCAGTGGCAGTTGTTTCGTTGAGTTATCGATTTTTTTAGGCCAGCTTCATTATTTGCTCAACACGTATCGTAATTACCAGGTCACGATCATCACCTGCGATAGCGATATTCAAAGCATCACTGAAGTGACTCCAGAACAACCGTTGCAGACCGATCAATTAGCCATGCAGGGCTTCGGTGGAACCGCTTTCTATCCGGTATTTAACTATGTGCGCGAGCATCCAACCCAGGCAGTGATATATTTTACTGATGGCTATGGTCCGATGCCGTCGAGTCCTCCCGAGGTGCCGGTACTTTGGGTGTTGACGCCGAGTGGTGTTGAGAAAATGCCTTGGGGTGAGGTGGCGCGGATGTGACGTATTCTGTCGTCTGCTTGGTTTAATCTAATTACCGAAATGCCTACTGCAGGGTATTTCAATTTTGCATAATTTTACACTTTAGTTTGCTTACGTTTAAACGGCCCTCGGGCCGTTTTTTTTGTTTCGAGGTGACTAGCAGCAACCCTTCTCTTTGAGTCGCCGTATGCGTTTCGCGATCTCATGAATAAAGTCGGGTAAATATTCCTCATTCGACTCGTTCTGGCGGTGACGGTCGCTCGTAAATAAAGCTGTATCGCCATACTGTTCAGCATCGAGAATAAACTTCGAAGGTTTCCCATCGACCGTGAAACTATTTGGATCATCTATCGGTAATCGCGTATAGATGACCGTAACATTGGATGAACAAACGGGGAACAAAAGCTTCCAGGCGAAAACATCTGAATTTGGTTCAACGCGCACGCCATCATCATCGGTATCAAAGATTATGAACACGTAGTGGCGGCGGAAATCCATTCCAATGCGACCTATACGAACATCACCGATCATTAAATTTAATGAGTGAATCATATCGGTTGGCATGAAGTGTAATTTACTCATCCATTTGTCAATGACGTGAATGGCTGCGCACTTGACCGAGTGGGTAGCATTGTACATTGCCGCCTGCTGCTCAAACTGCAATAAAGTATAACGGACCATACGAAAGCCGAGCATTACGTCGACTACACGAGGTTGGAAATCACGTGGGGCGATGATATTCATGATTTGTGCGTTCCTATTTGGCTGGTCTACTTTGTTAAAAGGTAATCCGTTGTTCCACAACTGGCTACATCTTATAAAATATGAAATCTTAGCGATGGAATATGTCGGAACGTCGGTTTTATTATTTTATTAGCCAATTAGTAAAAACCGATACACTGTAGTTCAGCAATAGGCTTGGATAAATATTATAAAAGTACTATTGTGAAAATTAAAAAAAGGCTTTATGTTCTAACTTAGCCTCAAAAGATAGGGAAAGCTTGATCTAATGCTCTGAGAATAACTTATTGGTAAATATAGATATAATTAAACCATGTTTAATGGCCGCGGTTAGGTGAGGCACCATAAGATTTATTCGAATCTTCAATCATTTATTTACTAATTAAAAAACGTTTAGTCTATCTGAAATTCCTCATAAAAATACGATGGAGTCGTGTCATGCCATATCAGACAATTACACTAGGTCAAGCGATTAGAAATGCTCAGCAAGTTGGAGGTGATTTTTTTCTTCCATCGTTTCAAAGGCCTTATGTGTGGGATAAAGAGGACATCATAAAACTTTTTGTTTCATGCTATTTGAATTTCCCGATTGGCACTAGCTTGGTTTGGCCGACTACCTATAACAATCCACAAGGCCTTGGTGCACAGAATGCCTACTTTATCAATTGTAAGCAACAACCCGGTGGAGCTCTGCCGTCACAAGCTGGGTTGACTCCTGGAACCCCAATATATTACGTCCTAGATGGACAGCAGCGTTTAACCTCTTTGGCTGTTGGCGTGTTAGGTCAGTGGAGTCAAAATGGCGTCGACTATACACTTTGTTTTGACCCAACAGTCACACGAAGTCATGCTATGAGGAATCTTCCCATTACCCAGCAGCCCTTTAAATTTGTTGATTTGAACGTTGTTCCTATCGGTCACCTTATACCATGCTCTAACATAATGAGCTGGGCTAATCAAGCTGCGTTCCATCATTGGAAAAATAATTATTTGAATATGAATGGTGCGAATAAAAATATCCCCATAACTGCAATAGATCAAAATATTCAGAGCTTGAGAGATAGCTTCTGGCAGCTGGATGCGTATTGCTACGGCGAATACCCTGCATCGAATATTCAAGATGCGTTGGATGTGTATATTTTATCGAACGATACAGGCGAAAGACTTCATAAATCAGACCTAATAATTGGGACGCTGCAAATAGCCTGGGCTGCTGCTAACATCAATCAACAATTTGCTCATTTGATAAACGCATTTAATGCGATATTTCATGGAAATCAAAGACCTTTTGATAGAAAAAAACTTTTGAACGTTTTCGTTTTGTCACATAGAACTAGTCCTAATTGTATACCTCCTGGATACTCATTTAGTGATTTTTCTCCTGTTATAATAAAACAACTTGCAAGTTTTTGGCCTAACAATTTTAACACCACCACTGTTGAATTATTGACAACATTAAATAATTGGGGTTTAGCTAGAAATGGAATGGTGTCGTCAGTAAATGCCTTGATACCAATTCTGAGATGGCAGATTTCGACCGGTTTTCATTACAATACGATGCTTCCTGCAAGGCAGGCGATAGAGCGTGATATTCGGCAATGGTTATTACTTGTTTTATTAGGCCAGGCTTTCAGTGGACAGTCAACTTCAGCGCTTTCTGCGGCCATAGATGTTATAGATAACTGCGTTAATCAAATAACTAACGGACGATCACTGTATTTCCCTAAACGAGAATTGTTAGATATTTTGCAGCCGCATTTCGCGCATAAATTCTTAGATGCTACCATGACAGTTGATTGGCACGCTATTGAGAATTTTGTTGACCAGCTGGATTATCGTAATAGAAGCGATCAAGTCGATATTCGGAGAGTATTAATGCTTGTTAGAAGTACTCAGAGTATCAACGGTGCGGCTGATTATCACATTGATCATATTAATCCAAATGGAGGCGGTCTGGGAACTGATGAGCAGCGCAACAAAATTTACAATTTAGAGCTACTTACTGATGCTCAAAATAATATTAAGGGACAAAATCCTGCGATCATGTTATGGAACAACCCACACTTTCAGGCATTAGCGCCGCAATTTTACGACGATAATTTTCTTCCGTTGCCTGCAACAATAAACGGTGGGCTGTATATCTGGGACAGACCGACAGACTTATGGGATTATCGTAAGGATAAGATTATTACTGAATTTGTTGCGTCAATTTAGTTAGTTCATCCAAGGGGCATATAGGCCTGTATGCCCCTTTTAGTTGTAATACCACACAAATTGTCATACTCGTGGTGGTCACTGTTTGACCCTAAGATTCAATAAAATCTTCCGGTAGCGGCCTATAATCCTCGGCAGTGGCAAAGATGAAGACACGTAGTTTTGATGCCGAGTATAGCTCAGTTAGTCGCTTAGCCTGGCGTCTATAAATGTAGCTGACACATTCTGTCTCATGTCCGAGGTAATCTCAGTCGGCTTTACTAAAAGCCACAAAATGAGGACTGCTGTTATGGTAAAAGTTGAGATTGTCACAGATTTGGATTCAACCGGCCCAATTTATCAAAATGTATTTCGTGGGACACCGCGCTTGGCCGAGGGCTTAGAATTCTTAAAAAACGCGGTTGCTGAAATCGAGCGTTTGAGTATGCAGCCTACTGTAGGGGAAGCTTTGCTCGACCAACTAACAGATTGCATGCATGCCAGTTGTGGCTTGTCTGCGATGTTCTTCAAATATATGCAGGATGGCGTAAGTAGCGAGAAGTTTTATGAAGAGTATGGGTATGGCTATATGTTCTCTACCTTTGACAGCGCTCCGGAGGACGTAGAGCCGGCGTTCGATGCTACTGCTGGCAGCGAATCTGATCAATCGCATTAATATCACGTCCTAACGCGGTCATTAAAGCCTTATGCGAATGGTATTTGTGACGTAGCCATTGGTTACGTCACGAATATTTCCTGTAATGGCACCAGCGATATGATCTACCGCATTTTTGTGGCGAAGCCGCTGATGATGTGTGATCGTATTCGGCATGGCTATACCCATGGGGATAGAGCATCTATTTCACCTATGCAGGCTGCCCTAGCAGGATTAATGCGGACCTCGAAGAAATCAAAATACTTGACACATTCTGTCTCATCACCCTGATAGCCTCTTTACAAACCATTTAAACCAACAGAGGACTGTTTTTATGGATGAACGCGAAGTAATTACTGATCTGGACACGCTCGGGCGGATGTACCCAAATATATTTCGTGGTACACCACTTTTGGCTGAAAACCTAGCACGCGTAAAAACTAAAATTGCTGAAGTTGAACGTTTAAGTATGAAGGCTGAAGTAGGGCAAGCTTTGCTAGAGGAATTGATAGATTGTATGCATGCAGTTGGTGGACTGTCGATCATGTTCTTCGAACATATGGAAGATGACGTATTTTCCAGACAATCCGTTAGAGGGTCTCAATATGAATGTAGTTTTTCAATATACCAAAAAGATCCCGATGAAGAGTAACCAGAGGATTCTGTAGACAGCGAAGATGATCAAGCATCTGAAAATAACGCTAAATGATTGGAGATTCGCGTTGTTATTCCCGTGGGAATAGCAACCCGAGTTATGAAATCCGAATCCATCGACATGAGTCGTTAAATTGTTTATAACAAATTTAAGCAACGTAACGAAAGAGATGTCATGACCCACACCCAAGATCTCAACCCACAACAACTCAAAGCCGTTACCACCACAGCACCACACACGCTGGTGCTGGCGGGTGCTGGCTCGGGTAAGACCAAAACCGACGTCACCCCTTTTTGAATAACACTTGGCTTTAGAGTCCGTCGGTAAATATAGCCATATTTTTCATTAATTGTTCGGCATACTTTGTTGGTGTCAGCCCATTGAGTGCTTTCTTAGGTCGTTCATCGTTGTATTCTCGGCGCAATTGTTCGATGACCAACTGCGCATGACGAAGGTTAATAAACCAATTTTCGTTTAAACATTCGTCTCGAAAGCGTCCATTAAACGATTCAACATAGGCATTTTGATTCGGCTTACCGGGTTCGATAAGGCATAGTTTGACACTAGGGCCATGTGCCCAGCTCAGCATGGCTCGACCACAGAACTCTTTGCCGTTATCCGTGCGGATCACCTGAGGAAGAGGACGCTCCTGTGCGATATTCTCGGTACAGCCGCCCAACGCGTTTGTAATTGACCAATAAGCCTTGTTGACGCAATTTTAAATAAATCTTACTGGCACCATAGCGCCTATGGCGATGCGCTAACTCAGGCCACGACTTTGCACATACCGCACAACGTCGCGGCGAGCCGGTGTAGTTAACACTTTGTTCGTAATACCTCGCGGCTCACTTCGAGCTCCAAAAGTGATTCGGCAAGGAGCTTTTTCAATCGCGTATTTTCGCTTTCTAATTCTCTTATACGCTTGGCATCACTAATATTCATGCCGCCAAACTTATTGCGCCATAAATAAAAACTCTGCTCCGAGAAGCCATGGCGGCGACAAAGCTCTTTAATCGGTAAACCGCTCTCGGCTTCGTGTAAAAACCAATGATCTGTTCGTCTGTGTAGCGTTTTTTCATATCCAATCTCCTTCATCTAGGGTATTGGACATCTAAATCGATGTGCTACTCAAGAATGCGATGACGTCTGAACAAAAATACAATACTCGTGATTTAATGATAAGTTACTCCAAAATAAGCATATAAGTTACTCTGTAAAACACTCTAAAAAAGTGGTTAATTATACACATAAAAACCGTTTATTGTTACGTCACCAATCAATGGAGGCGCAAATGGAATCGTATAGACTTACACTTCATGCTCAACAGCGTTGCAGACAACGAGGCATAACGAAAGCTGTTGTCGATCTCGTTACACGTTATGGTACTTGTCATTTCCAAAAAGGGTGTGAGCTAATCTTTTTGGAAGAAAGAGATATAAAATTTCTGATTTCTGAGGTTGGTGTGAGCAAAAACTTACTAGATAGAATTAAGAATATTTACGTTATCTGTGCTGGTGATACGGTGGTTACCGTAGCTCATAAGAAAGGTAAATTTAAAAGCGACTATTGGATGCACTAATGAACCATACTAATGATAAAATGAAAGACTACGAAGAGAGCTATGCTGAGCAGATTAATCACGCAAAATTGGCTGTTGAAAAAATTAGCGCAACTACAAAAATAAGTCTCTCGGATCGCAGTTTGTTTGCCCAAAATTTGGGAAGACTTTTCGATGAATATCGTTTAGAAGAACCAAAGTTTAATTTCGCTAGATTATTTGATCTGACATTTAAGAAGGACGTATCCGAAAGTTTACAAAAGAAGCGCAAAACACTGATTCTTTTGGATGGGGAAGTGCAGAATTCTATGGGTCTTGCCGCTTCTCCTAGGATGTATTTGGAAATTTTGAAAAAACTTGATGATTTATTTTTAAAGTCACGAGGAACCCAAAAGGGTTATTGCTTTATTCGATTTATACGAAATACTTCATACGACTATAATCAGTCTTTGATGGACACCATTACCTTAGAGCAAAGGAAGGAACTAGGCGCAATCTTAGATAAGGTAGTCGATGAAGTTCGAAAAAGTGTTGATTTGCGCTGGATGTATGAGTGGTTAGAACAATTTTCGACGGCTACCATAGGTCCAGTTGGTACAACAGTTGCTATCGCGAAGCCAGGTGAACGGGCTCATCTTCCGGCTATGATGAGATTTTGCGACGATAATCGCTGGAACAATGGTATTGCGCCCTGTGTAAGATTGGCAACAATAAAGAAGCCTGTTGCGGTTTCAGATTTCTTTAGGATACCAATCAATCACGACGAGTCTTTATCCGAAAAAGAGAATCTTATTAATACTCTTCAGTTATTTATCAGTAGTATTGATGATTTTGAAGGTAAAGATACAAGTTCACTTGGAACGGAATTGGTTTGGGAAATGGAAGCAGAGCAGTTCTGGCAAGTTTTTTTCGATGCTATTCAAGCATATGGTTATAACGTTGACAGGCTGCCTATTCTAGTTAATTCAGAAATGTTTATTGATCTGGAGATACTTTTTGATCAATACCATAAGGAATGGAAGCCATTATTTATCAAGCGTCGTGAAATAAACTTTGCAAATAACCTCGAAAACGCTGATGAGACATTAGCAACTGTAGATCAGTCAAGGGCCAAAATTTTTATGCTTGGCGAATTGTTTAGCGGATTTGAATCACCTGTTTTGGCTTGTACGCACTATGTAGGTGATCAATGTTATGGTTACTACTTTTTTTACGACCATCATCAGACCAAACTTGAAGATGATATAACTTCAGATTTAGCCGAACCCTATTTTTATCCGGCGGAGGACTTTTTCTCATTATTCATGTCTTCTGTGTATGATATGAATATGTCGATAAATTTTGAAATAGATGGACTTAAAAAAGTTCTTCAGCCTAGCGATTCTTTAGCTGCATACATGGTCAATAACCTCCTCTACATGCCCGAAGAAGAGAACATCATGCATCGT
>DIUW01000032.1 GCA_002423125.1 Legionellaceae bacterium UBA6148 | reverse complement strand
TGGCTAATGGGTATGAGCAGTTACATTTATCATTGAATTTTCGCCAATACATTCAGACCACAACCTGTTGCAATAATTTTTCTTATCTTTTCTGCTTTATTCGGCAGAAGGCGTCTTGTTGCCATATCAAAAATATGATAGTCCATGCTCCATAGCTCATTTAACAACTGATCAAACTTATAAGGAGTTTCATTATATACATAAGGTGCTAATTCAAGCATTATTCGAGGTTTAAATTTTTCAATTACTGTTTTTCCACCTGCTAGTATATCGCTTTCATTTCCATCTACATCCAGTTTAACAAAATCTATTTTATTAATTCCGGCATTCTGAATAAAGTCATCCAAGGTTTCTTTGATAGCCCCTTGAGTTCCCATTAAGCGCCCACGATGTTCATCATGTAAGTCATCGGCTGCTTCCAGTGGCCAACTTGAGTATATAGATTCAGGCAGAGGATCAGACGCGGTTGCAGTCAGCATCATCTGTTTAGCTTCAATGCGTGATGCAAGTTGTGGATTTAGCAAAATGTTGGCCTGTTGCTTAGCAAACGCATAAGCTGTCGGCTCGAAGGAAAATACTTTACCCTTAGAGCCGACAAGCTGGGCTAATGGCAAAGTATGTGCCCCAACATTAGCACCAATATCTAGCACGATGTCGCCTTCCTTTACTAATTCAGCATACCTTTTAAGGGTTTTAACCTCAAAACCACCCAGTAAATAAATAGAAAAATCAATGCCCTCTTTCAAATTTAATGCCCAAACAAGCCCTCTACGAGTAACAACCACTTCAGGGGAGCAACCAAAGAGTCTCCGCAATAACAAAATCTGAGTTGACAAGCAGCGAGCGATTAAAATTTTGTAGTTTGTAGACAACATAAAGAAAATTCCTTAATTAATTTTAGAAGTACTATTCATTGCCTAGCTGTCGTGTAATAATCAAATTACAGTAGTCGCGAGCAGATAACGGGTTAAATCCAGTACCATCAAAGGGTAAGCCTTTCGATTCCGATATATTTCTAATTGTAAAACCAAGTGAAAGAAGTAACTCAATTACATCACAAGGTACAACTGATGCCTTCGTTAGGCCATATGGCCAAAATTCCATGAGTATTTTGATGTTACGATTCTCTGTGAGTATCCGTCTGGCCCCTTTCAAAACACTCAACTCATAACCTTGTACATCTATTTTAATAAAATCAATCGGTTGACCGGGTTGAAAATAATCATCGAGACTCAAAACACGAACATCAATGCTGCGACGCCCATCACCACTATCAAACGTTCGATGATCGACATTCATCGCATCAGAAATATAGAGCTTAATGGAACCGCAACGCTCTCCTACAGCCGAATGATTGATGACAACATTTGACAAATGTCTGGTATTTTTCTGTAAATGTTTAAAGTTTGTAGAATCAGGCTCGAACGAGTGTACTGATCCACTGTTACCAACAAGCCTGCAAAAATAACGAGTGTAAACTCCAATATTGGCCCCAACATCAACGACTGTCATTTCAGGTTTAATCGATTGTCGAAATAGTTTACGCTCACCTCTCTCAGAGCAAGCTTTCCATGTTTTGTAAACAGGGTAGTATAAAGGGTAACAATAATGGTATAACTTGCTCACAGCATGAGATAACAAATCTTTCATGACGATCCTTTCGCAACTAAACGGACACTAAAAAAAGAGGCAAATATCTTAGGTAGATGTCTGGCCAAAAGTCGATCTAATACAAAATATGGGCGATAAATCCATTTAGGTACAGGAATAATTCTGGAAATGCCACCGGTTACCATGTATGCAAGGCTTGTAAAAAACCCATAACAACTTTCGTCCAAAATATAATAATCCGTCAATTCATTTAACCAATCCGCCCTTGAAAAGAAAATCATATGAGGAATTGCTTGATTTGATGTTGATAACGGCCCATGAACTTTATCAAGTATTGGGCGTGCAATACTGAAATTAACCGGCTCATGGTGAAACAGCTTAAAAATTGGATAAGAGAGAAAAGAAAAATAAGGTTCAACAATATACACGTGCCCACCATTAACAAGTTTACTCCTGGCATCACGCAAAAACTGTATGGGGTCTTTCAAGTGATGCAAAACATTCGTTAACGTTATGATGTCAATACTGTGATCCGCGATTTCAGTAAAATCTGCGATGTCATGGCAATCAAAAACAAAATCCAAATGTTCTAGTTTAAGAACATCTGATGTAATAACCATAGGTATAAAATTTTTCAGTGGTGAAGCGCCACTGCCAATTTCCAGCACACGTTTATGCTCAAGTCCAGGAACCGAACTGAATAAGTCCCGGTAAAGCTCTTGATACCAAAACATCAAGTTTTTATTTCTCTGTAACCGTTCGCGGTTAGCTCCTGTTTGCTCAAGATCATGCTGATAAAGAGACTGCTCATCTAAAATCATAATTAAAGAAACCTAACCTTTCTTGCTGAAAAAAATAGCATAAATAATAAAATAGTCCCATGACGCCATCGAGAAATATTAGTTTCTCCATAAATACGATCACGATAAGAAATAGGCACTTCAATAATTTTCAACCCCATCCGCGCAGCGCCAAATATAAGATCAAAATCACCAAAAGGGTCAAAATCACCAAAATAAGACCGATTGGCGGCCAACTTTAAATAATTAGCTCGAGTGATTACTTTAGTTCCACACAAAGTGTCCTTAAATCGTTGACCTAACACAAATGAAAACGCCATTGCAAAGAATTTATTTCCCAGAAGATTAAAAAAACGCATAGCCTTCTTTTCCATAGGATAAACTAGCCTGCTACCGTTAATGAACTCGCCTTTTCCCTCTTTAATGGCTTGATAGAATCGTGGAAGTTCCTCTGGTGGAACGGTCATATCGGCATCTAGAATCATAAGAATTTCATTTTTTGCAAGTGAAAAGCCTTTTCGCACCGCATCACCTTTACCTTTACCGGATTGTTGCGCAATAATGATTTGTTTTTTTGTACCGTAAAGATCTTTTGCTGCCAAACAGGATCCCCAAGTATTATCCGTCGAGTTTCCTTCGACAAAAATAATTTCATCATGGGGTCCCATTTTCGGAATCCGTTTGACGATACTGTCAATATTTCCAGCTTCATTACGAGCCGGAACAATAATTGATACAGAGGGAACTAATGCCTTATCTTTAACTAATAGAGGCCTAGCCACCACAATATTCACCAGACAAAAATTTCTGAATAGAGGTAAGGGAGCCAGGTAACGATTAAAAAAAGTACTTACGATAGGAATATAAAAAGGAATAAGTATTTTACTCTCTAATAATATTAATTCAAAGCTTTCAAGATTTAAAAGATTGACAACATCTTCATGCGCAAGCCAGTTTGATTCCTGCGTCTTGTTACGCAAACCCAGTATTGAAGCAAGCCTCACAAGTGGGCGCCAGAGAGTACTATAATACGTCATTATAAGTCTTGTATCCTGATGGCACATTTTATGTATGCCAGCTAACAAGCTTTGGATGTCCCGCTCATAATGAACCAATCCACTGACGACGATATAGTCTGGCTTATCCTGATGAACATTTTCTAAAAGCAATATTTTATCGTTCGTAAACTCATTAAAAATTGAGGTATCCTCTAATGCATGACTTCGAAAACAGACTCTCCCTTGGGGCATTGCACCAACCAGAAGTGGTGTTCTTGGATCAAGTTCAATAACAGAATCTCGTTGTAATATAAAAAAGGAAAGGTATTTTCGCATTAAAGAATAAAAATATGTTTTCATAAAACTCAACTTAAGTTTTTATTAGGGAAATATTAAACCAAAAATTCTTCCAAACTCGATTTCGTGATTTTTGGTTCCTTATTTCTTGTACTTTTTAAAGCACTCAATCAACATGGAGCATTAGCAGTATAATGAATTAGCAATTAAAGACGCCAAGAACTATGAGATCAATTGTAACCTCACTCATTTTGAAATATAGTACAGGAAAAAATTGACTAGCACCACCAACATTATTTGATGCTTAAGTTAAGCAAAATTATAGGACGTATTTTTGTAAATACGGGAATTTTTCGTTACCTATCCAATATTTTTTTCAGTATTACTTGAGTACCAAGAGGGTAGTATAATGAACAAGTTATTATTTCGTCCCGTACACAAATTATACTGTCAATTGCTACCCTATGGTATCATTTTACACAGTAAAACAGCTGGAATTCAACGTTTCAGCGCTTCAGCGCTTCAGCGTAAGCTCACACAAACTGCGGCTGTTTTCATTATTACATCAGTAATATCGCTTGGCATTTTGTCGAAAACCTCACCGATCGTTTGGGAAGATCATTTTCAAATCGGCAAAAATCTCCGATCCACTGGCGCTCTTACGATCGATGGTTGTCCTTCGGTGTTTCGCCCCCCTGGATATCCAGGGTTCGTTGCTGCCTCACTTTGGATCGGCGACGCAATCTCCAATCTAAGAAACCTTCCAGCTGAACGCTCTACACAACACGATTTGTACATTGTCGTGACTGCTCAAAGCATCTTGTTAGGGGCGATGGCATCTGTGATTTTTTTTTGGGCAACACTGTGGGGTAACTTCATTCTAGCAGCCAGTATAGCAGCCGCCGCAGTACTTAATCCCTATTCGTTGGCACTCGCAAACCTTGCGTCGTACCACTTGCTATTTGTAGCTTTTGCCATTTTCTCAATATTAGGACAATTCTTATTGCGAGGCAGTTCACCATCAACCAGATTAATCGCTTTAGGAATAGGACTACTTTGGGGACTGACCTCGCTTATAAGACCAACGACTCTGGTTATTCCGTTTTTCATTATAGTTCTAATGCTGTTCCGTTGTCCGATACGCCATGCCATAAAATCGAGTGGCTGGATTCTTGTAGGATTAATATTGATTGTCGGTCCGTATGTCGGTCGCAATTATCTGATTACCGGTCAACCTATTGTTACAGCTCAGGGGGGCTTCGCATTCTGGGGATCTAGTGTCGAGAAAATGGGACCGAACGAAGCCTTTTTGGATTGGCAACCGCTCTGGTGGAAATACGGAATGCCTATATTCTCGAGAGTGACTGGCTCTACGGAATACAGCGAATTACTGTTGAATACCTATGCAATTCAACTTAATGCCGAATTTTCGAAAGAGGCCCGACAAAACATCATTGCTACACCAAAAATCTATCTCTTTAACGTTCTGCATAACTATGTTTTCTTTAATCTGGACACCATGGAGTTCTGGAACAAATATTTTATTGTTGATAACAAAGCGCTTGTTCATACACTGTCTCAAATATGGATTGTCTGTCTGATGATTATGGCAGCCACTGGCTCAATCTGGGGAGGCATTAAGAACGACGATAATGCCCTCATAGTAATCATAGTTTATCTGGGAATCGTCATTGCTCATTCGATCTCATTTGCAAGTCAACTGTATACAATCGGGAAGTTACCATTGATCATTCTGGGATTTGCTCTTTTGATGCGGCAGCTGGCGATCAGACCAGGCTATGAAGTACTTGCATCTATAGTAGCATGCAGCATGGCTGGTTTTGGCTTGCTGATTTCGATTTTATCGGTGATATAAAAGACTTATCGTTTATTATTTCTCAATGTGACTTATCGTTTTCATCCTAAAGCACCTTTTATCAGACACGAACCCTCATGTGAGGCAAGTGGAATACGTACCCTATTAAAAATTTATGGTATTCTATTTAACTCTCACTAAGAGTGTATTAAAAAATACTGATTTTTAGAGGTCTCATGAAAAATGAAAATTAAAAGAATAAATATTGATTTTTTTCAAACTAAACCACTTCTTGCAATTATAATTGTCATTTCACAAATTTATTTTCTTATTGTTGATGGTGCAACTTTTTGGATCGACATGACAAGCTATGTGACTCTAGGCGATGCAATGAGCTCGCCAATAAGCTTAGCTGCTTTTTATCAAGATTCAGGGCGTTGGATTTACTCTCATTTACAACCTGGAATGCCTTTAGTATGGGCTATTTTGTCTTATCTCCCAAGTTATCTTAGGTGGCCAAGTATCGCAATTTTCCAGCACACTATTGCCGCATTTGCAATTTATTACGCCTTCGCAACAATAAACACATATTGGCCAAGCAGAACACATATAATTTTGTGTGCTATTCTTTGTTTTTTTCCATTTTATGAGGCTATGCATAATAGCTTTATGACTGAATCGATTGCATCTTCTCTTACAATTTTTGCATTTGCTTTATGGATCAAGCTAGTTATGGAGGTTAGACCTTCTTTTGGTGTTCATATTGGAATATTATCCTGTATTCTTATAGTTGGCCAATTTAGGTCTTATTTTGCCTTAATAATTTTTCTATTTGCTATAATCGGGCTAGTAGGACGCAACCACAATCAAATATTGAAAAAATATATTTTGATCTACTTAAGTTGTTTTGTTTTAAGTATAACCATTTTCCCAATGTATCGATATATTGCTATAAACGAGTTTTTTTTTCCCTCATTAGGATTAAACAAACTGATGTCTGGTTTATGGATGAATTTATCACCAAGCAAAAATGCACAAGAAAAAATCATTCAGTCTCATGCATTTGAAGGCCTCGACCTAAACAAAGCGATCCACCAAGGTTTAGACTATAACGAAATGATTGATTTAGCTTTTTCATGGCGACGGAATAGTTTAAGCAATTCAGATATTGTAAAAAGAGGTGAGAAATTAGGCGGACTCCTTATAAATGACGGAGTAATTATCTATGGGAAACGGTTTCTAATGGGGCTTGCTGGTAACGGCTTTATTTTACCTTATTGTTTTATGCCTTCCTCATTGATGGTATATCCAGGTATGACACCTAAACAAATGTGTAACCATTTATTAAATCATTATGCCTATCTAAGTTCGCTTGATGCTCCAAATCATGATAATTTAATTAAAAGCTTTTTTATTGAAGATCGGTTAGTTGGAATACCAGGATGGGGAAAAAGTCAACAAAAAATTGTATTGATGCTAAAAAATTACACGAATTCCGTGCCCGTTTATTTTCGCGATCCATTTTTTTTAGGCCATCTACCTCCTGATTTTTGGATGGTTTGTTTCTTTCTTTCGATCTGGCTTATTTATAAAAAAAATCAACGTATAGCTTATGGTTTTCTAGTCATGTTTATTATCAATTTTATAGTTCTATTCTCTGTGCCACTAGGTAATATTCGCTATGCGTATTTTATTTTTCCGTTGAGTTTCCTCGCTGATTCAATTGCGCTTGCAATATATTCAGATAAAGCACTAGAAAAATCAAAAACCTTGTTGCACTCACTTCTTAAGACGATATTTTTACGGTAAAAAATTTTTCAACTTACGACTGTAAGATCGAAGTAATGATAAGCCAGAATAAATAGCCTGACTATTCGGATAATTATTGTGACTCACTGAAGGCAGATTTATTAATGTTTCAAGCTCGCCTAAAGTTAAACCAATTTTTTTAGCTACAAATTTTATATCACGCTTCATTTGTAATAACGTACTGATGGGACGATCTAATTCCTTAAGGGCCGCTTCTCGTGTTAATTGCCCGGAAACGATAAGACTAGATAAATGTAACTTCCGCTTATCAAAAGAAAACTTGCGCGGCAAATAAATTTCTTGATAAAACTTTGTAAAACGTGATTCACAATGTTTATCTCCATAATCACGCCATTCATATGCACATTGAAGTACGGATTTCGCAGCAGATTTATCATATGACAAGAGATCCAAAGGACGATGAATCGTCAATTGTCGTCGCACACGAGTCATCCATAAATACTCCATAAATCCCATAGAGGGATAAGTTAAGAGCTGTTGTTTACTAAATTTCTTATTAATCGCTCGAACATGTTTACCATCGATTGATGGATGTCCAAAACCAGGAACAGATAGGCATTCTGAGGAGAAGTTTACACCGCTTAAATAATGACGCAAACCAAATTTAACTGCTACCCTATACAAAGTAGAAAAAAATGCATGATCTTGAGGGATATCCTGATTCAGTACCGATGACTTCAAAAAAGCAACCTGCAGCTCCTTCATTTCTTGCCATTCAATTACACAAGTATGTAGATCAATATTCAATTTTCTAACTAATGACTCGATATTTCGAACTGCCGGTTCTGTATTCCATCCACCATCCACATGAACAGCTAGTGTGCGAAGACCAAGCTCACGAACAGCTACATGCGCTAAATAGGCACTATCAATTCCACCAGAAAGACCAATCATTACATCATACGACTTCCCTTTCCCTTCAGTTTTTAACTTTTCAACCAAACGATCCAATCGAGCCTTACCTTCCATATTAGGCCACCACTCATGAGACTTCCGCGCAATAGCATCAAGACAACAATTACACTGGCCATTGGCATCAAATTCAATAGCTACACTAGAATCCATAACACAAAAAGAACACACTCTATAATTCTGTTGATCCAACATCATAGATCCCCCTTCGAAAGACAATCTATTTGTTCTGAAGTTGGGTAATGAATCAATACAGCTCGTAAATGTCCAATAAAAGTAAAAGCGCTTCCAGAAGCCGCCGCTGATGCTCCTGCACGCAGCCCAGCACCCAAATGTTGATACTCACCGGCCCCTCCAAGTGCAACTAGGGGTATAGTAAGTTTAGATGAAATAGTATGAATCAATTCCAAATCGTATCCAGTTCTAGATCCATCAAGATCAATTGATTGTAAAATAATTTCACCTACTCCCAGATCTTGCAGTTTTTGACAATATTCTAAAGGTGTTGCACCTATGTCAAGTTTTCCTGAATGAGTGAAACATTGCGCTTTGGCCCCTCGTCCGCGCACATCGACACAAACAACCACAGCTTGTGATCCTATATGCCGACTCAATAAATGAGCAAAATTTGACTTAACTGGTGAGGAACTAAGAATGAATTTTTCAACACCATTTCGACTCAGCTGCTCACATTGCTCTATTCGACGTAAGCCACCTCCATAAACAAGCGGCATAAAACATTCTGTAGCAAGCTCACTAAGAAAACCAAAATCAGGTTCTCGTCCATCTGTCGTTGCATCAATGTCTAATATACATATTTCATCAACTTCCTTTTCATTAAACAAACGAACTACGTTAAAAGGGTCGCCGATGTAAGTTCGTTTATTAAAAGCCTCTGTTTTCACTAGTCTACGATTTCGATCAAGCAAAAGTACGGGTATTAATCGTTTAGTCATCAAGCTTGCTCCATAGTAAAGCGACCAAATTCTTTAAGTAAATGCATACCAAAACGATGACTTTTTTCTGGATGAAATTGTACTCCATATATATTATTGTGTTTAATCGAACAAACTAAGGGTTGCTCATAATTGAAAACAGCCGCAACATCATTACTATTGTTGCATACCATGTGATAACTATGATTAAAGTAGTACCTTACAACACCTTCCATTGACCTAAACAGCTGGTTTTCTTGAATCACAGATACTTCAGACCATCCAATATGAGGAACTTTGAGACATGAGCCCTGCGGTATGGAAATGCGTTTAACATCTGCATCGATCCAACCCAATCCTTCCTGTTCCCCTTCCTCACTGCTTCGTGCAAATAACTGCATACCTAAACACACTCCCAAAACTGGAATATTCCGATGCAGCACGGCTTCATTTAATGCTAATATCAATTGTCGCTCTCGAAGCGTTGTCATCGCCTTATCAAATGAGCCAACTCCTGGAAGCACCAAGCTCTGCGCGGTAACAATTTTTGCTGCATCAGCACAAACTTGGGCTTCCAAACCCAAATAGTCAAACATATTTAGCAAAGCACCTATATTACCAACTCCATAATCGACAATAGTAATCACAATTGTTTTAAACCCATTATATTTTGCCTCTGATTAATTACTTGCTGGAAAAGATCTCTACCAAATCTAGTCAGTAATGAAGTTAATACGATCGAAGTACACGTCAGAAAAGAAATCAGTATATAAGTTAAAATTAAGAAAAACCAGTTTGTTATCTGTATATCGCTAAACGACCACCACGTACCAGCAACAAGCAAGCCAACTAGTAAAGGCATAAGATTACTTGAAATTAGTTGAGAGGCTGTCACGAATTTAAATGAGTCTTTGCATAATATAAAAAAAGTTAATCCTATTCTAACTATACTAGCAATTACTATTCCGACACCAGCAGCATAGGGCCCAAAATAAGAAATCGCGGTTACTGTAATAATAATAACGAGCAGAGAGTACATTAAAGTTAACCATGTTAGTGATCTATTACGGCCTGTTCCCATAGCAAAATTAGCATATACATTCGTCCCAGCTCCTATCAAACCGCCAATGACCAAAGTACAAAGCAATACAGAGCAACCATTGGCGACCTCCTCACCCACCCAAAAGTATAAAATTGGTTCAGACAGCGCTATGAGCGGTACCATTACAGTCGCATAAAAAGTCATAGCAACCCATGATATCGACAAATAAAAATTTGCCTGCTGCCGTATATCGCTCTGAGATATCGATCCAAAATAGGGAAAAAGAACTTCTGTTGCTTTAATAGCGCAAATGAACACAGCCTCCTGTAGTCTATTCGCAACATTAAATTGCCCAAGGATTGCAATACTAGAATGTGAAGCAAGAACATAGCGATCTATTTGATTAGCCACTGAACCTGCAAACTGCGATATAAATTGCCAATAACCAAATCTCAATAACTCACCGTGCGCTTCCGTTTTGCAATGGTAGCGCAAACTCCCATACAGTTTTATAACTCCATACCACCACAAAAACATTGTGCCAATAAAGCCTAATGCAACTCCGTACAAATACCCTACTGCCGTTGGATACCAAAATACCATGCTAAAAATAGCAACAACAGTGATTACTGCAGATCCTGCTGTAAATGCTGCAATCATTTTAAAATTCTGATGAGCAATTGAAATTGACTGAAATACAATTACTAATTGTTGTGCATAAATAGCAATTGCTATTATATAAAATTCCTGACTATCGAAGGAGCTGCTCGAGATAGAATGAAAAATGACAGGGAAAAAAGTCACAAATACTACTGCTCCAATCAAGCTTAATAAAATACATAAGTAAAACGCAGCTACACTAGCAGATTTTGCACCTAACTTATCCCCTAACGCCAGTTTCGAAGACATTATTCGTATTGCTGACTGTCCAATAACAGTGCCAATTATAAGTAAAGGAGAACCTAAAGCGATAAACAATCCTGCATTTCCAAATTCACTGAGGCCTATACTTTTTATTACAAACGGAATAGTAATAAAATTTACTATTAACGTAAAACTAAGAGCGGTAATATTCCAAAGTGAGTTTTTTAAAATCTCCATCTACCACCACTATGCAAATAAGATTTTTTATATTTAATCATAACGCATTGAACTTGTGTATTACATTGGCAACATACGCCATCTGTTCTATCGTAATTTCAGGAAACATTGGCAAAGAAAGAATGCTCGATTGATGCTCAAACGCGACTGGAAAATTTTCCGAACCGTACCCAAATCGTTGATAAGCTGGCAAGAAGGGTAATGCTATTGGATAGTTAATTGATGTTTGAATACCATGCTCAGTTAAATATTTGGCAAGTGCATCTCGATCGGGGTGACGAACAACATATAAGTGCCAGACGTGCTCACGACCTTCAGCGACTTCAGGTAACACTAGGCCATCGATTCCGGATAACAGTCGATTATATTCTGTAGCTATTTCTTGCCGACGCTCGGTCCACTTACGTAAATGAGGCAGCTTTACAGATAACACTGCAGCCTGAAGACCATCAAGCCTACTATTTATACCTTCAATCTGATGATCACCTTTAGTCAAGCCACCATGACGAGAGAACATAGTCATCCGCCGGGCCAGATCGTCATCATTAGTTACAACAGCCCCCGCGTCTCCCATGGCACCTAAATTTTTTCCAGGATAAAACGAGAAAGATGCCGCGGCACCAAACGTACCGACCATTTTCTCTTTATAACGTGCCAAATGTGCTTGGGCGCAATCTTCAAGTACCCATAGTTTACGTCGAGCAGCAATTTCCATTATGGGATCCATATCAGCAGGCTGACCATACAAGTGAACGGGAATAATGCCAACGGTTCTTGATGTTATTTTTGCCTCGATCTGCGCGGGATCAATGGTAAACGTAACCGGATCGGTATCACAAAATATTACTGTACCTCCAGCTTGAGTAATTGTCTCGGTAGTCGAAATCCAGGAATGAGCTGGAGCAATAACCTCATCTCCTGGTTTCACGCCCAGTGCATTCATTGCAATATATAGCGCATCTGTACCATTCGCACAAGAAACACAATGTCGAGTACCAATAACAGATGCAAATGACTCCTCAAAATTTTGCACATATGAACCACGAATAAACGCTGAATTTTTGATGACCTCTTCAATGGCAGCATCAATTTCAGGTTTAATTGTTAAATACTGTGCATACAGATCTGCAAATGGTACGGATACTTGTTTCATTTAAAACCTCTTATTTTCTTTGCCGGGTTCCCTGCATATATACCAGCTTCAGTGATGTCTCGTGTAACCACCGCACCCGCTCCAATTACAACATCATCGCAAATGTTCACCGGAAGAATAGTCGCATTGCTACCTATAGAAACTCGATTACCAATTACAGTTTCTTTCCATAAATTTTTATCGCCCCGTGCTGGCCCACCAATGCTAAAAAGATCGTTAATAAACATAACACCATGAGCAACAACACATGATTCACCAAGAGTAACTAGTTCACAAATAAAGGAATGAGACTGTATATGGGTTCCTTTTCCAATGACAACGCCTTTTTGTATTTCAACAAAAGGACCAATAAAAACATCATCACAGATTTTGCAACCATATAAATTTACCGGCTTTACTATCGTGACATTTTCACCAAAATCAACGTTTATAATACTAATTTCTTTAGTTTTTGGCTCCGCCATTATTTACTCCAAGACGAGAATATTTCGATCGAAAATGCAAGTGTACTTCTTTTTCAGTTTCAATCGATTCATAAATAGCATTGATTAACTCCAAGCTTTTTCGTCCTTCAAGCCCATCGACAAGATGTTGTTTTTTATTCTCCACACACTCAACAACATGATCATAGTAAGCTTGATGACCGAAACCATAAACGTTAGGAGGATTAACAGAGTACTCGTTAATCACTTGATCGTCATCGGGTCTTGGTTCAACAAAATTCCATGTCTCCATTTTATTGACGGCAAATCCGCCAATCACAACCACTCCGCCCTCTCCTAATACGGATATAGAACCCTCAAGATCTTTCGGTCGCACGGCGGTTGTTGCCTCAATGATCCCCAAGGCTCCATTCTTAAACTTAAGAGTAACCACAGCGGTATCTTCAGCCTCAATGTTAGTCAGTGCGGTTGTGCTTTTTGCAAAAACACTGTCAACCTCACCTAGCATCCATTCAAGCAAATCGATATGATGACTTGCTTGATTTGTTAAAACACCCCCATCAAGCGCCCAAGTTCCTCGCCAAGAATCTTGATCATAATACAATTGAGTACGGCACCAGCGAACTCGCACAGTTCCAAGCACCAGTTTTCCAAAGCGCCCTTCATCCAACGCGGAGCGCAATTTTACTACGGGAACATTGAATCGATTTTGTTTGATTACAAAAAGCTTTATCCCCGCTTTATCGCATGCCAGAATCATTGCATCAGCGTCGTTAAGAGTAAGAGCCATTGGTTTTTCAACAACAATGTGTTTACCATATTGAGCAAGCTCAATAACATTTTTGGCATGGTATCCACTTTCAGTAAGAACAACAACCACATCAGCTTTTACCGAACTCATCATCTCATGCATGCTTGTAAAGTAAGGAATCGAAAATTGCTCCCCTATTTTCTTAGCTTTCTCATATACAAAATCACATACGCCGACAAGTTGAGCCCCTTTAATCTGACCCAATCCCAGTAATTCAGAATGTCGTTTTGCTATTCTACCGCATCCAACTAAAACAAAATTCAACATTAATTTTTCCTTACATAATTATGTCGTACAAATTTTCTAGCAACTAATCATTACCAAATATATCTCGACTATAAACTTTGCTAATCACATTATTTATCTCACTTGTAATACGATTGGCAACAATAACATCGGCACGCTCTTTAAATATTTCTATGTCATTTACTAGATGTGAATCAAAAAATTGAGAGTCATTCAAAGTTGGTTCATAAACAATAACTTCTACTCCTTTTGCCTGAATACGTTTCATAATTCCCTGAATAGAGGATTCGCGAAAATTATCGGAACCAGCCTTCATAATTAATCGATAAATACCCACGGTCTCAGGCTTATGCCGCATGATATCTTCAACAATAAAATTCTTTCGTGTAGAGTTGGCTTCAACGATAGCTTGGATTAGATTCTGTGGTATATCCTGGTAGTTTGCCAATAGCTGCTTAGTATCTTTAGGTAAACAGTAACCCCCATAGCCAAAGGAGGGATTATTATACAAATCTCCTATACGCGTATCCAAGCAAACCCCCTGAATAATCTGTTTTGTATTAAGGCGATAAGTAGCCGCGTAAGTGTCCAACTCATTAAAAAAAGCGACTCGCATAGCAAGATATGTATTCGAAAAAAGCTTAATTGCCTCGGCCTCTGTTGAATCGGTAAAAAGTACAGGGATATCCAACTTAAGAGCGCCCTGTTTCAGTAATTGTACAAAGTCCTCAGCACATTCAGACTGTTCTCCAATAATAATGCGTGATGGATAAAGATTATCATAAAGTGCTCGACCTTCCCGAAGAAATTCGGGCGAAAAAATAAGATGCATGCAATTATATTTTTCACGTATTTTTGCGGTATATCCAACAGGTACGGTGGATTTTATAATCACCACAGCTTGTAGATTAATTGCTATAATTTCCTCGATAATAGTTTCAATCAAATCAGTATTGAAATGTCCAGTATCAGGATCATAATCAGTAGGTATAGCAATGATTATATATTTAGCATCAAGATAAGCTTCCTGCCGGCATAGCGTGGCTCTAAAATTAAGTGACTTGTGAAGGAGGTAGTCTTGAATCTCAGCATCAACGATAGGCGATTGCCCGAGGTTTAACATTTTCACTTTTTCCACAATTACATCAAGTACAACAACTTCATTATGTTGTGCAAGCAAAATTGCATTTGATAGGCCAACATAGCCTGCTCCTACGATAGCTATTTTCATTTTTCTAATACCCCAGCTTGAGCACGGTGCTCTAACCACTTGCTAAATTCATCGCTTAGTTCTGCGTGACATTCAGCCAAATCGACGGTAGCACGCAAAAAACCAAACTTGCTACCGCAATCATAGCGCCTACCTTGGAATCTATATGCCATTACCTTCTCACGACTCAAGAGAGAGGCGATGGCGTCGGTCAACTGAATTTCACCACCTGCCATAGCATTTACCTGCTTGGTAATCTCATCAAATATACTTGGAGTGAAAATATAGCGACCAGCTACTGCAAGTGTCGAAGGTGCAACTTCAGGTGCTGGCTTCTCGACAATATCAGTTACGATAGTCAGGGTGTCGTTTAATTTTACTCCAGACACAATACCGTAGTGCCTAGTTTGCTCACGAGGCACATTTTCTATTGCCAAAATACTAGTGCGCCATTCATTAAACTGCGCAATCATCTGCGTCATGATAGGTGGTTCACCTACCATTAAGTCATCTGCCAGCATTACAGCAAAAGGCTCTTCTCCAACTAGATCTTTTGCACACAGCACCGCATGACCTAAGCCCAGGGCTCGAGGTTGGCGCACATAGATACATTGCATATCATGCGGCTTAATGCTGCGGACCAAGGTTAAAAGCTCATTTTTCCCCGCGGTTTCTAGTTCAGACTCTAACTCATACGCTGTGTCAAAATGGTCTTCAACTGCTCTTTTAGTGCGGCCTGTCACAAAAATCATTTGCCGAATACCAGCTGCATAAGCGTCCTCTACTGCATATTGAATAAGAGGCTTATCGACAACTGTTAACATTTCTTTCGGAGACGCTTTAGTGGCAGGCAAAAAGCGAGTACCCAGACCAGCGATTGGAAATACTGCTTTTCGAACTATACTCATTTCAGCTTTTCCTTTAAGATGATCTACCGCAAGAATGCAATAGTTATACGTACATTAAGCATTACTTACTTAAACGTCGCTTTTAATTTTTCATGAATCGATTGCGTATCAAAGCAATCCCCCCGCCCAGCATGAGTCCTAAAAATATACTTCCAATTAATGTTAGAACTACTCTAGGTGAAATTTGATGCTCAGATGTATCCATTGGCCCGTCTAGTCGATACATTTTAAATGTGTCGGAAGAAAAAATAATATTATTATAGAAGTTATATTCATTCACTAATTGGAGTAAGTTACCTATAAAAGGCTCATCACTTTTTCTTGATTGCAATACATCAATTTCAGCTGAAAGAGCCTTACTGCCATGCATAAACAGCATAGGTATAGCATCCGATGCTATACTGTTATTCCCTGTTGGATCTTTTATTCCCGCTTTTTCAGCAATAACTAAAGCTTCTTTTAATTGTACCACTCGATTAGATCTTGATGTTTTTGCTTCACTTTTAGCAAAATCGATTCTATTTTTTATTGATAGCGCAAGTAGTTTGTTTTCTGTGCTCAAAATAGCAATTATCTTCAGCTCAGCTTTTCGTTTAGCAATCACAATATATTGGTGTAAAAAATAATTTGCCCTAGCTTGACTATTAGCCTGGGTTGTTATTGTTATTTTATCAACCATGCCAGGTGTAAATTTGACAGCTACGCTTTTCAAATAGTTGCTATGAAGAATTTGCCATCGCTTACTTTTTTTCTTTATTGCTAATGAAGGAAAATAAATATTTTTAAAAAAATACTTATGCAAGGATTCAGACAATAAAGTGTCGCTGAAAATTTTATAAACCCTCTCGACGTTAACGGTTTTAAGAGGTGAATCATCGCTATGGCCAATATTCATTTTATAAACTCCCTTGTCTTTAACGATTTTAACAGGTGAGTCATCGCTACGGCCAATATTTAACATTTCAATATCAGTTAAAGTGGGAGGAACAATATAAGCTTTCGCTTCATAAGTTGGCTCTACTATAATCAAGTAGAATGTACTCACAACAACGCATATCAATGTTATAATAAAAATCATTTTTTTTTGCTTCAGACAAATATTAAATAAATCCTGTAGGGTCATTCCACTGAAATCCATGGCAATTATTTTCTCATCTTGCATCTATTACTCCATACTCATTTTTATACTTCTTCACTTGATCCGAGATTTCGTATTCAAAAACTCATTTACTGAGGGCCTTTGGAGGCCCCAGCAATACAGTTTTTGGCATCAATCAAGATCAAGCCCCTTCCATAACGCGGCCATAAACATCTTCAAAGCGAACGATATCATCTTCGCCGACATAGCTTCCGCTCTGCACTTCAATCATCACAACGGGCATATCGGTTATATTTTCTAATCGATGCTTATTACCAGCTGGAATATAAGTTGACTCATTCGTATTGATCATAATCACTTGTCCACCATTAGTGACTTTTGCTTGGCCACTCACTACAACCCAATGCTCGCTACGATAACGATGCATTTGTAAACTAAGGCTTGCACCTGGATTAACAACAATGCGTTTAATTTTAAATCCTTCACCTTCCTCTAAAATAGTGTATGTACCCCATGGGCGGTAGACGGTACGATGCAGCTTATGGACTTCGTGATTTTGAGCTTTTAATTCAGCATAAATAAGTTTCACATCTTGTGATCGAGATTTGTCCGTAACAAGCAACGCATCGGGGGTATCAATTATAATCAGATTGTCAATTCCAACTGCCCCGATTAGTCGATCTTGACTTTTAATGTAGCAATGGTGTGTATCATGGAGAAGAACATTTCCCTCAATTTGATTACCTTGATCATCCGATTGAATCAAGTCTGCTAGCGCATTCCATGATCCGATGTCACTCCAACCGATACTACATGCAACCACGGCAACTTGATCTGATTTTTCCATTAGCGCGTAATCTATTGAGTTATCTGGAATTGTTTCAAAACTTGCTGCTTCCAACTCAAGTTGATTCGTTGTGGCATTCATTGTTTGCTTTGATTTCTCGAAACAAACATTTGTCGCGGCAAGAATATCAGGGGAATATTGATCCATTTGTTGTAATAATGAACCTGCGGTAAAGCAAAACATACCTGAGTTCCAGAAGTGACGACCTGTTGCAATGTACTCTTGAGCTTTCTGAAGCGAGGGCTTTTCGACAAAACGTAATACTTTATTTCCTTCGGCCTCAATATAACCATACCCGGTTTCAGGAGAGTGTGCTTGCATACCAAATGTAACCAATTTTCCTTCTTTAGCTAATTCAACCGCTTTGAGTACTGCACGTTGAAACGCTTCTTGATCAGTGATCAAATGATCTGCTGCGAGTATCAATAAAATGGTATCTTTACCATATGTTTTGAGCGCATGAAGTGCTGCAGCAGCAATTGCAGGCGCCGTGTTACGACCAAAAGGTTCAAGAATAAATGAGGTAGCAATCCCGGTACTATTTATTTTGTTGTATTCTTCTTTTGTTTTAAGAAATAACTCTCGATTAGTAACCGTTAATATTTCGTTCACATCAGATAGTTTCGCCCCACGCAAAAACGCTTTTTGCAAAAGGCTTTGGCCATCGGCTAAACGCATAAATGGTTTTGGATGTAGTTCGCGCGAGACGGGCCATAATCGAGATCCAGCTCCACCGCATAAAATAACAGGGATCAACTTCATGTATTATCCTTAATAACAAGGGCGTAAAATTGTTGCTAGCGTAGCTTTAGGACACTTAAAAATCAACTTGTTTTTTTAATTTTTCAGGCTACGTTTTTTCAGTATGTAAACTTAGCGCGATTCATCATCCTGCATCAGCACTTTCACACACAAATGCCTTAACCGCATCACAAATTTTTCCCTGATCGTCCAGTGTTAAATAAGGATGCATTGGCAAGCTCACGACATGACGTGCAGCATACTCGGCGTTTGGGAATTGTTGCTCCTCTGGATAAAGTATTTTAAAAATAGGTTGTTCATGAAGGCCTGATGGGTAATGCACGGCTGTTGGAATACCTTTTTCTTGAAGTGCTGTTTGTAAAGCTTCTCGGTCTTGAACTTCAATAGTATATTGAGCGTAAACACTGGTGTTGTAGTCTTGAATTATTGGCTTTCTTATCATACTCGGAAGTAAACGCTGATAACGATCGGCAACTTCTTGGCGTAAATCGATTTCTTCTGGAAAAATGGCCATTTTTTCAAGCAGAATAGCAGCTTGGAGAGTGTCCATGCGGCCGTTAATACCGAGGCTTGTATGATGATAACGTTTCGATTGGCCATGGATACGAATTTCATTCATCCGTGCGGCTAATTCAGCGTTATTGGTGAAACACGCCCCACCGTCTCCAAAACAACCTAATGGTTTTGATGGAAAGAAACTGGTGCAGGAAATAGTGGTTAATGCGCATGATCGTCGGCCTTTATACGTTGCACCAAAACTTTGTGCTGCGTCTTCGATAACAGGAAGATTGTGGCGTTCTGCAATGGCGTTAATTGCATCGTAATCGGCGCATTGTCCATAGAGACTAACCGGCATAATGGCTTTGGTTTTAGGCGTAATTGCTGCTTCGATTAATAGGGGATCGATGTTGTAAGTATCTTTATCAATATCCACAAATATGGGTTTTGCACCAAGTAATGCAATGACTTCTGCGGTTGCGAAAAAGCTAAATGGTGTTGTGATCACTTCGTCGCCCGCAGTTACACCGAGTGCCATCAAGGCAATTAACAGGGCGTCCGTTCCGCTGGAAACGGCGAGCGCATGGTCAACACCTACAAATGCAGCTAATACTTGCTCAAGTTCAAATATTTCCGGCCCCATAATGAAACCACCATGCTCGATGACTGCTTTGATACGAGCAAAAATTTGTGTTTCAATCCGCTTGGATTGCGTTTTTAAATCGATAAATTGCATTGGTGTGTCCTTGGTATCGAAGTGACGACAGTGGGCGATGGTACCAATTTTCTCAATTTGCGTCAAACTAAAGTCTAGTTAAACAGCCGTTCTCAATATGGAGATCATGATTTGAACAACATCATTGTCTTCCCCGCGCAGGTGGGGATGACAGTACTGGGTTAGAGGCGATCCTTGTGTCATTTATAAGCTCCATATTGAGAACTGCTGCTAGTTAAAAGCCCTTTAGGACAGGCATGAGAGACGATTCATTTTCATTCCATAGACGATCTAAGAAGGTTGTCCAGTGCCATATGTCGATCTCACCTTTTTTTCGATTGAGAGGGTCAAAACTGATAATAATGTATTTTTTACAAATTCCTTCCTCAAGTAATAAATTTAAATTTTTAAGATGTTTATCATGGATCTGGTTCGTCGTTTTTACCTCGATGGCGATGTCATCACCGACAATAAAATCCACCTCTGCTCCATGTGTTGAACACCAGTAAGACAATGGTTTATTTAAACGACGATAATCCAACCAGGCCCTCAGCTCCATCGCAATAAAGTGTTCAAAAGCTTGACCAAACAGATCGGTTTTTGGAGTAATTTCCGTAGTTTGCGCTAGGGTATTTTTAACACCAATATCAAATAAATAAAATTTGGCCTTAACAATGGCTTTTCGTTTGATGGATTTTGTCCAACCAGGCACCATAAAACCAATAAATGTGTCTTCAAGCAAATGGTAATATTCACGAATAGTGGTCATGGGAACCCCCGCGTCGCTTGCGATTTCACTGAAATTTAACATTTTACCTGAAGATAAAGCCGCAACTTCTAAAAAGCGAGTGAAGGCAGACATTTTACGAATAAATGATTCCGCTTGAATTTCTTCTCTCAAATACGTATGTACATACGCGGTTAATTCTTCCTCGGGATAGTCGCTCAAATATACAGAAGGTAATCCACCATATCGCAAGTAACGCATCAAATCGAAAGATGGGATTTCATGCGAGGTTAAAGGAAATAAATAAGCTTGCCACGCCCGGCCAGCCAGTAGATTAATGCCTTGTTTTTTTAATGTTCTGGCGCTGCTTCCTGTTAAAAGAAAGGTCAGTTGCTGTTCTTCAATCAATCGATGAACCTCGTTTAATAACAGAGGGATTCGTTGCACTTCATCAATCACGATCAAATCTGGCCTCAAGTGAGCGTGAATAATTTCTTCCAACAGATGGGGTGCATTGTTTAGTCTCAGATAATAATCACTACGTAATAAATTAATCATCAGTATGTTATCGAGATTGAAACTATCACGAATCAGCGTTGATTTTCCGGTTGCCCGGGGGCCAAAAAGAAAAAATGATTTTTTTTTCAATAGGGTTGGCAAATCTAAAATGCGTTTTAAATTCATATAACACGTCCTGTTTATAATATCATATGCTATAAATTGGAGTCTGGACAAGAATACATGCAAAAAGACGCATGCATTCTTGTTCAAATAACGTTAGCCCTTCAATACATCACACCACCTTCTATCCTATCAAGACATCTTAAGAATTAATTAGGGTTTTGAGATAATCATCTAGAAAACTCAAACCCCTAATTAATTAGGTGCTCATTTATTTGGACAACGCTGCATGCGTCTTTTTGCATGCAGCGTTGTCCAGACTCCAATATAAAGTATACGTGTTTTTCGGATAACTTGCATTACTACCGCTATTAATCCGGATACGCAGCGATAGTGGCGCTATTAATCCGGATTGGATGCATTACACGCTCGCGGCTTATAAATCAAAGGTGAGATGAGGTAAATCAGATCAGTGCTTCGGAGGTAACTCGGTTTGGATTATCCGAGCAGTTCTCAATATAGAGATGATGGTTTGAACTACATCATTGTCTTCCCCGCGCAGGTGGGGATCCATGTATCAAAATGGCACTGTGCTCATTCAGAAATGGATCCCAGCCTGCGTTGGGATGACAGTACTGGGTTAGAGGCGATCCTTGTGTAATTTATAAGCTCCATATTGAGAGCTGCAGGGGAGTACTCGAGCATACTGTAATCTTGGCGTGCTCTTTAGCAAAGCGGAAATCGTTGCATAAATATGGTTCTACCGGAACTCTTGGGGCATGAGCAATTTTTTATTCTTTTCCAGTCGGTCTTGCCGTTAGAGCTAGTCTTTGTAGTATTTACTCGCCCTCCGCGCTGAAATTAGTCTGTCGTGGCTGGAAGTCGTCCATAATGGTCTTCGAATCGAATGATGTCATCTTCACCCAAATACTCGCCGCTTTGCACTTCGATCATCACAAGCGTGACAATGCCTGGATTGGATAAGCGATGTTTATTACCGGCGGGAATATAGGTTGACTGATTGGTGGTAACCAATTGCTCAGTATCGCCGTTGATGATGCGTGCAGTGCCACTGACTACAATCCAATGTTCGCTGCGATGATGGTGCATTTGTAAACTTAGGGTTCCGCCGGGGATGACTTCAAGGCGTTTGATTTTAAAGCGCGGCCCTTCTTCTAGAATGGTATAGGTCCCCCAGGGGCGGTGTACCGTTCGATGGAGTTTGTGAACATCATGTCCGCTGGTTTTTAATGCAGCATAAACGTGTTTAACGTCTTGTGCGTGTGATTTATTAGCAACGAGTAACGCATCGGGAGTATCCACAATGATTAAATCACTAATTCCCACGGTTCCCACTAGTCGATGTCGGCTTTGTATGTAACAGCCGGTTGTTTCATGTAATAGAACATGGCCGTCAACTCGGTTACCTTGTTCGTCGGGTGCGGATAAATCACCTAATGCATTCCAAGAGCCAATATCGCTCCAACCAATATCACAGGGGACAACGGCTAATGAAGAAACGGGCTGGTTATCAAAGAAAGTGATTGAAGCGGGTTCCATTACAGCGTAGTCAAACGAGTTTTCAGGAATCTGAAAAAATGGTTCTACCTCGAGTTGGATCGATGTACTCAATGAAGATTGTTGTGTTAATGATGCATTAAAACATGTTGTTGCCGCATCGAGTATATTCGAACAATATTGAGCCATATGCTTGAGCGCTTGCCCGGCTGTGAAACAAAACATACCGGAGTTCCACAAATAATGTCCTGAATCAATGTACTCTTGAGCCTTATTTTTTGTAGGTTTTTCAACAAAACTATAAATGGTATTTGAATCAACGTCTGTTTGAATATATCCATACCCTGTTTCGGGAGCATTCGGCTGGATCCCAAAGGCAACTAATTTACCACGACGTGCAAGTTCCGCTGCTTTATCAACAGCACTCTGAAAGGCATCTTGTTGCGAAATTAAATGATCCGCGGCCAGTATGATCATGACCGCATGTTCACCGTGGTGTTTGTGCACATAAAGTGCCGCGGTGGCAATAGCAGCTGCTGTATTTTTCCCAAATGGCTCTAATAGATATGAAGTGTGAAGACCTCGATGATTGACTTCTTTATATTCATCTTGTGTTTTAAAATACAGCTCTCGATTCGTCACCGTCAGTATTTCTGTGACGCCAGGAATAAGCGCTCCGCGGATGAACGCCTTTTGTAAAAAACTTTGGCCGTCATTTAATCGAATAAATGGTTTAGGATGTTGCTCACGTGATACTGGCCATAGCCTTGATCCAGCGCCACCACAAAGAATGACTGGGATGATTGTCATTAGATACTCTTGATTAAGATTAAATCAGAGAAGAATACTAGCAACCTGGAGTGGTTGAGTCAATTTAATTGTTCAATAGTGTTTCAACGGCATGCATGATAGAATAAGCTCATTCAAATTGTTGTTTTAAGTACAGGATTAACTGAGGATGAGGTAAAAAAGATCGAAATTTGAAATTAGGTTTGAGTTTTAGATTTCAACAGTATACGTAAAATAGTATCCAGCACTACATCCAGTCGTTTACTTACATCTTCAGCAAGAAAACGCAAAACCACATACCCATTTTCTTGTAATAACAAATCTTTGCGTCGATCCGTACGATAAGCTTCTTTGGATGAAAGATGCTGCATGCCATCGATTTCAATAGCGAGGCGTGCATCAAGGCATATTAAATCCACTTCCATACCCCCCAATCCATCAAATGGGATGGTTAATTCATAATTTAATTGAAATCGTCCTTTAGTCTCTGCCAGACTTTCCAAGCGATAAAATAAAAAAGCCTCAATAACGCTTCGAGCACGATCTATCTGATTGGAATCAAGCAACGTAAGATCTGAAAATAATTGGGCCAATGAGCAATCAACGCCATCACTCACTAAACGTCTTATCGTACTGCTGTACTCGTTTTTCCAAAGTGGTTCAGAGGGCAAAACAATATCGGCCGGCCAACCAGGATAAGCACTTGCTGGTTGTATCATTTTATAGCCAACGGCTTCATAAGCATTGACGCGACGTTGAAACATGCGCTCTAACATGGGGACGGAAAAATCAGCATAATCGTACACATGCACTTCTTTTTTTGAGTCATATAATCGATGAAGGCGACCCACGTACTGAGTAATCGTTCCTTTCCAGGAAATAGGTAATGTCATAAATAAAGTATCTAAGCGTGCATCATCAAACCCCTCTCCAACAAATCGTCCGGTTGCAAGTACAACTCGCTCTTCATTGAGTGGGATCGTCGTCAGTTGATCAATCGCTTGTTTCATTTCTTTGGCACTTAACCCGCCCCTTAGTACAATCAAGTGCTTTACTTGAGGGGTTAATTGCTGATGTAATAAATCAAGATGCTCATTGCGTTCAGTTAAAATAATCGGTGAGCGTCCTTTTTTGACGGCCTGAATGACATCATTACAAATCAGCTGATTACGGTCAACATCCTGTATCAACTCTTCATATAAATCTTGAAATTGAACGCGTAAATTTTCATTCATTTGCTTATAAGGACGAAAGCTGGTCGGTCGTACAAAAACATAATGCTCAAAAGGACGGATGCTTGCTTGCTCTTTTGCATTCACATGATGAAGAATGGGGCCACATCGCATCATGATAATGGGGTGGCGTCCATCTTTTCGGACCAATGTAGCGGATAATCCAGTAATATATTTTGCCTTAACTTGACGGATAATGTCGTCAAAACTCACCGAGGGGATATGATGACATTCATCGACAATCACATAACCATATTGAGCAATCATCGATTCAACATCCGCATGTTTGGTAAGACTTTGAATCAGTGCGATATCGATGAATCCCGTTATTTTCTTTCGCCCACCTCCCAATCGACCCATTTTCTTTGCAGGAAGTCCAAGAAAGGTTTGTAATCGTTCGACCCATTGGTCTTGTAATTGTTTTGTATGAACGATGATCAAGGTATTCACTTGCCGTTTAGCAATCATCCACGCTGCAATCACTGTTTTACCAAAAGCCGTTGTTGCAGAAAGAACACCAATATCTGATTTCATCAATGCATCAACAGCAAGCTGTTGCTCTGATCGTAATTCACCACAAAATTGAAGATCTATAGGCTTTCCCGTAAGCAACTCCTCCTGAATGGTGTGTTTAATTTTTAGCTCCCGAAACAATTTCACCATGTCATCAAAACAACCTCGAGGTAAACCAATATGATCTGGATACTCCCGAGCACAAGCAATGATTCGTGGTTTATCGTAGACCGGTAATCGCATGGATTGGGCTTTATAAAAATCGGGATTTTGAAAAGCAGCCAGACGAATCAGTCGATTTAATAAGGGGGATGGTAGTGCTTTTTTTTCGATGAATATCTCATTACTGATGACTAAATGTACTGTTTTAGGCAAGCCACTCAAAATGGGTAAAAGAACCGGTCGTTTCCATGGTGTTTTATTTTCATCTTCAGCGATCTCCAGGCGAACTCCAACAACACTCCCCTTTCCTTCTGCTTCTTCAACTAATCGCTCTACTTCTAAACGGGCTATTTTTTTTATTCCTGCAAGATAGGACCATTGATCGTCAATAACCTCTAATTGGTCATTTATAAATACACTATTCCCTGCATTTCGCGCACTCTTTTGTAGGGGCAAGGCAATTAAATTACCAAAACCACCTCGTGGTAATGTATCTTGGTTGGGGAAAAATCGATCATATGAATCTAGACCAACGCCAGGGTTTGATTCCATCGTTTCTGTTAAAATCGATGCGCCTAATTTTCTTGCTAATGCCGCTGGGATTGACTCTTCAAAAAACAACCAAACATGTGCACCTTTTCCTGATCGTGAACGCTCCAGTACTGCTGGCAAATTTTTTTTATGACAGGTTTTCAAAAACATAACCGCGTCACGTTCCCATGTTGCTTTATCAAAATCAGCGGCAAGAAAATAACAGGTTTCATCCAGAAGCATGGGATAAATGCCCATAACAAATTCGTTGCCTTTATGGTCATGGCCTTGTAAGTGCAAATACACCACTTCATCATCGACTGGAATGAATTGTCGATATTGGCAGTCCATACATTTAATACGTGGTTTTTGACAAATGGTCTTTACCCATTCATTTTTGCACGCTGGCGCATACCCTGATCGTTGTGTTGTCTTATTTTGAAACCGACGAGGATAAACATCGGAACGCCCGCGAAAAAGGGATTGGAATAACGCTATTTTTGTTTCTGTGGGAGAGTGCTGGTTAATCATTTCTAATTATCCTAGAATTTACTGCGATCTGCTACTGGACTGATTCACAGGCACTTTTTCTTCTGCAGGCGCACTCCAGGAGAGCTTAATCTTTATAAAACCATCAAGCATGTGCATTCGTAACATCCCCTCTCCCCAGCCCTCTCCCGCGAAGGGGGGCATCATACCATTCAGACTCCTCGCGCGGGAGAGGGGGCAGATCGAAGTAACCTGTAAAATCTGTGCCTAAACTAATCTTAAACCTAGGAAAACTTCAGTGACGTTGCCTAGCAACCTGAGGCGGATGAGCGAATTTAAAATAGGCATTATACCCATCGGTCACGCTCCTAAGTCAATCCTCGGCGATATCGAAAGAAATTGTCAACGTAATTTAAACGCATTTTGTTTGATAATGTTCTTAAACTCTGGCGTGGCTACTGCCCAGTCAACAATATCAACACGCATAGGTAGGGCTGATTCAGCAAAGGCATCTCTAAGTTGGGCCAATTGATAGAGGGAAAGGGGTGTTTTCCCAAGGATACACAGATCTAAATCTGAGTGTGGTTTGACCATTGGCGTTGTTCTTGATCCAAATACAACAACATGACGACGCGGGATGTGCTTTTTTAAAATTGCATCGACTAATGCCTGATCTTTTTCAGTCAGCTGAAGCATCACTTACAGATCCTTAGGCGCTTGCCCAGTTCTGATAAAACAAAATGAGTGTCTTGTGCAAAGTCGGGCAAGCACTGGTACACATTTTTTGCTTTATTTTCATCATAGGCATGACTCGTTTGATTTCTTGCTTCTCGATATTGGAACCAAGGTTCAACTGCCCGTAATAACCCTATCTCATAAGCTATTCGAAGCAAGTCTCGATAATTGAGTTGATCAACGGGCTCTGGAACTGGCATTTCCTGTTCAATATAGCGTTTAATAAGCTTTATACAGAGCTCATAGGTATACTCAAATCGTTGAATGCAAGCATCTCTTACTTCTAGATCAGATGGTGATTTTTGAGCACGTACGAGCCCTTTTTCCAGACTATCGAGTGCACGTTGTAATATAGTAATTGAAATAGACATGGGTGCGAGGATCTTTGCCAGTGAAAGCTCTATCGTAACACAGTCGCCAAGCTCTATAAAACGATCTATTTGAGATGGCTGTGATTAAAAATGCGGTTAAATCTATTTCCTAAAAGCCGCAAGCCGCTTCGCTGGGCACTCAAGCGAGCACGTTCACGTGAACGTCAATTATTTGATTCGTTTGAACTCGTCAATACCGCATTCTGGGAACAAAAGATAAAATCGCTTCAGTCACAGCGTGAGTCACTGCTGAAAAAGCCAGAGACGAAAGAAATCAATGCACTGCAACAAGAACTCAAAATCGTTGCAAAAGATCGAGATGACGCATTGGCACAAGGAGCTGTTATTCGCAATGAATTGGAGAAAATACCCGTTCAGATGGAAAGGAGCCGTATTGTACTAGATAACCTATTGGTCGATGAATTACTAGATGCTGAGATTAAACAACGACTCACTAAAATATCAACCAAAACTACAGCCAGCACGGACCTCGAACTAGAAGGGCGACTAGCAGAAATGCTGCGTGCAAACTTGGCGAGTCTATCTGAGTCAAAACATCAACTCGGAATTAGCTTAACACGCAAAATGACCGCATTTAAAGCAAAATTTCCAGAAATAAGTATCGATATGGAAGCTTCTCTCGATGACTTGCCCGCCTTCCTACAAAAATACCAGACTTTAAAAAAAGAAGATTTACCAACGCATGAAGCTCGCTTTAAAAAATTGATTAGCAAAAGTATGATCACTGACTTAACCGCCTTCAAATCGACATTGGAAATCAATGCAGAAAATATCAAAGAAAGCATTGAACATCTCAATACCTCTTTAAAAAATATTGCCTATAGCGATACAACCTATGTGCAAATTCGCATGACGAAGACAAAATCACCAGAAATACGCGAACTCCAGGCCATGTTGCGCAATGCCATTCAGATGAAAGGATCGCAGCAAGAAGAATTGGATTTAGAAGAAAGTTTCCAACGCATTCGCGCCATCATTATGCACTTAAAAAATGACATGAAGTGGAGTGCGCGAGTCACTGATGTGCGTAACTGGACTGATTTTTTTATGGTAGAGCTGTCACAAAAAAACCACGAAGAAGTGAATTTTTACTCGGACTCAGCCGGTTTATTGGGTGGACAAAAGGCAAAATTAGCCTTTACCATTTTAGCCTCCGCATTAGCCTATCAATATGGCCTCAATCGCGAAACATCCTTAGAGAAATCGTTCCGCTTTGTTGTCATTGACGAAGCATTCAGTAAATCCGATGATAAAAATTCACAATATGCGCTAGCGCTTTTTAAACAGTTAGGATTGCAGTTATTAGTTGTGACACCAATGGATAAATTGGCCATCATCAAACCCTACGTAGAGCGAGTTTTTTTAACCCAAATGACGAGCAGCAACGATCTCAATCGCAATTAGTGACTATAAAAACAACAACGCCGTCTATAGTGACCGAATGCGATGGATAACGATTTTAAATCGCGCCTTAGTTTTAGCGGATCAACGTCTTCTTTTCAACGCGAAAACTGGCAAGAGATGCTGCTTTTATTGCCGGAAGCAGCATCGTATCATCAAGCATCGCCTCTACTTGCTCATTTGCCTACACTATTGGATGGACCTCGCCAAACGACCTATATTGAATGGGTGATAGCAGAAAACACTCATTCAACGCACGTGACATTAGTGCCCTATTTTGTCAATGACATCACCACCTACAGAGTTCCATCGTTTAGTCATTTATGTAGCCATCTCTCATTGAGTCGCTTTGATCATGCTTGGGTTATGTTTTTTGCAGCACATTTTTGCCATGATGACGCCTCCGTTGTATTAGACTCCAATGAAATCATCAATGCAGTACTATGGGCGCTTGCGCGTGCAAAACGCTTGCGCTTGGCATCTGAAAAGACCTCACTTGAAATCGCAGATCCCATACAATTGAAAGCACGATTACGTTACTCTGAGGAGTGGGCGTTATGGGCATTGGATGCTAAATTAATCACACAAACTGAACAAACTATCGCACCTGAAGCATTAGATTTCATGACTCATTATGCCCAATTGAGCTTGGGGGGCGCCTCTTCAGCAAATCCAGAAGCAATACGTGATTTAGTACAACGCGCGTTGCATCCATTTGTATTACGTCGATTGAAAGAAGATGTATTACCTGAATTGCCTCCCAAAACAGTCGAAGAAATTATTTTACCGATGATTCCTGATCAAGCTCGCTTATATCAAGAGCTACAAGAAGTCTACCGTAATGCAATCGCTCAACATCAAGCAGAGCATGATCGACCGACTGAAACAGAGGCAAGCTTTTTTTTAGAAGGATTAATGCGTTTACGCCAAGTAGCCATTCATCCACAACAATTACTTTCTGAGCAATTTCAAAACTGTGGATCGAATAAGATCGCCTACCTCTGCGATCACATTCCAATCCTTATTGATCGCGACCATCGGATCGTTGTTTTTTCGCAGTTTTTAGGGTTGTTAAGAGGTTTGTCGGATAAGATGAAGCGTCTTGAAATCCGTCATAGTTATGTGGATGGTGAGACCATTGATCGTGATCGAGAAATCACCTTATTTCAATCCAATACCACGATTAAAGTCCTTTTGATTAGCTTACGAGTCGGTGGTGTTGGAATTGATTTAACCAATACCAATGTTTGTATTATTGCCGATCCTTGGTGGAATGAAGCCGTTGAAAAACAGGCCATTGATCCCTTACATCGTTTTGGCCAGAAAAAAGAGGTGACCGTTTTACGCCTCATTTCTGAGAATTCAATTGAAGAAAAGATGGAGGTTTTAAAGAAAAATAAAACTGCACTCGCTGACGCCCTTGGAAAAACAACGCCTGACTTCCTCAATCAATTAAAATGGGAGGATTTTACAGAGATTTTTAATGGGTAGTGCTACGTCTTCTAAATACGTTTCCCAATGACACTGTGCCAATTGAGAAATGGATCCCGGACATTAAGCACGACTAATCTCGCAGGCTCGCCAAGTCGCGCTAAATTCCGGGACGACAGTCATTACACGCATTAAACATCGTTCTAAGCTTGCAAATTTATCTAATAATACATCATCCATAAACATTTCCTCGTGCAATAATTTCAAGGGCATGAGGTTTTCGAAACTCACGAAAGTCCATCGCGCTACAAAAAATATAATCCTCATATTTCTCACAGGCGAGTTCATCAACGGTGAGAATGCGTTTTGCAGTACGTAAGATTTCCTCTTGTAATATCGTATTCACAAACCGTAATTCAATGAAATCAATATTTTTTTGCAGTGTATCTTCAAGTTGATTGGTTAATTTGATCTTGATTTTTGGATCAATACGTCGTGAGCATAATACAGCAATGTCAATGTCGCTATGCTCTGTTTCAGATCCTGTTGCAACAGAACCAAATAAATAAACGCCCTGTAAATCAAAAAGTTCTTTTTTTAGAAAAGATATATGTGAGGTAATATGCATAACCTTACAAAATTAATATTAGTTTGTATTAAATTTTACTATTTCAGTATAAACATTGTCAAATATCAATTCCAAAATTCAAAACAATGTCTTATTTATCGCCGCATTTCGAGCGATTATACGAGTGATAATATTCTGATCGACCAATTGCATTAGGTGTTGATCGAGGGTAAGCATGCCTTGTGACTGTCCCGTTTGAATGGCGGAATACATTTGAGCAATTTTGTCCTCGCGAATTAGATTCCGAATGGCTGCATTACAAATCATCACTTCCAATGCTGCTATGCGCCCTCCCCCTGTTTTTTTTAATAATGTTTGCGCAACAACCGCTTGTAATGATTCGGATAACATGGTGCGAATCATTGCTTTTTCATCACCCGGAAACACATCAATAATCCGATTAATGGCTTTGGTCGCTGAGTTAGTGTGCAGAGTCGCAAGCACAAGATGTCCGGTTTCAGCCGCCGTCATAGCAAGGCGCATGGTTTCTAAATCACGTAATTCACCAACCAAAATGACATCAGGATCTTCGCGTAATGCCGATCGTAGTGCCGCACTAAAACTGCAGGTATCACGATGAACTTCTCGTTGATTGACAAGGCATTGATGACTGGTATGAACAAACTCAATGGGATCTTCTATGGTTAAAATATGATCCTGTCGATTGGCATTAATGTAGTCGACCATCGCAGCCAGTGTTGTGCTTTTTCCGGAACCAGTGGGGCCAGTCACTAAAATTAACCCGTTGGGATATGACGCCATTTCAGTAAAAATGGGTGGTAAATTTAAGTCTTCTAACGATAAAATTTTAGAAGGAATGACCCTAAATACAGCTGCAGCGCCTCTAGCTTGATTGAATGCGTTTACCCGGAAACGAGCGATGTTTTCTATTTCAAAAGCAAAATCGATCTCCAAATGATCGTTATATTCCTTGCGCTGTTTATCATTCATAACATCGTCAATAATGTTGACTACTTCTGAATGATCAAGCGCAGGACTATTCAATTGTCGAAGATCACCATCCACGCGAATTATTGGGGGAAGGCCGGCGGATAAATGCAAATCGGATGCATTATTTTTAATGGTCAAATGGAGTAGTTCGGTAATATTCATGCACTCATGCGCACCGAGAAAAATAAATTACAGATACTCGATTAAGATTAACTTTTTTTCTGGCTTTCCACAGCTCGTGCTCAGCTTGCATAAGCATCCAACTTTCAGCCGATCGTCCAAAGGACTTAGATAATTTCAATGCCATTATAGGCGATATATCAGCATCCCCTTTAATGAGTCTTGAAAAAGTAGATGGTGAAACATCTAACTTCTCCGCAGCTGATCTCAAACTTATTCCAAGTGGTATAATGTACGTTTCTCTAATAAACTCCCCTGGATGGGGTGGATTGTGCATTATCATTAGTGATAATCCTCATAATTGACAATGTAAGCATCGCCGTCATCAAAAATAAAGGTCATGCGCCAATTGCCATTCACCGTTATTGACCAACAATCTTTGCGTTGTCCTTTAAGCTGGCGCAGGTTATATCCTGGAAGATCAAGATCTTCAATACACCGAGCCGAATGTAGCGCAGTCAACTGCATTCTAAGTTTACTCTGATGCTTTGCTTGAATACCAGAGCAAACGCCTGTCTCAAAATAAAGTTTGAGACCCTTGTGTTTAAATGATTTAATCATTGTACAATTGTAGCCTGTTGCGCACCGCGAATCAAATCATACACATCATGCTATTTTTGTTATAATGTTTAATAGTTACAATAAAATAAAATAATGATGACTATAAAAACACGTATTGACGCAATTCAACGCTTAATTCGGCAAGCAGAAACATCCAACCATCGTCGATTAAATTCTGTTCAATTATTGGCTGTCAGTAAACAACACTCGGCAGATGCAATTACTGAAGCATTCAATGCAGGGCTTCGTGATTTTGGTGAAAATTACTTGCAAGAGGCGCTCATTAAAATCAACGCATTAGCACATTTACCCATTGACTGGCACTTTATTGGCTCAATTCAACGGAACAAAACAACCGCTATAGCTCAACATTTTAATTGGGTACATACTGTATCCAATTCGATAATTGCTGAACGATTGAATCATGCTCGCCCTGATGATCGGCCTAAACTGAATATATGTATTCAACTGAATGTAGACGATGAGCCAACTAAAGCGGGTGTTCATTGTGACGATGCGTTAACGCTTGCGGCTCATATTGCTGCACTGCCACGTTTAGCATTGCGAGGCTTGATGGTGATTCCTAAACCAGAGACAGATGTCGAAAAACAAGTGACGTCTTTTTTACGTGTCACACAGTGTCTGCAGGCTATCAATATGCAACTAGGTCTCTCGATGGATACCTTATCCATGGGGATGAGCCATGATTTTGAAGCCGCTATTCGCGCAGAGAGTACGATCGTTCGAATTGGGACTTCAATTTTTGGAAGTCGTTAATCAATAAGCCGCAATATCTATCGTTTTAATTTTCTGATGAACTTTTTTTCCATTGCGCATTAAGGTAACGGATATTTCTTCACCGACGCCAACTGAATTGAGCACATTATAAAAACTATCATAATTATCAACGGCATGATTGTTGATTGAAACAATCACATCGCCCAAATGTGTTCGGCCCCATCTGTCGCGCGAGGTCACCACTAACCCTGCTTTAGACGCCGGTGTATTCGGAAGAGTCCTGGCAATTAAGATGCCATTTGTCACGCCAAGGCGTCTGGCAACATCAACATCCGCTCGTTCGATACCAATCCCCGCCAAAATCACTCGACCATGCTTTATAATTTGCGTTGCAACCCGCACAACATCATCTGCAGGAATCGCAAAACCAATCCCTGCCGATGAGCCAGATTGAGAAAAAATAGCGGTGTTTAAGCCAATAAGACGACCTTGACTATCCAAAAGAGGACCACCCGAATTTCCAGGATTAATAGACGCATCCGTTTGAATCGCATCACGGATATTCACTCCTCCCACACCCGGAAATTCACGACCTAATGCAGAAATAACACCGATTGTTAATGTATGATCTAAACCAAAAGGATTACCAATCGCAATGGCTTTTTGACCAACAATCAGGTTATGTGTTGGTGCAAGTGCAAACGGTTTAAATGTTTTTAGTTTGGCTAATACTTTAGGTGATTCGATGTGAAGAACAGCGATGTCTTTTCGTGGCTCTGCACCGACCACTTTTGCAGAAACCAACACATCATCCACATTGACGAGTAGTTTATCTGCACCTTTTATAACATGATAATTCGTAACAACATGACCCGCATTATCCCAAATAATTCCAGAACCCGTGCCATCGGACACGTGTACGCGTTTTCGCTTATTCATAATTGTTGCAAGTCGCTGCACATAAACGACTTTGGATGATGCTCGCTGGAATACATCAATGGTATTTCGTTCAGAAGGGAGTAAATTATCGATCGCGTTGGCGTGTACATTGACCAATGGAAATAAAATTAAAATTAATAAGAGAGGCATCAAGCGTCGATTGATATTCATTTTTTTCCTTGAGTGTTGGACGTGTTCTTCAACCTAGTAAAAGCAGTTGAATAAGTAAAAGTCGGTCGATAAGCCGGGTTCTGTCGTGGGCAATCATTCATCTGGGATAAACGTCACCGTTTACCTCAAGCAACCTACCCGGATCCCGTACGAGCAGCACGTTATGGTATAAATACCACATGGATCCCTATTTGGTCTTGCTCCGGGTGGGGTTTACCCTGCCACGACTGTTGCCAATCGCGCGGTGCGCTCTTACCGCACCATTTCACCCTTACCGATGCCCAAAAGCATTGGCGGTATATTTTCTGTGGCACTTGCCGTAGGCTTACGCCTCCCAGGCGTTACCTGGCACCCTGCTTTTTGGAGCCCGGACTTTCCTCCCGAAGCTACAAGTAACTTCGAGCGATTGCCTGACCGACTTTGGAATGAATAATAGCAGAATGCCTCGGGGATAACCAGCAATTAATAATCGCGTGTACCAATAAATTCGTCATCAAAATAACGCTTCAGTTTAGTACGCAATGTTCCACGGCTCACACCTAGCACGCGAGCAGCTTTTGATTGATTATAACGTGTCATTTCCATCACTGTACGAAACAATGGTGCTTCAACAATTTCAAGAATCAATTGATGGAGGTTGAGGTTCGCATCTTTACTACCAGACGTTGTTAAATAGTGCTTAACTGCTTGAATAACCTGTTCAGATAAACCAGCATTTTTTTGTTCAATATCGTTTAAAGTGATCGTCATTTTTTTCTCCAAAACTTAAGTTTATATACAAATTCAATACAACTGACTCTTAGAATGTATCTTCACATACTAATATGCAGCAGCGTGATCGCAATAATAACAAAAAAAACAAAGGGTGTAAACATTGTTTTAAATAAAATCAAATATTGAGTTCATTGTAATTGCTTCAACACCTCAATTGCAACACTTTGTTCAGAGGATGTTGTCTTAGCGTAGATTTTTCCATTTCCCTCTCCCCAACCCTCTTCCCGCGAAAGAGATTATCATCCTGCTCCAATTCCTCGCGCAGGAGAGGGGGTAGATCGAAGTAATCTGGAAAATCGGTGCTCTGATTAAGTTTGAGAATATTGAAAAGCGACAGCTCAAGTTTATTTTTTAACGGTCGATAATCTAAGTACAACCTTCGGCTGTGCTCCATCACTGCGGCATAGACAATAACAATTACAAGGAGTTTGACATGACTACGAAAGACTCATTAAATAATTCACTGCAAGATATATTTTTAAACTCTTTGAAAGAACAAAATATTCAAGTATCTATTTTTTTGATCAATGGGATCAAGCTACATGGCATTGTGGATAATTTTGATCAAAACGTGGTAATGCTAAAAAATGCGGTAACACAAATGGTCTATAAGCATGCGATTTCAACGGTTGTGCCATCACAGATGATGAATGTGTCTGGATCATAAATTGGCCTGCGACATGAAAGATTAAAAGCGCGGGTATAGACCCTCTACTACGCGCTTTACCAACCCAGGCCCCTGATAAATCAACCCTGTATATACCTGCACTAACGTCGCGCCCGCTTCAAGTTTTTGGCGAGCAGTTAAAGCACTATCAATTCCACCTACACCGATAAGAGGAATGACATCACCAACAACCTGCTTTAATACTCGTAAGCATTCGGTCGATCGCGACAACAACGGACGGCCACTTAGCCCCCCTGCCTCATTTCCATGTGGCAAATCTGCGACGGCCTCTCGCGCACAGGTTGTATTCGTCGCAATAATACCATCGATGCCAAGCTGAAGAATGGTCTCGGCCATGCGTTTTAACGCATCATCGGATTCATCCGGCGATAGTTTAATCACAATCGGCACATAACGCTGATATTGATCAGACAAGCGAAGCTGTTCTTCACGCAATTGCTTCATCAAGTGATAAAAATAATCGCTATCTTGTAGCTGGCGTAAATCGGGCGTATTCGGTGACGAAATATTGACAGTAACGTATGACGCGTGAGGATAAACATGTCGCAAACAAAAAAGATAATCTTCTGCGGCATTATTCAATGGCGTCTCTTTGTTTTTACCAATGTTTATACCTAAAATAGCGTTAGTGCGAACACGAGAAATCGTTGATACCATTGATTCAACACCATGGTTATTAAACCCCATGCGATTAATGATGGCATGAGCCTGAGGTAATCGAAATAAACGCGGTTTAGGATGGCCGTCTTGCGCGCGCGGCGTGACGGTTCCAACTTCAATGAATGAAAATCCAATCTTATCTAAGGCCTGTACATAATCGCCATTTTTATCAAGGCCGGCGGCGAGTCCCACAGGGTGAGCAAACTCAAGACCGAGAGCATAAATCGGCTTTCTCGACCAAATAGGTTGCGAAAAACACGAGCGAGGAATATAGCGCAAGGCCTCTAGCGATACATGATGCGCTTTTTCTTCATCAAGCTTAAACAATAAAGAACGCATCAGTGAATACATTATACTTGACACTCAAGCGCCCATACTCTGAGCATCGCATTGCCACCCCGTTGTAATTGATAATCGACCTTACGAATTTCAACACCATAATTTTCTTGTTGAAGTCCTAATAAGCTCGGTCCAAGCGCAGGAGATGGTTGGCCGCTTTCATCAATTAATGGAAAAATTCTCACCTCTTTCGCCACTCGTGCTAATTCCCGAATACACCGCAAATGAAAATCAACATCCTGTTCATCGATAGACACGAATAAAAAGTGCGAGCACAGTGCAAGATCAAATGAAAAATCCTCAAACGGCAATGCGTCATGTTCAAGTGGCAAATAACGTTTTTCCATGCGCCCTGCTTCATAATCAGCAAGACACCGATCAATTCCTTGACGGCGTTTGGCTATCAGCGACGTAAGTCCACCATAATAACTAAAATCATACTGCTCATGAGCAACATTAAGATGCTGAACTGCTTCATCAAACGTCGATTGAACGGATTGATCTAAACGAAGTTTATCAAAAGTAAACAATGGATCACAGCTAATGATCGATTGGCCACGTGCATGAAGCTGTGCGTTGACCGCCGTTGCACCACAACCATACTCGAGTAATCGTGAGTGGATATCTGAATCAGACAAACCAAACATTTGCTGATACTCATCAACATGCTGCCCCCACAAAACCGTTTCACGCATGAATCAAACCTCCTGTTAAGATGCTTGGAGTATAGTAACATGGGATATTGCAGATTAACACAGACCCTATCCTCCCTGCCCTACAGGACCTACGCATCAATGAGGCTGTACAAGTAACACCAAGCGCGTTATATTCTGAAACTATGTAAACGATCAAAAAGGATAATAGTAATGCACTCTGGATTACAACACCTGCTTGGCGAAACCAATGACCTTTTACGCGACAGTGTTCGCCAATTTGCTCAACGTGAAATCGCCCCAATTGCCGCAGAAATCGATCATGATAACCAGTTTCCTAACCCCCTTTGGCGAAAATTAGGAAGCATGGGTTTATTAGGTATTACCGTTAGTGAAGAATATGGTGGTGCCAATATGGGGTATTTGGCCCATGCGATTGCCATGGAAGAAATTTCCCGCGCCTCAGCGTCAGTCGGATTAAGTTACGGTGCACATTCGAATCTGTGTGTTAATCAAATTTTTTTAAATGGTAATGCACAACAAAAGCAACGCTATCTTCCCAAGCTCATTACGGGTGAATACGTAGGCGCATTAGCCATGAGTGAACCCAATGCAGGTTCCGACGTTGTCAGCATGCAGCTTCAAGCTCGTGCCGAAAAAGATCATTTTGTTCTCAATGGCACAAAAATGTGGATAACCAATGGCCCCGATGCCCATGTGTTAGTGGTCTACGCAAAAACCAATAAACAAGCCGGCAGTAAGGGGATCTCTGCGTTTATTATCGAAAAAGACTTCCCTGGTTTCAGCACCGCACAAAAACTAGATAAACTTGGAATGCGAGGCTCGAACACCTGTGAGCTGGTTTTTGAAGAATGCATTGTGCCTGCTGAAAATTTACTGGGTGAGTTGAATCAAGGTGTAAAAATTCTGATGAGCGGGCTTGATTATGAACGCACCATTTTAGCTGCTGGCCCGGTTGGCATTATGCAAGCCTGCCTTGATTTAGTGATGCCTTACGTACATGAGCGAAAGCAATTCAATCAAGCGATAGGTGAATTTCAGCTTATCCAAGCGAAACTTGCCGACATATACGCCGAACTAAGTGCCTCACGATCCTATCTTTATGCCGTCGCTCGCGCATGCGATCAAGGTCTGGTGAGCAGAAAAGATGCCGCTGGCGTCATTTTGTATACGTCTGAAAAAGCCACGCAAATCGCGCTTCAAACCATCCAAACGCTAGGCGGAAATGGCTACGTGAACGACTACCCTGCCGGTCGTCTCTTGCGCGATGCCAAACTCTATGAAATCGGCGCTGGCACCTCTGAAATTAGGCGGATGTTGATTGGACGAGAACTGTTTAACCAAGCTGGGGCATTATAATGAAACAAGATGACATCGTCATTGTCGCAGGCATACGCACACCAACGGGTACGCTCTTGGGACATTTATCACCGTTGACAGCACCTGATCTCGCCGCTGTCGCTCACCGTGCAGTTCTCGAGGCAACAGGCATCGATGCCCGAGATATTGATGAAATTATCACCGGTTGTGTTCTGCAAGCGGGCATTGGCCAAGCGCCTGCACGACAAGCAGCGATAAAAGCAGGAATTCCAGATTCAGTTGGAGCAAGCACACTCAATAAAATGTGTGGATCGGGCTTAAAGTCCGTCATGCTTGCACGTGATTTAATCGCCGCAGGTTCAGCAGACATCGTCCTTGCGGGTGGAATGGAAAGCATGAGCAATGCTCCGTATTTATTAAGTAAAGCTCGCGCCGGTTACCGCCTAGGTCATGGTGAAATCAAGGATCACCTCTTTCTTGATGGTCTCGAAGATGCCTATGATTGCGGAAAACTGATGGGCTATTTTGCCGAAGAAACGGCTAAGAAATTTAACATCACGCGCGAAGATCAAGATGTGTTTGCCGCTCGTTCAATGCGACGTGCATTAGATGCGCAAAAGGCGGGTTACTTTAAAACGGAAATTGCACCGGTGACCATCACCGATCGCAAAGGCACACATATCATCCATCTGGATGAGGCACCCGATGAAAACAAACTTCTTAAGATAGCCCATTTAAAACCCGCCTTTCAAGTCAATGGTACGATTACCGCCGCCAACTCAAGCTCTATTGCCGATGGTGCAGCAAGTCTACTCATAATGAGTGCAGCAAACGCAGCTCAACGTGGACTAAAACCACTGGCTCGAATTGTCGCACAGTCCACGTTTGCTCAGGAGCCCGCTTGGTTTACCACGGCCCCCATTACGGCCATTAACAAAGTACTCAATAAAGCCGGATGGACACCACAACAAGTCGATTTATATGAAATCAATGAAGCATTTGCCGTGGTGGCAATGGTTGCCATTTCAGAGTTAGAATTAGATGTTGAAAAGGTCAACATTCATGGTGGAGCTTGTGCGCTGGGTCATCCCATTGGCGCATCTGGAGCACGTATCTTAGTCACATTAATTCACGCACTCCAACAGCATCAAAAAAAACGCGGAGTGGCATCACTGTGCATCGGTGGTGGCGAAGCCGTCGCAATGGCCATTGAGATGATGTAATACTCGATCATAGACTTAAAAAAAATAAGGATTCTCATGTTAAAACAAGGTTTAATTTATCTGGCACTCAGCCTAATCGTCGTCACATTTGCGAGATACGCACACCTTCTCGTGGTCTATCTTGACATCGTTTATACCCATGCCAATCTTGCCTTAGCACCGCTATTCAGCAATAGTCATGCGGGGATTATACTCCGGGGAGTTATCATCTTAACGTTATTACCCATTTGCATTACCGCGATTCCAGCCTTGATATACCGTGCACTTAAAGGTCATACCATACCCTATTATTTTGAAGCAACATGGATGGTTTGGTTGGTGATTGTCATTAGCAAAATTATTATTGTATAGGCGCGCCTCATGTCAAAAATAATCTCCCAAATCAATAGTAACAGTCCTGAATTCAAAGCCAATCAAGCAGCCATGAACATCCAACTTGACAAGCTGCAGCATGAGATTGCCACTATTGCCCTGGGTGGTGACGAAAAAGCACGATTACGACATCAGGCTCACGGAAAATTACTACCGCGCGAACGGTTACAACAACTCATTGATCCCGGCAGCGCTTTTTTAGAATTTTCGCAATTAGCTGGCTATAACGTTTATGATGATAATCTACCTGCTGCGGGCTTAATCACAGGGATTGGACGTGTTTCTAATCAAGAATGCATCATCGTCGTCAACGATGCTACGGTAAAAGGTGGAACATATTATCCCCTCACGATCAAAAAACATTTGCGTGCACAAGAAATTGCAGAAGCCAATCAATTACCGTGCATTTACTTAGTCGATTCAGGGGGCGCTTATCTGCCTCTTCAAGATGAAGTATTTCCTGATCGCGATCATTTTGGCCGTATATTTTTTAATCAAGCCATGCTGTCCTCCAAAAACATTCCGCAAATTGCAGTCGTCATGGGATCATGTACTGCCGGTGGTGCTTACGTACCCGCTATGGCAGATGAGTCCATTATGGTTCGTAACCAGGCAACAATTTTTTTAGGTGGCCCACCACTCGTGAAAGCGGCTACAGGTGAAATTATCACGGCAGAAGCATTGGGAGGCAGTGATGTTCACTGCCGACAATCCGGTGTTGCCGATCATTATGCTGAAAGTGACGCCCATGCCCTTCATCTTGCACGAATAGCTGTTCGCCATTTAAACCGAACCAAGCCGAATGTTCTCCATCCGATTCAAAGCATTGAACCTGCATATGATATCAATGAGATGAATGGCATTATTCCCACGGATGCTCGTAAACCATTCGATATACGTGAAGTCATTGCTCGTATTGTTGATGGTTCTGAATTTGATGAATTTAAAGCGTTGTATGGCACAACATTAATCTGCGGATTTGCACACTTATACGGCTACCCTATTGGAATTATCGCCAATAACGGTATCTTATTCGGCGATAGTGCACTGAAAGGTACGCACTTCATTGAACTCTGTGCTCAACGAAAAATTCCTCTGGTTTTTTTACAAAACATTACTGGATTTATGGTCGGTAGCAAGGCTGAAGCCGCTGGAATCGCTAAGCATGGTGCGAAAATGGTCACTGCAGTGGCCACTGCACGAGTTCCTAAATTTACGGTTATCGTTGGCGGAAGTTTTGGTGCGGGCAATTATGCCATGTGTGGTCGCGCATATGGCCCACGTTTTTTATGGTCATGGCCAAATGCACGAATTGCCGTAATGGGTGGTGAACAAGCCGCTAATGTCCTTGCACAAGTCAACCGTGAAAAGCAAGAAAAGCAGGGCAAAACCTGGCCAAAGGAACAGGAAGAACAATTTAAAGCCGAATTACTTGAACAATATGAATATCAGAGCAACCCCTACTATGCCAGCGCTCGATTATGGGATGATGGGGTTATTGCGCCAGCCGATACGCGCAACGTGTTAGGATTAAGTTTATCAGCGGCGCTCAATGCACCGATTGACTCAACTCAGTTTGGTTTGTTTCGGATGTAGTCAAGGAGAACATCGTGAGTGATTTACTTTGCGAACAACAAGGAAAAGTTTTCATCATTACCATGAATCGTGTAGAAAAACACAATGCATTTGATGACTCCATGCTGACACATCTTGAGCTTAGGCTTGAAGAAGCGCGTGAAAACCCAAGCGTCGCAGTGATTATTTTAATGGCTAATGGACCACACTTTTCAGCAGGAGCTGATATAGCGTGGATGCAGCGTATGGCCGATTATAATGAGGAAGAAAATCGAGCAGATGCTCTGTTATTGGCTCATATGATGCATTCCCTCTATACGTGCCCAAAACCAACCATTGCGATGGTGCAAGGGGCGGCATTTGGTGGTGGTGCAGGACTCGCCGCCGCATGTGACATTGCAATTGCAGCAGATACTGCACGGTTTTGTTTTTCTGAAGTTAAATTTGGACTTATTCCTGCGGTCATCAGTCCCTATGTCATTAACGCCATAGGAGAGCGTGCTGCATGCGAGTTATTTATGACCGCTCAAATCATCAATGCTCAACGTGCGTATGATCTCAAGCTGGTACAGCATTGTGTTCCACAAAATGAATTATTAACCTTCACGTTGGATCTTGCAGAAAAAATAGCAAATAATGCACCGTTAGCCGTCAAAGCATCGAAAGCATTGATTCGTCTTGTCGGTGGACAACCCATTGATGAAGCGATGCAAATACTGACTTCTTCCCTCATTGCTGAAAAACGAATATCGGCCGAAGGTCAGCGTGGTCTAAAAGCATTTTTAAGTAAAACAACCCCCAACTGGGACTAAGTCATCATGTTTAATACATTATTAATCGCCAACCGAGGTGAAATTGCTTGCCGCATTATCAAAACAGCGCACCGACTCGGCATTGAATGCGTAGCCATCTATTCGACTATCGACCGTGATAGTTTGCATGTCAGTCTGGCCGATCGTGCTTATTGTGTTGGTGAGCCAGATGCACGCGCCAGTTATTTAAACATTGACTCCATTATTGACGTTGCAAAGCAAGCAAACGTCGATGCCATCCACCCAGGTTATGGTTTTTTATCTGAAAATCCAAAATTTGCGCGCGCTTGTGCGGATGCGGGCATCATTTTTGTCGGTCCTTCGGTGTCGGCAATGGAGGCGATGGCCTCTAAACAACTCTCCAAACAACTGCTTGCGAAAACCAATGTCCCACTAACACCAGGCTATCATGGAGATGACCAAGCTGATGCAACACTCTTGCACGAAGCCAAAAAAATTGGTTTTCCAATCTTATTAAAAGCTGCGAGTGGTGGTGGTGGAAAAGGCATGCGAACCGTTGAAACAGCGGATGAATTTAAACACGCACTCGAGAGTGCGCGGCGAGAAGCGAATGCCTGTTTCGGTGATGACATCATGATCATTGAAAAATACATCTCTCATCCGCGCCATGTTGAAATTCAAATTATGGCTGACAATTTTGGTCAAGTAGTACATCTGTTTGGACGCGATTGTTCTATTCAACGTCGACATCAAAAAATAATCGAAGAAGCGCCCGCGCCTAATTTACCGCCAGCATTGCATCGTCAAATCGCCGACGCCGCAATCGAAGTCGCGCGCGCTATCGATTATCGCGGTGCAGGAACGATTGAGTTTTTAGTCAGTGATGCATCTCAGTTTTATTTTATGGAAATGAATACTCGCCTACAGGTCGAACATCCTGTCACCGAGATGATAACGGGCCTTGATCTCGTAGAATGGCAATTGCGTATCGCTGCCAATGAACCCCTTCCCTGCGGCCAAGAACAAATACAATCACAAGGTCATGCAATAGAATGTCGAATTTATGCCGAAGATCCGCATCATCAATTTATGCCATCCACTGGCACGATTGATTTTTTGAAAGAACCAACGGACGAAGGGATACGTATCGATACGGGGATACAGCGTGGTTCTCAGATTACAATGCATTACGATCCCATGATTTCAAAATTGATTGCCTTTGGCGCATCACGCCAAGAAGCAATACAACGTTTAGAGCAAGCACTTAAACATTATTGGATGGGTGGAATTAAAACAAATTTACCGTTACTACAGGCCATTATTGAACATCCGCGCTTTAAATCATGTGAATTATCAACCAATTTTTTAATTGATTATCCCATTCAATTATCCAAGCCGTCGATGGATTGGGGATTATTGATGGCCGCAAGCGTGGACTACCTCAATTTAAATCCGCCATGCAAAACCCGTTTACAAGCCGATACATTCGCTTGGCAGATGCATTTAAAAAGCCATTGGACGGTTCATTATCTGATAAACGGAGAACAACAGTCCTTGATCATTTACCCTATTGATCAGCATTCATTCAAGGTCACCACCCCCACTGGAACAACGTCAATTCACGCAAAACTCACACATTCGATACTAACCATTGATGATGGTCAGCAAACGCGGCAAGCATCAGTTGATATACAAGGCGGTTGTTTTACATTTTTTACAAACTCAGGCGCGATTGTTGTTGAGCAGTTTAATTGGCAGACAAAAACAGGACATCTTGACACCGCAAACCAACAACTAACTTCGCCAATGCCAGCAACTATCGTGGCTATTTTAAAGAAGAAAGGCGACTCGATTAAAACGGGCGAACCACTCATTGTACTTGAGGCGATGAAAATGGAACATACACTGCATTCACCCAATGATGGCATTATCACTGACATTTTTTATAAAATTGGCGATCAGGTTAGCGAAGGTAGCGAGCTGATCGCGGTAGAAAAACGTTCATGAAACCTTCTGTCACCCTCATCGAAGTAGGTCCTCGTGATGGACTACAAAACGAATCTGTATTTGTTCCTACAGAAACTAAAATTCAATTGATTAATTTGCTGAGTCAGACTGGCTTGACTCATATTGAAGTCACGAGTTTTGTGTCACCCAAAGCCATCCCCCAACTCATTGATAACCAAACCGTTTTTAGCGCCATTGATAGGCTAAAAAAAATTCAATATTCAGCATTAGTGCCGAATGAACAAGGCATGCAAGTAGCACTTGCGTGTGGCGTAAAACATATTGCGGTGTTCTCTGCAGCCAGTGAGCAATTTAATCAACGGAATATTCACTGTTCTATCCAAGAAAGCATTGAACGCATTAAACCCATTGTCAGCATTGCAAAACATCATGGCATTTCAGTGCGTGGTTATATTTCTTGTGTGCTGGGTTGTCCATATGAAGGCGCGATTTTACCCGAACAAGTTTTACGCGTTATTGATCAGTTTCAACAATTAGGGATCGATGAACTCAGCCTTGGTGATACGATAGGCGTAGGAACACCTAAACAAACAAAAGCGTTGATTCATGCCATAAAACCAACGGTCATGCTCTCAAATGTAGCGATGCATTTTCATGACACTTACGGTCAAGCCATTGCGAACATTTGCGCATCCTTGGATTGCGGCATTACACGATTTGACTCTTCAGTAGCCGGCCTTGGCGGTTGCCCTTATGCGCGAGGCGCAACCGGCAATGTTGCAACTGAAGATGTATTGTATTTAATGCATGGGCTTGGGTTAGAAACTGGTATTGATATTTTCAAAATGGTACAAGCCGGCGATATGATTTGCAAAGCAATCGGGCGAAAAAATCAATCAAAAGCAGCAAATGCGTTGCTGGGAAATTGTTAATCACTCTCTGGTTGTTATACTATTGGAGTCTGGACAACGCTGCATGCAAAAAGACGCATGCAGCGTTGTCCAAATAAATGAGCACCTAATTAATTAGGGGTTTGAGTTTTCTAGATGATTATCTCAAAACCCTAATTAATTCTTAAGTTATCTTGATAGGATAGAAGGTGTTGTGATGTATTGAAGGGCTAACGTTATTTGGACAAGAATGCATGCGTCTTTTTGCATGTATTTTTGTCCAGACTCCAATATACTATCAGACACGGGTTAAAATTAATATTATATCAATTCATTGGACCATTTCATGAGCATTAGTTTATTTGATCTTTTTTCCATCGGTATCGGACCATCAAGCTCACACACGTGTGGGCCAATGTATGCGGCCAACGCATTTATTGATTTTTTGCAACATCATGCCTTATTTGAAAAAACACATCGCGTTAAAACAGAACTATATGGATCATTAGCATTAACCGGTAAAGGGCATGGTACAGATAAAGCCATTTTAAATGGCCTAGAAGGAAAAACACCCGAAACCGTGAAGCCTGAAACGATGGTCCCTCGTATGCATGAGATCATTCAGACCCAACACTTGTTACTCGCAGGTACCAACCTCATTCAGTTCATAGAAGAACGTGATTTTATTTTTTATCAAAAAGACCAGCTGCCAAAACATACCAATGGGATGCGATTTACTGCCTTTGATCGTGATGATAATCCACTCGTAAGCGAAGTATATTACTCCATTGGTGGTGGATTTATTACAACAGAGAAGGACTTTGGAATAACACCCCCTGAACAATCTACTCAGCCCTTCCCTTTTGATACAGCAAAACAACTGATTGACCATTGCAGAATAAATAAGCTCAACATTGCTGAATTGATGATGAAAAACGAACTCACATGGCGTGATGAACAGACCATTCACAAGGGTATATTAGAAATTGCTAAAGTCATGGATGATTGCATTGAAAATGGCTGCCATCATCCTGGCATTTTACCGGGTGGTTTAAATGTCAAACGCAGGGCACCAGAACTGTATAAAACATTAATTGAAAAACGAGGGATCCCGAGCATTTACGAAAATTCAGACGTCATGAATCACTTAAATCTCTATGCAATGGCTGTTAATGAAGAAAATGCAGCCGGTGGACGCATTGTGACCGCTCCAACGAACGGTGCGTCAGGAATTATTCCGGCAGTAATGAAATATTTCCGAACAGCGCATGAAAAGTGGTCTAATGAAGATGTGTATACTTATTTTCTCACTGCAGCAGCAATTGGTATTCTTTATAAAAAAGGCGCTTCAATTTCAGGTGCAGAAGTAGGCTGTCAAGGTGAGGTCGGCGTTGCCTCCTCAATGGCCGCGGCGGCGATTACAGCCGTATTAGGTGGAACAATTGATCAAGTGGAAAATGCGGCTGAAATTGCCATGGAACACCATCTGGGCTTAACCTGCGATCCCATCGGTGGACTTGTTCAGATTCCATGCATTGAGCGCAATGCAATGGGATCAGTGAAAGCGGTAAACGCATCTCGCATGGCACTGATTGGCGACGGACAGCATCACGTATCACTCGACAAAGTCATTAAAACAATGAAGCAAACCGGCATGGACATGCAAAGCATCTACAAAGAAACGTCATTGGGCGGATTAGCTGTGAATCATCCTGAGTGTTGAACGCAAGATCCAAGTCCGAAAGCCGATATTGAGCGAGCTTCTGAATATAGTTTTTCCCTGCAGGATCAGAAGCTACTTGCATCGCTGGACCACGTAGTGGGTAGGAACCGCACAAAGTTGGCAGTACCATGAGTTAATTGAATTCAGATTTGCCAGCATGTCGATTAAAAAAAGTAACCAGCGAACGTTCCACATCATCGCCATGGCTTAATGCGCGAGACACCGTCTCGAAAATGGGCGCACAAAGCCTGAGTAGCGCTTCAATATAGTCTTTTGGTGTTTCATTTCCAGAAAAACACATCAGTTGATTGATATAGGATTTATCGACCGTTTGCCTTCCATTTCGTCTATCAACGACGCTTTTAAAAAAATCGACGGGTACTGTACGACCAATCTCTTCAGGCAGTTGGTCGATATATTTCTCTGTTAGTAAATCTTGCATCGTTTCAAAAGACGCATCCGCAGGTAAGGCATCTAAAACGGCCGTAATCAGATTTTGATGAGGGTTGAGCTGCCCCAATTTGAGCGCGGGAAACACCTCATGCATCTTGTTGTACAAGGCGGACATATGAGGTGCTTTAAGATAGAGAAAGCGAAGGTACTTGCGTGTTGCTGCTATTACTGCCCTCATAAGCAGCAGGAGGAAACATACCATTTTTGCCGAAACAGATTGCAGGCGGAGGCAATGAACCGTCAGGCATATCGGGGATTTCGGAGATGTCGCGCTCCCGTTTATCTCTACTACAATGAATGGATTTTTTTTCTGTTGGTTGTGGACTAACGCTATTAATGGATGAACTCAACCCATTTAATTCACTTCTGGTGAAATTATAAACTCGATCAATGCCACCTGATGACGACAATTGTTCTACTCTTAGGGGTTCCTCGAGTAAAACAGGTAAAGAAACCGAATGGTCCTCAAGAGCCCTCAAAACAATGGCAAAAAATATAGCGAGTGATTTATAGGATGGCCTGAAATCACCACTTTTATGATTCACTCGAATGATCTGTTGATAATCGGGTGAAAATTCAATATTACCTGCCGTTAAACAACAAGCGACACTCCGATGCTCCTCTGTCATCTGATAATGCGCAGGGACACTTTTGCTCGGAGTCCCTTCTTCTGCGAACCATAATACACCGTTCACATCGACCAGGAAACGAGCTACAAAAATATTATTTTTTCGCATTAACTGAGTTAGTTCGTCCAATCTATAGATCGGGTAAATGAAGCAGTCGAGATTACGTAGAACTATTTTTGTATTTCGAGATTCGAATGTTTCAGGAAATAAGTCTTTTTCAGCATCAGCAGGAGTCGTGATTTCATGTGGATCTGTATTGAGTGTCATATGATCTTTTTTAATTTATACTGCGCGGTATGCTTCCATATCATCATGGAAGTATACCATATACTGCGCGAAGTCACAATTTTAAGTTTTTTTATGTTGAAAACACAATAAAAAGGTTTATTCAGCTGAACAGGCCGCGAGATTTATGGAGGCTAAAAAAGTTCCTTATTCTTTTATCGTCTGTCTAAGCAATAAAAAATTCCCGGAAAGTAGCCTTCTTTATCAATTTACAATTTTTAAGATAGGAGTCCTTGCGCCCTTGATAGCACGCAATGGTACTTCTATTTTATTACAAAGATCGGCTCTTGGATTATACTCTGTCCCTGGTGGTTTTTTGGAAGCGCATGATGAGGAAAAAAAATTAAACTTTAATGACGGTAGAAATTTTGTGACGGAAACAGCAATCTCTGAGTTAATAGAAGAAATTGTAGGGATCAAAGGAACAGATCAATTACGCTTTGATTTTTCTAAGACGCAAATAAGCTCTATTTCATTTAGGACAACAGGTACAAATCCGATAGGAACCGTTGAATTTGTTACTCCTTCTTATGCAAATTGTCACAGCAGCTATTTACAACACGTTTTCCTTACTAATTCAGCAAAAGATGCTCATGAACATACCTCTCAACATGAGTTGATTCCTTTAAAATCTATCGATAGAGAGGCGCTACTAACGACGATATTAACCGGACCTGTTCGATTGGCTGGTGCAAGTTTATATTTGCCAGTAGCGTTAAGTTTGGCTCGTCTTCAAAATCAAGACTCTTGTATGATGGCTTTACCTCGAGCAATTCCTAACAGCTCTTCAGTTGCATTTCCATTGAGTATATTTAAAGCAAATCCAGAAAAACCGTTACCCATACATCGATGTGATAAAGAATCAGAATCCGTGAGTGAATATACCCATCGGAAGTGAAGATACTGAATTTCCGATGGGTAGCCCGGGGTTCAACAAGTAGAGATTTTTTTAATCCCAACTACTCCACTCCCTAACGGTCGCGGCTCGGATTCCTACGAGCAACAAAATTTAATTGTGGTATAAAAACCGAGCAGCGACCGTTAGGGTCACTGGATCTCTTTCTCATATAATGCATCAATCCCGCTATTGGAATCGCTGCTGCTGATTTGCAGACTGATGAGTTTGGTTAATATATATTTTAAAGTCATCACATTCGGATCGGCTTGAGACAGTCCGATAGTATAACCAATACTAATGCGCTTAGTTAAAGATTTACTAAGCGCGACCCCTAGCTTGTTGTCTTTGGATTTAAAATCAAAATCAATTCCCACGACTTTCTTAAGTTGAGATAATAGCTGAGTATCCTCGCTCTGCGTTCCTTGCGTAATCGAAGAGAGAGCGGTTATCAATAATTGGCTGCCAGCACCGCTTGCTTGATTAGCAGGAATCCCTAGCACCAATAAGGATAAAATATCCGCTTGAGAAAACGTAGCTGGAATGGAGAATAGATGCAACGTCGGCTCAGAAAGCTGACCGGATACTTGCACTCCGACGCGCACTTTGTGTGTCAAACCGCTAGCCGCCTCTTTAATGTATTTCCCTGCCCGTAAGCGAATACTTGGATTATCCAAAGCGCCACCAGTAAACGATAAATACCCTTGTTTGATGGTTAAATCCTGACCATATGCTTTATACGTTCCGTCGGTTAATACAATACTTCCCTCCCCGCTCAGGGGGTTCGGTGAAATCTGTGTTAGATGGAGAGTCCCATTTAAATGGGTATTCAGTCCTTGATAGTTTAAGGTGACTTGATTGTGAACGACGACATTCACATCGACTGTCGTATTAAAGGGAAGGGATTTTTTTTCTTCTTTGGTTTTAAACGTTATATCATTGGGAATCGTCATACTTTCCGTAAACTCTTGCGGCTGTATTTGAGCCGTAGGAATCGTTAAAGTTCCCGTTATGTTTAGATTTGCAGGGGTAAAATTCAACATGAGTTGCGGGGAAATAGTGACTTGGTACGACTTGGTGTTCGCAATCAAAAATTGATTCCCTTGTACACGTATCTCACCCATTGGATCTGGACTTAGTTGGCCTTTTCCTTGCAGGGAAAGGCTTTGATGATTAGAAGCAATGCTCCCATTAGCCACCCACTGGTTAGCCTGAGTTGTTAAAACAAGGTGAATAGGGTTTAAATTTAATCCTAACGCAGGGAGTGTAGCGCTTGCGTTTTGTAGATCAAATTGACTGGTCCATTTCGGTTGATTGAGCTTTCCTTTTGCAACGACCAAAACAGCTAACTTACCTTGAATATTTTTAATTTCAGGATGAATATTCTTAAGAAAATCCAATGTCGCCACGTTTAAATGCATTTGACTGCTGAACGTTTGTTCTGCGTCAGTGGGATTGTCTAAACGAAATTTTGGAAGTTTAAATGCAACGGTAATTTTTTTATTATCATCCAATCCGAAATCACCTTTACCGATCAGAGCGGTAGGATCAAGAATTGCTTTTAAGGTGCCGCCCTGAAAAGGAAGGGACTTTAAGAAATCATTATCGGTGAAGTAATAATGACCCGGCTGAACGGATACCATCATATTCCCGTGTGCAGGATCGGTCATAGCAGCAGAGAGATGAATGGCCGTTTGTAGACCTCGTGGCTTTATTTCAGGGAGATTAGTGCGATCCAGTAGCGCATCAATAGTCCAAATCCAAGGGAAAGTACCTTCCGCGGTCGTATTTATTTTCCAATCCCCTAACGATGAGGAACTTGCCAGCGTTGAGAGCTGAAGTTGGATATGGTGGAGTGAAAGATTTCCACTTAAGTGCAGATGATCGAAACGTTGACGACTCTCTCCATAGGTTAAGGTAACAGTTTCTGCTTGTATTTTGTCTATGGGTAATACGCGCTGACGTAATAGGTTAAGGGGCTGCCATTGGAGTGATAAGTGATTGATTTCCATTTTTAGAGAGTTGTGGTTATAAATAAGGGACTCAATTTGGATTGAGTCCATCAATCGCCCGTTTGGATTTTTGAACGTCAACGTCCCAGGAACAAAAAGCATAGCGAGTTTAGCGATCATTAAAAATCCGCTTGTCGTTCTTAAAAGAAACGTAAGGCATGTCATGCCAAGTAAGACAAAAAGAAGTCCTTTGATTACTCCCTGGCGGAAAAAGCGATAGACCATATCCAGTATCTTCATTTCGAATAAGAATATACGTTTGAGCAATTTTTTCATAAACTAGATCCCATGCTAACAACAATCTGAGGTCTCGACGTAGTCCTTTGAAATTGGTGGTTTATAGGTTGGGCAAGCCCTATTTTTATGGGGCCGATTGGAGAAACCCACATTAACCCGAGTCCAACATCCTGTTTTATATCACGAGAAGTGGGCTTATACACATCACCACTGTCGTAAAAGCCAACTAAGTAGAGATTCTTAACGGTCTCTTTTTGTAATTCAAATCCTGCGTATGTTATTATTTTTCCGGGGCCAATGGAGTTAAATGAGTATCCTTTTAAATTATCGGGTCCTCCAAGAAGTTGTGATAGCGACAAAGGAAAGACATACACGTTATTGGTTGCCGTAATTCCCTGTAGGGTATGACCATAGAGTCGCAAACGTATAAAGTCGATCATGTATGCAGCTTTCATATCCAAATACGTTTGAAAAAAATTGACCTCAGAACCCGCGAAGATGCGATGCGATCCAAGCCCGGTTAACGTAATGTTATATCCCGACGGAGAAAATATAGGGCTCTCCCTATTGAGCCACGTCAATACCGCTTTAGGATAAGAAACCCATTTTTGTTCATCGATTAACTGTTGGTAGTGAAACGTCTCATAAAGCGCATTGAGGGAAACGTTACGATTGAAACGGAGGGTTTTGTGATCTTGGGCTGCTGAGAAGAGTAAGGCATTGGCATATCCAACCGGGTAATTTAAATTGGAGTAATTGCCGGTAAGATTATATTGATCGGTGAGGGGATTTTGGCCAGGGATGACGTATTGTGCCTGGATAGCATTTTGAATAAACGATCCTTGCGCCAGGACGTTAAATTGATGTCCATCCCGGTTAACTGGATTAATATGCAGACCTGCTCTACCACGAACGCCCGTATCCGTACCGTATCCTAAGCCCAAACTATAGGTATATCGTGATGCGGGTTCGAGATGAACGGCGATGGGAATCGTATTGCTTTGCGTGGTTATGGATTTCACGACAACGCTATTGAAATACCCACTGTCCGAGAGGGCATTATTAAAATGAGTTATTGCTTCTGCAGAGTACGCCGATCCCGGGTTGAAGGGTACGAATCGGTGTAACAATTCCGGTTTAATATACGTAGGGTCAAATTGCACTTGTCCAAAATAAAATAATGGGCCGGTATCAAAATGTAAGGTCACTTCAGCGGTAGACGCGTCTTTATCTACGGACACCGTGGCTTTAGTAAATGCCCCTCGTAAATACCCTAACTGCTCTGCTTTATTAATAATTGATTTTTTAAACGCAACGTAGGGTGATGATAATAACGGGCTGCCTTGATGAAACGGAGGGTGATTGATAATATCAAAAAGTTCAGGATTTTTTGCCCCCTCACCCGATAGCCGTATATTCATAAGCGTAATGTGAGTTTGTGGGCCGTGGTGAATGCGGATATTCAATTGGTTTTTTATAGTATGAATATCTACTACTGCATTGAAGTATCCGAAAGGTTGAATGGCCTCGATGACGTGTTGTTGTAAGATGTCGGGATCGATGTCGTTCAGCGCTTGAAATTTTTTCAATTCAATCAATCGTTTTGTGACGTTTTCAAGGGTTTCACCTTGCACTCCTTGTATAATAAATCCGTTTTGTTTAAAAACAGTTGCGTAAGCATACGTATTGATCAGAGATAACGTGATGAAAATATAAATAAAGCTTTTTTTTAAAAAACGATACAAATTAAATACCTATTTGTTACGCATGCATATCATTTTGGTTATTTTTTATGCAATTTAGCCAATAAAACGAGAGCATGTATTATGACAACATTTCGAACAAAAATGAAGAAAAAAATGACATTGTCATCCCAGCGCAGGCTGGGATCCATGTATCAAAATGGCACTGTGCTTATTCAGAAATGGATCCCAGCCTGCGCTGGGATGACAGTACTGGGTTAGAGGCGATCCTTGTGTAATTTATAAGCTCCATATTGAGAACTACTGTAATAACGACATTTTCCTTGTTGTATTTAGAAAATGGCGTACAATTTACAAAACAACACTATAAAATGGCGCCCATTGGATATGTTCGAAAGATTAATTCAACTTCGTGAAAAACAAAGTGCTTTTTTATTTGGTGCTCGAGGGGTGGGGAAGACAACTTTGTTGAAATCCTTGCCCTGGCTCAAAGATGCATTGATGATCAATTTACTACAAGCCAAAAATGAAAATCAATTTGCACGTCGTCCCGATGCATTAGCTGATATTGTTAGAGCCTTACCAGATACGCAACCTTATGTTGTCATCGATGAAATTCAAAAATTGCCTAAATTGTTGGATATCGTACATGATCTGATAGAAAGCACTGATAAAATATTTATCCTCACCGGTTCCAGCGCTAAAAAATTAAGACACGGTGGCGCTAATTTATTAGCTGGAAGAGCACTCCTTTATCATCTTTATCCATTAACCTACTTAGAAGTCGGATCTGAGTTTAATTTGTCTCATGCAATGCAATATGGCATGTTGCCAAAAACATTTGAATTGACGAACGATATTGAAAAGCAACTTTTCTTAGAAGCTTATGTCAATTTATATCTAAAAGAAGAAGTATGGGCAGAAAAATATGTACGTGATCTAGAGCCATTCCGCCACTTTTTAGAGGTTGCAGCACAGACTAACGGAAAAATCATTAACTTTTCAAATATAGCAAAAGATGTTGGCGTGTCTGATTATACCGTACAAGACTATTTTACAATTTTAGAAGATACCCTGATTGGTTATTTCCTACATCCATTTCAGCATTCATTTCGTAAACGTTTGAGCAAAAAACCAAAATTTTACTTTTTTGACACGGGTGTTGTGAGAGCATTAATGAGACTCATTGAAATTCCACTGACGGAAAGCACCTCCGGATTCGGCGAAGCATTCGAACATTTTATTATCAATCAATGTATACAACTTGCCAGTTATTATCATCGTAATTATCGATTTACTTATTTAACAACAAAAGATGACGCAAAAATTGATTTGGTTGTTGAACGTCCTGGCCAGAAAATTTTATTTATCGAAATTAAAAGCTCAACAACGATTGAAAGTCGTCATTTATCAACATTAAAAATGTTATCGCGTGATTTTGGAGATTGCGAACCAATTTGCTTGTGTAGAGAGCAATATATTAAAAATATAGATGGAATAATGGTCTACCCTTGGGCGCTGGGTATTAAAAAATATTTTGATAAGGAAGCACTCTCATGAGTTATATACTCATTAGAAGATCTGCACCCTTTAGTTTAAGAGTCGTTACTAATAAGTTATACATGTCAAAAAAAATCAGACTCTCCGCTTAATCCATAATGCAAGCGCAATCATCGACACGACACCCAAAAACAATCCGGTGTTATTCCAATGTTCGCCCACCATGCGTAGCGCATCAGGTCCATTGAACATCGAAAAAGACAAGGCGAGTACGACATCCATCAATGCGGAACCTGCAACTAATCCACAAGCAATCAACATGCCAATTCGCATGCGTTGTGCTCGTACTTCAGCACTGAGCTCCTCTTTATGCAAGCGGCGATGCACAACTAACGCAATTACACCCCCAATAAACAAAGGAAATGTCGACGTAATGGGTAGATACATGCCAATGGCAACGCCTAACATGGATATTTTTATGAATCGCTGAAGATTCAATATTCGATTGAATGCAATAATGCCAACAATGATGAACGCCCCAATGAGCATCATCTTCCATGGTAAATTTCCCTGGAAAACGGCATCCGTTACGGCAGCAAGTAAAGCAGCCGTTGGCGCTGGTAGCGATTGACTGACATCCATGCCTTCATGCGGCATCACACCCGCAATACCATAGACGCTAAACATCAATTGCATAATCAAAGGAATAACCAATGCCGATACCACAACACCCAACAACAACATCGCCTGCTGTCTCCAAGGCGTTGCCCCAACCAGCTGACCGACTTTCAAATCTTGTGTATTGTCATTGGCAATGGCCGCTATTCCAGTCACGACAGAGCCAATCATAATGGTGACTGCCTCCGCTGCTTGAATTTGATCTTGGGTCAGTGGAAAAGGGAGTACGTGGTGCATCACACAGAGAAGTAACCAAGCGGCCAGCAAAACTCCCGCAATCACAACGGAGCTGCCTGGGCTTGTAGTGACGCCCACCATCCCTGAAAAATAGGCGGTAATCACTGAAAATAAAAAACCGATAATCAATACATATAGAACTGAAAAAAAGATTAATGTAGGCACATACCCCGGAGGAAAACTCAACTCATCAAGAGGAAAAATAAACTGAAATAACACAAACAACACCGCCATAATCAGCAATATACCCATCAATAGAAAGGGCATGGGAATATCTCTGTCCGTTCGCGGTAAAACATGATCCTGTTTTCGATGTGCCGTAAAGGCCAGCAACGATAGATAAATATTATTCAAGAGAGGTCGAAGTAATTTGCTAAACGTCCAAATACCTGCAAAAAGCATTGCCCCGATGCCTAAATAACGCAACTCACTATTCCATAAATGCAAACCCGCTTCAGCGGGCGAATACTGATGAATCAACTCAGGATAGAACTGGCTTGCCGTAGGCAGCGCAATAAGCCATGCAATAACTGCGCCTAAAAAAATACTAATGGCCATGTCATGCCCAACTAAAAAGCCTGCCCCAATCATCGTTGCTGAAAACCCGGCTCCTAATCCAAATAAGGTCCGTTTAACCACGAACCAATGACTCCAACTACTGGCGATGACTTTAAAGCCAACTTGAAATAATTCCAATATTCCACCGATTAGACCTCCATATGCCAAATCACGTAACCCCGTTTTTTCAACCGATGATTTCAACACTTCCGCAATCGCCCTTCCCTCAGGAAAACGCAACGCTTGGTCATTCACCAGAATCCGACGTAACGGTATTGAAAACAAGACTCCAAGCACGCCACCACATAGAGCAATTAAAAAATTAGTAACATAATCAAAATGATGCCAATAACCAATCACAATCAGTCCGGGAATGGTATAAACAATCCCCCCGGCAACAGCTTCGCCTGCCGATGCAGCGGTCTGAACTGCGTTATTTTCAAGAATGGTAGACCCTTTGAAAAATCGTAAAATGGCAATGGAAATCATGGCGGCAGGAATCGATGCAGACGTCAAAATCCCAAGCTTAAGTGCCAAATAGGCATTAGAAACAGCCAAAATCAACGTCAATACGATTGCAAGCGCAATCCCACGAAAGGTCAGTTCTGCAACGGATGCATCCGCTGAAATATAAGGCGTGTCATCACGCATAAGAGGGGTTCCTTTAAATAATTACTGATCAAGCTTTGTCCAAAGAAGGCACGTCATGATTTTTAGGAAGCCAGAAGGCGTGATGGCTGGTATCATAAATATCCCACTCTTTCGAACCATAAAGAGATGCTTCAACATCTAATAATAACCAACACAAAAACAGCGCAACAGTCGCCGGAGATAACAACTGATTATGTTGTTTTAATTGCCTAAAAAAACTCAATTTTTCTGGATGCATCTGTTCAGATTGGCAAATCGTTGACATCATGCCCGTATCAATAATCCCTGGCATTACGCTTGCGAATGCAGGCGTTGTGTATTCAAGCTGCCAGCTACGCGTTAACATTGACAACGCTGCTTTTGAGGTGCAATAAGCTGCCCATCCAGCGATAGGAAAATACGCTGCTCCTGATCCAATATGCAACACCCTCCCCTGAGGTAATTGATGCACGAGCTTCTGATTCAAAAATAAGGGAGCCTCAACATTGGTCGCCATCAAGTGTTGCCACGCCGACTCTTCAATTTGACCTATCGTCATGATGGGATCAATAATTCCGGCATTATGTACCACACCTTCAAGTGCACCAAGAGAGCGCACATGATCAACAATAAGCTGTCTACCTTTTGTTGTGGATACATCGGCAATCAAATAGTCAATTAAATCTGAAGTATCAGAAACGTCTATTAATTGACGTTTCTGTCGCCCTATAATCAACACCGACTTACCTCGTGCGGCAAGTGCTAGAGCCAATGATTTCCCAATCCCACTCCCACCACCCGTCACGATAAACACGAACACCTCTCGATCAAATTAAACAATTCTAGAAAAAACAATTCAATCGTAGCGAGAGTTGCTATACTGATTCAAGTGCTTTTTCTAGGATATTACCAGAGCGCGAGAAATTTCGATACTCATTGAAAATGAAGATACTGTTGAAAACTCTCACACAAAGTGGCAAAGTTGTAAGTCTGGATATTTCGTTATAACTTTTTTAAAAATACAAGGAATGTCACACATGAAAAAAACGCTATTATCTCCCGTTCTGTGCGCACTACTGGTTACTACAGCAAATGCAGCAGATACCCCTACTGCACCAAGCACTCCAGCAGCAATCAACACAACGAACAGTGACTCATCAACGCTCGCAGCACCACCAGCCCCAGCAAGCACAACCGAAGTAACTGAAACTGCAGAAGCCCCACCCGCTGCTCCAATTGATTGCAACTACCATATTCCAGCGCAGCAAACAGCAATTGATACGGCTCTTATTACAACTTGGGCAGAAAAGGCAGCATTGCAATCGTTTAGCTTTACTCCTGCGACTATTCAAAGTCAACTGGATGCGCTAAAACCCTGTTATACAGATACAGGCTGGAAAGGGTTCAACGATGCACTGCAAAAATCAGGAAACATTGACTCCATTAAAACCCAACAACTCAACGTCAGTAGCCAATCGAATGGCCAAGCCAGTATTAATACCGTTAAAGACGGACAATGGAAAGTAACGCTGCCGATTCAGGTTCTCTATCAAAATGACAAAGAAAAAGTGACACAGCAGCTCGTAGTAGGCGTACTCATAGGACGAAAAGCCAACGGCGATTTAGGGATAATGCAACTCATTGCAACAACACGCACAGGAGAAACAGATCCAGCAGCAACTCCTGCGCCACAAACGGTAACTCAACCTAAACAGCCATAAGACGAAGAAGCCCGGGTAAAACCGGGCTCACTAACCAACCGTAGATCGGATTCCCAGCATGCACCCTTATTAAGTCACCGGTGCGCCATCACCATCTTCACCGTCATACGACATTACCGTTACTTCGGTGCCTGCATCAATAAAATTCTCATTTAGCCATTTTGCTGCGCTCGGCCATACTCGGATGCATCCATGACTTGAGTTATGAGTGGGAACTTCATAAGCGGCATGGATCGTAAATCCTCTGAAAAAATACATGCAATAAGGCATTTTGGCGCCACCGGTCGTTTCAACGGGATATTCGCCCGATCGACAATCAAGACCGCGTTTATTATAAACATGAAACCGCCCGGTAACCGTACGGCATGGCGCACCGGAGTCTTCGCAGTAATCTTTTCCACCAGAAGCAGCGCCCGTCATGACACGGTGACCATCAGGAGCATAAGCGGCCCACGCAGTGAGCTTAGGATCAAATATAAATCGTTTGTGACCTGTCGCGTCTAACTCGAGTGGAAACTCACGACGTCCACGAGTATCTTTTTGATAAGCAATCGTACGATGCACAACCCCCACATCGTCCGTTATCAATGTAGACGGATCGACCGCTTCCACACAAGCATTGAGTCCTAGACAAATCAAAACAACATTTACTAACTTCTTCATTCAGAACACCTTTGTTTAATTAAGCTCTTAAGCGACGATATTTAATTCGTGAAGGCTGATTTGCTTTATCACCCAAGCGACGCTTTCTATCTTCTTCGTAATCACTGTAGTTACCTTCCAGAAATACGACTTGAGAATCGCCCTCAAATGCCATGAAATGCGTGCAAACACGATCCAAAAACCACCGATCATGCGATATGACGATTGCTGATCCTGGGAAGTTTAAAACAGCCTCTTCTAATGCACGTAACGTTTCCACATCCAAATCATTACTCGGCTCATCAAGTAACAATACATTACCCCCACGCTTCAATAATTTGGCTAAATGAACTCGATTGCGTTCACCACCTGATAATTGAGACATGCGTTTCTGTTGATCACTGCCTTTAAAGTTAAAGCGGCCAACATAGGCACGTGAAGGCATTTGAAACGAACCCACCTGCATAATATCATGACCATCTGAAATTTCTTCCCAAACGGTTTTTTTATCATCCAAGTGATCACGCATCTGATCGATGTATGCCAAATTAACCGTCTCACCAATTCTAATTTCACCAGAATCAGGCGTTCCTTGACTCGTTAACATTTTAAGTAATGTTGATTTCCCGGCACCATTTGGCCCAATAACACCTAAAACACCCCCTTTAGGTAACGAAAAATTCAAGTTTTCAAACAACACGCGATCACCGAATGCTTTACTTAAATTCACCGCATCAATCACCAAATCACCTAAACGCTCACCAGGTGGGATATAAATTTCGTTGGTTTCGTTACGTTTTTGGAATTCTTTTGAATTCATTTCGTCAAAACGCGCTAGCCGTGCTTTGTTTTTGGCATGACGTCCTTTAGGCGATGATCGAACCCACTCTAACTCGGCTTTTATTGCACGCTGATGTGAGTCTTCTTGTTTTTTCTCATGATCAAGACGATCATTTTTTTGTTCAAGCCAAGCGGTATAATTGCCTTTATAAGGGATCCCTTCTCCTCTATCTAATTCAAGAATCCACTCTGCTGCATTATCAAGAAAATAGCGATCATGAGTAATCGCAACAACAGTGCCTGGAAATGTTTCGAGATAATGCTCAAGCCATGCAACACTTTCAGCATCTAAATGGTTGGTTGGCTCATCGAGCAATAACATGTCCGGATTAGAAAGCAGCAAACGGCACAAAGCCACGCGACGCCGTTCACCACCCGATAACACACTCATTATTGTGTCCCAATCAGGTAATCGCAATGCATCCGCAGCAATGTCCAATTGCCGGTCTAAATCCCAGCCATGACCTGCTTCAATCTTATGTTGCAAATTACCCTGCTCCTCCAAGAGCCGATTCATTTCATCATCGCTCATCGGCTCTGCAAAACGCATGCTAATTTCATCAAATTGACCGAGTAATTGCTTCATTTCAGCAACACCCTCTTCAACGACTTCACGTACCGTTTTGTTTAAATCAACTTCTGGTTCTTGCGCAAGATAACCAATTTTAATTCCAGGCTGAGCTCTTGCTTCACCATTGAATTGTGTATCGACTCCCGCCATAATGCGTAAGAGCGTTGACTTCCCCGAACCGTTTAACCCTAATACGCCAATTTTAGCGCCGGGTAAAAAGCTAAGCGAAATGTCTTTAAGAATAACACGCTGATTTTCAACTACTTTCGATACTCGATTCATCGTAAAAATGTACTGCGACATATATACTCCTAACGGTTAGGTGCCCTTGCTATACTTCGCGCGGTCACAATTTGCGGTTTTTGACTTGTTCTTTTCGCGCACATTTAACGTTTAAAACTTGACAATAGACCTGCTATTGCGCTGCGTTTTAAACGTTAAATGTGCACAAAAATAACGTCGTCAAAAAACCACAAATTATGAACCGCGCGAAGTATAAAATCTTAAACCCAATCTAAAATTACTTTTCCGGACTTCCCTGAAGCCATGAGTTCAAACCCTTGTTGAAAATCATCGACTGAAAAATGATGCGTCATTACCGGACTTAAATCTAAACCGCTTTGCAACATGGCAATCATTTTATACCATGTATCAAACATTTTTCGGCCATAAATCCCCTTAATCACCAGACTTTTGAAAATAACCTTACTCCAATCTAATGTAGTATCTGCGGGCAATATACCCAATGCTGCAATATGACCACCATGATTCATAAGATTGACCATTTCACCAAATGCATGAGGATTTCCAGACATTTCTAAACCGACATCAAACCCTTCGACAATGCCTAATTCCTTCATCACGTCTACTAAAGACTCGCGTTGCACATTAACGGCGCGAGTAGCTCCCATTTGGCGTGCCAAATCAAGGCGATAGTCATTCACATCCGAAATGACAACATGTCTTGCACCGACGTGCTTAGCAATTGCCGTGGCCATGATCCCTATCGGACCCGCACCGGTTATGAGCACATCTTCACCAACCAAATCAAACTCTAAAGCACAATGCGTCGCATTACCGAATGGGTCAAGAATTGCTGCTTGATCCCCCGTAATATCATCAGGTATCGCTAAAACATTGCTCGCAGGCATGGCGAGGTATTCAGCAAAACAACCAGGACGATTCACACCAACGCCTAAAGTATTCCGGCACAAATGACGTTTTCCCGCACGGCAATTACGGCAATGTCCGCATGTAATATGCCCTTCTCCCGAAACACGTTGGCCAACAACGACCCCTTGAACTTCACTACCCATATCCACAATTTTACCATAAAACTCGTGACCAACCGTCATTGGAACAGGGATAGTTGCGGCGGCCCATTCATCCCATTGATAGATATGAATATCTGTACCGCAAATAGCGGTCTTCTCAATTTTGATCAACACATCATTAACGCCCATTGTAGGGGCAGGGATATCTTCCATCCAAATACCAGGCGTACGTTTTGTTTTGACGAGTGATTTCATAATTAAATAACTCCTAGGGTTTGACCTACGGTTTTAAATGCGTTCAGCGCTCGATCCAGGTGTTCCCGTTCATGCGCCGCTGACAATTGTGTACGAATACGAGCAAGACCTTTCGGAACCACCGGAAATGAAAAACCAATCACATAAATGCCTTCTTGTAACAAGCTCTCAGCCATTTTTGCAGCAAGCGCTGCTTCACCCAACATCACAGGGATAATGGGATGCTCACCTGGAATAAGCTTAAATCCAAGATCCGCCATTCCTTCACGAAAATACTGACTATTTTCTTTCAATTTTTTAAGCAAATCACGGTTATGAGCAATGAGATCCAGCGCAGCAATTGACGTACTCGCAATCACTGGCGGCAGTGTATTTGAAAACAAATACGGACGAGATCGTTGACGCAACCATTCGACAATCTCTCGACTGGCAGAGGTATACCCGCCCGATGCGCCACCCAGTGCTTTTCCAAGCGTCCCGGTGAGAATATCGATTCGATCGGACACACCAAAATGCTCCGGTGTTCCGCGACCATTTTCCCCCATAAAACCAACAGCATGTGAATCATCGACCATGACCATGGCATCATACTCGTCGGCCAATTCACAAATAGCGGGTAAATTCGCCAAAATACCGTCCATTGAAAACACACCATCCGTTGCAATTAAACGAAAACGGCAATCTTTAGCGGCAATTAACTGCTCTCTTAATGCAGCCATGTCGTTATTGGCATAACGAAATCGCTGAGCTTTGGACAATCTAATTCCATCGATAATACTGGCATGATTAAGCGCATCACTGATAATTGCATCTTCAGCACCCAATAACGTTTCAAATAAACCCCCATTGGCGTCAAAGCAAGACGAATATAAAATAGTATCTTGCATGCCGAGAAATTCGCTTAATTTGCGCTCTAATTGTTTATGTGGCGTTTGTGTGCCGCAAATAAACCGCACCGAAGCCATTCCATAGCCATACTCTTGCAATGCCCGTTGCCCTTCCGCAATCAGCGTAGGATGATTCGCCAAACCTAAGTAATTATTCGCACACAGATTAATCACTTGATGGTGGGCAACCTCAACTGACGCTTGCTGCTGACTTGAAATAACGCGTTCAGGCTTGTACAGTCCCTCTGCTTTGATCGTATTTATTTCATTTTGCAAAAACTCGGAGAATCGCTTGTGCATAGGGTCTGTCCTTATTTGTCAAAAGAAAGAGGCAATGATACCAAATTTGCTGAAAAGATGAAGAAAAATATACTTCGCGCGGCCACCATTTGCGGTTTTTTGACGACGTTATTTTTGTGCACATTTAACGTTTAAAACGCAGCGCAATAGCAGGTCTATTGTCAAGTTTTAAACGTTAAATGTGCGCGAAAAGAACAAGTCAAAAACCGCACAAGTCAAAAACCGCAAATGGTGGCCGCGCGAAGTATAGTAGCGCGCGCTAAGTATAATATTGGTATATACTGAATTTATAAGATGCTTAAACAAGAAGAAAGCATGTCATTAAAATCCAGATATGATAACGTTGCGAATAGTTACACCACAGCTTCCGACCATTTTGGTGGGATTAGTCTCAGTCACGAATATGCCATCCGTCAAATAATCAATGTAGGTTTTGACTCCCCTCCTCCTTATAACATATTAGACTTAGGGGTTGGCAACGGCGCTTTTCTTCAAAAATTACAACTGCATTTTCCTGAATCACATTTTACTGGCATTGATATTTCGGCAGAAATGCTCAAGCTTGCCCAAAAGGCATTGCCTTCGTTAGTAACGATCAAAGCAAGTGCCACTGAAGCGAACCAGTTTTTACCTGAGGACAGCCAAGCTCTAGTTATTGCACATTTTATTAATGCTTACATCCCCATTGATCTACTCTTTAACCAAGCTCATTTACTCACTTCCTCGCATCAATATTTTTCGATGATTACGACAAGCTACGATTCATTTCGTAATGGACAGTTACAATTAGAAAAATTTTGTTCCAAAAAATCACCTTTAAATCGCATGGTTAGGCGCTATTATAAAACGGCCATTCAAAATACCACCGTCGCACAAAATGAACGTGAATTAATGCAAGCATTCACGAACCACCAATTCGAAATTGTCGACCATCAGCGAGTCACCATACCAATCACGTTCGATAATGTTGATGATTTATTTCTGTTTGGCATCGAGGGAGCATGGTTCCTCAATGGCATCCCTTCGACCTTCTTACCTAAAAAATTCATTCGATGGATTTGGCGTTTAGCGATCTGCAAAATAATTACATTTCCATATAAAGACACCCATGTCATTGATGTCGTATTGGCGAGAAAGCGTCTGAAATAACGAAGGAGGCTAGAAAAAATATTGAATTTTGATATACTCGTCAAATAATTAAAAAGAGGAAGATTACATGTCCTTAAAGGTCATGTACAACAACACCGTAAGTTGTTGCACTACTGCAAATCGTTTCGGCTCAATTAGTGCCAGTCATAAATGTGCTATCCATCAAATTATCAAGGCTCATTTAGGCTTTAAACCCCAGTATAAAATATTAGATTTTGGTGTTGGTGATTGTGCTTTTCTTAAGCAACTCCAAGAGCACCTTCCTGATTCAAAATACACCGGCATTGATATTTCAAATGAGATGCTCAACAACGCGAAAACAATGTTGCCATTGACTACAATTGAAACAAGTGCCACTGAAGCAAGTCATTTTTTACCACACCACAGTCAAGATCTTGTTCTTGCCCATTTCATTAACGCTTATATTCCAATCGATAAATTGTTCAACCAAGCCAATTTATTAACTCGATCAAATGGTCATTTTTCACTGATCACGACAACATATGATTCATTTCCCAATGCACAACAGCAATTAGCTGAATTTGTTTCTCAAGAGTCTATTTTAAGTCGAATTGTTGGACATTATTATAAAGCGATTGTTAAAAATACGACGGTTGCAGCAGGTGAATGCGAATTAATGCAAGCCTTCACTCATCATCAATTTGAAATAGTCGATCACCAAAGACTCAGCATCCCAATCACATTCAATAACATCGATGAGCTCGCATTATTTGGCCTCGATGGGACATGGTTCTTAAACAGCTTAGCCATTCGGATGTTACCCAAAAATTTTCTAATTCAACGACTCAAACGTTTATTTAGTAAAATTTTTACATTTCCCTATAAAGACCACCATGTCATTGATGTGGTGTTAGCGAAAAAGTAAACGCTAACTTTGAGAATTCAACGGCTGAAAAAATTGTTCAATATCCTTTTCTGTCAATTGTATTTTTTCTGCCGCTTTATCCAAAAACACACTGTTGTATAACTGCCGTTTTTTCGCTTGCATTTCCAGCATCACTTCTTCAACAGACCCAGAAGTAATTAGCTTATATACAAATACAGGATTTTCCTGCCCAATTCGATGGCTTCGATCGGTTGCCTGATCTTCGACGGCTGGATTCCACCACGGATCATAATGAATCACGGTGTCCGCACGAGTCAGATTTAAGCCTTTGCCCCCAGCTTTTAAACTAATTAAAAAAATAGGTGCTACACAATCTTGAAAATCACGAACAACTGCTTGTCTATTTTGTGTCTGACCGGTCAATTTCAGATACGGGTAGTGCTTTTCATTTAATTTTTCTTCAATTAATTTCAACATGGACGTAAATTGTGAAAATACCAACACGCGACGACCTTCATCCATTAGGGAATCAATTAACTCCATTAAGACGTCCAACTTGGCAGACGTACCATACGCCATAGCAGCCTCTGGCATCGAAATTAATCGAGGATCACAGCATACCTGCCTGAGCCTCAATAACGCATCCAAAAAAACAATATGACTACGCCCCAATCCCGAAGCGGCAATCGCATCCCGCACCTTTTTTTCCATACTTAAGCGAATGGCTTCATATAAATCGCGTTGCGTACCTGAGAGCGATATCATCCGCGTCATTTCAGTTTTTATTGGTAATTCTTTGGCAACTTCTGATTTTGTACGGCGTAACAAAAAAGGTTGAACACGTCGCGCCAACATCTCACGCCGAGAAGCATCCGCTTGTTTTTCAATCGGTATACGAAAATACTGACGAAACTGCCGTGCATCACCTAATAATCCTGGCATTAAAAAATGAAATAATGACCACAACTCGCCTAAATGATTCTCAAGCGGCGTACCACTCAAACAAAGGCGGTGTTCGCCAGGGAGTTGCTGAATCACTTGTGTCGTTTTAGTACGCGAATTTTTAATCGACTGCGCTTCATCAAGCACCAGATAATAAAAGGGATATTTTAAAAATCGCGTTTTATCGCGCTGAATTAGGCCATACGTTGAAATCACTAAATCATAACCATCAAAATCGTCAGCATGACGAGACGCACCATGGAAAACTAATACTTTCAGTTCAGGTGTAAACCGTTCTGCTTCTTCGACCCAATTGCCGACTAAGCTCGTCGGCACAATAATCAAACTTGCTTTTTTAAGACGTCCCTGTTCTTTTTCATACTGAAAATGTGCTAACGTTTGAATGGTTTTACCAAGCCCCATATCATCGGCAAGAACACCCGCGAATTTATTCTCTCTTAAACACTGGATCCAATTAAGACCTGTTTGTTGATAATCACGTAACTCAGCTTTTAGCCCGGGTGGAACAGGGATTTCTGGCAAATGTGTGAAATGCGATAACTGACGTACCATGTTTTGCAACTCGCGCGCGCCATGCCAACGCAACGTCGTTGCAGCCATTGCTAATTCGACTTCTTCTGCAAACATTAATTGGAAATGATTCAGCTTTAAATGAGCAACGTTATCTTCGTAACGAGCACCATAACGCAAAATTAGCCGTAAAAGCGGTTTAATTCGCCCGAGCTTTACTTGGAGTACTTTGTTTTCCCCAACTGACAATTTAACTAAATTGTCATCAGGCAATTTATCAAGGTTGGTTTTGTCTAGCCGAGCAATTAAATCGGCCACAAGCGGCACTATACTGACTTGTTGACCGTCAACTAAAATTCCCAGTTGATAAGAAAAAAACAGATGTTGGCTCTCAGAAATATCGGAGTACCACTCCACTTGATCGCCATGTATTATTTCTTCTTTGCCCACTTGATTTCGCAGCAAACCGGCTGTGTTCAGATCAATCGACACATCGATTGCTTGGCCATCTCGAGAATCGAATGCAACCATGCAAGCCACTGCGTGCCCACAGTTTATTTTTTCAGCACAGCTGCACCGCGCTGGTTTTTCCGGCCATGCACGTAAATCCAAATGCACATCATAGATTTGATTAGAATGTCCTTTCACGCGCCCTTTAAGTAACCCATCACTTAAACGCACACTCAGTACATTCCCACGCGCCTGATAATCCTGTCCTTTCATCAACGCAGCGGATGAAAATGTTTGTTCCATACGCTGAAGAGCCGCTTTTAACATCATTGCCCAAAATAATGACTAAACCCCTATTGTAACTCAAACTGATATCAAGAAGATAATTCATTTGAAATATTCCTCAAAACCATCCGCTAAACTCGTATATCTTCTTTGTTAATGGCATTGTAAGAGAAACAGGAGATCCGTGATAATCATCAATGTAAATAAGTTGATATTTCCCCCCGTTCAATTCTTCTAATATCCCAGCGAGAACACCTTTAACCAATACACTTGCTTTTTTCATGAATTATCATCCGTTATTTTTGAAAAAGGGGGTTCAAGTTTCATTTGAATATTCAAAATACCGAGTATTTTTAACAACGGATTTAACTGCACGGTTTCTTTACCTTTTTCAATTTCAAATACAACAGTTTTGCCTACACCAGCTAGTTTGGCCAGTTCTTGTTGCGATAATCCACTTTGATCAAAGAAATTAAAAAATACCGCTAAAGCAGTAATTCTTGAGTTGCGAACGAATATTTATAAAGACCCAAGTGTCGGTCTAGAACGCCCTGAATGACCGCCCTACGGAGGTTTGCTTTTCCTAGAAAGATACAAGATAATCGCTCACCATTGCTCAATCAAAAATCATAAATGTCTAAAAATATATCACTTCTCATGGCGCAAATAAACCCAACTGTAGGGGCTATTTCTGCTAATTTAAAAAAAATACTTCATATTATTCAGTCAAATCAATCTCAATACGACGTGATAATATTTCCAGAACTTGCTATCACAGGCTATCCACCCGAAGATTTATTATTTCGAAATGAATTCTATGAGCAAACTGAAAAAGCATTAAATGCAATTCGAGACGTGACGCAACACTGTCACATCGTTATGGGTCACCCTTCTCGCGATTTAGATCGCCGTTATAATTCGGCATCCGTATTCACCCAAGGCCAACGTATTGCCCTTTATCATAAACAATGCTTACCAAACTACGGCGTTTTTGATGAACAACGCTATTTTATAGAAGGACCTCCTCACGCATGCACTTTTTCTGTTAAAAATAAAACGCTAGGATTGTGTATTTGTGAGGATATTTGGCATTCTGAGCCCGTAAAACAATTAGTTGAAGCAGGAACTGACATTCTACTTTGCATCAATGCATCCCCCTTTGACCTCAATAAATATAAACAACGCGAAACACTGCTTGCAGCACATGCAGAACAAGGACTAATCATCGTTTATGTCAATCAGGTCGGAGGGCAAGATGAGTTAGTCTTTGACGGACAATCACTTGTCATCGATCAAAATAAAGGCATTCAAGTCCGTGCGCCAGCCTTTATAGAGCATCTTGAACCGGTTCTCATTCAAGACCAACACATCAAGGGACAAATAGCCCCCCTACTCCCAACAAATGCTATGATTTATCAAGCATTGTGCTGTGGACTACGTGATTATGTTGAAAAAAATGGTTTCCCTGGTGTCTTGCTTGGTTTGTCTGGCGGTGTTGATTCGGCTTTAACACTGGCAATCGCTGTCGATGCGCTTGGAGCCTCGCGTGTTCATGCGGTCATGATGCCTTCGCGTTACACGGCAGAAATGAGTAATGAAGATGCACAATTTGAACTGGATGCCTTGCATGTCAAATCGACGACGATGTCCATCGAGCCGATATTCACCACGATGCTCTCAACTCTTTCCCCTGCATTTTCCGGAAAGCCGGTTGATACAACCGAAGAAAATATACAAGCACGTATTCGCGGCATGTTACTGATGGCACTGTCAAACAAATTGGGCTATATGGTCATCACAACCAGTAATAAGAGTGAAACAGCCGTCGGCTACTCAACACTTTATGGCGATATGGCAGGAGGCTTCGCTGTGCTTAAAGATATTTTAAAAACAACCGTGTATGAACTGACACAGTATCGCAATAGCCTCAGCAACGTCATTCCACAACGTGTACTGACCCGCCCACCATCAGCAGAATTGGCGCCGAATCAAACAGACCAAGACAATCTTCCTGATTACGCCACCCTTGATGCCATCATCACAGCCTATATGGTGCACAACACTAGCGCAACAGATATCATCCAACAAGGCTACGCAGCCTCTGACGTGAATCGCGTGATCACACTGATTGCTCGCAATGAATACAAACGCCGTCAAGCCGCTCCTGGAATTAAAATCACCTCGAGACTCTTCGGGCGAGACTGGCGCTACCCAATCACATCTGGATTTCGAGAAGATACCAATAAAGGTTGAAAAAAAATTTTAAATCGCTACCATTGATGAATCAAATTATAAGAGAGAATTATGAAAAAAATATTTTTTTCTGTGGCATTATTAGTCACGAATATTGCAACAGCAGCAACTCCTATTGATGGATGGTATAGCAGTGTTTTTGGTGGATACGCCTATGTGCCTAATAACTTAAGAACCTCCTCAATCCACTTTGAGCAAACCAATGCCCATTACAATAACGGTTATAATGCCGGTGGAAATGTTGGTTTTAAAAGCACGCCCTTACGTTATGAAGGTGAATTAACTTACCTCAGTGCAAAACTGGAGCGTTTTAGTATCAATCATATCAAAGTAGAAGATGCGCAAGGATTTAATCATGTTGGATTAGCAATGGCTAATGTTTATTACGATTTTCATCCACTACTTCCAACCATCGAGCCATTCTTAGGTGTAGGAGTGGGCTATGGCTATATTGACGGTTCATTCGGAGGCAACTTAGACTCTCTTCGCCTATCACCTTACAATATTACAAACAGTGTTGTTGCTTATCAAGCAACCGGCGGTCTTACCTATAATTTCGCAGAATCCTATGCTCTGAACATTGGCTACCGCTATGTTTCTACTGGGCATGTGGGAGACCTAGGCAAAAATTTCCAATCTCACTTCGCCAATTTAGGTGCCGTATACCGATTTAATGGAAATATGTACAAGTAGGAGCATGCATGAAGTTGTCCTTAAAATTAAGTTTTGCCGCTTTCGTGATAAGCGGTTCAGCTCAAGCGTTGAATCCCGTAGCAGGGTTTTACGCGGGCATTTTTTTAGGCGGGAGTTGGTCGCCCAACCAAGATTTAAATATCATTTCTCCTACAACCCTTACATCAATCCCTGCCTCACTAGAATATAAAGTGTTTGGCAATCTCGGTGGTGAGCTCGGTTATCGTATGGATCAATTCCGAGTAGAAGGTGAGCTTTTATACAACTCAGCGACCTATCATAGCTTTACCATCGCAGGTCACACCATATCAAGTCCTAAAAAGAGCAACGGCTATCGAATGAAAGGATCAACGAACACCGCGGCGATCCTTTTGAATGGATATTATGATGCTTATTACCTGTGGGAACAGTCCGATTGGGTTCCTTATATAGGTGCGGGAATTGGATATGCAAATGTACAAAATAAACTCGATTTCTATTTTAATAACGTTCAAATAGCGGGGACTAAAATCGCGGATCGTACCAACACCCCCATCGGACAAGTTATCGCCGGCGTGAATTATTTTATGGATGACTTTACGGCAGTCGGTATCGATTTCAGGTATTTTTCAACCCGAAAAATTGATCCATTTAATACAAGTGTTCGCTCAGCTTCTCTCAATTTGAGTTTCAATGGCGCCTTTGATGCAGGATAATGTGTCATGACATTTAAAATTCTACCTTCATTATTATCTGCAAACATCCTACACTTCGGTGACGAGGTTGATGCGGCCATTCAAGCTGGGGCAGATATGCTTCATCTTGACATTATGGATAATCATTACGTACCCAATTTAACGTATGGTCCATCGGTTTGCCAAGCGCTGCGTGACCACGCACCGAACATCCCCATTGATGTTCACCTAATGGCAAGTCCTGTTGATCCACTCATTCAACAGTTTGCAGCTGCCGGAGCCTCACGCATCAGCATTCACCCAGATGCGACGATTCATCTTGACCGTAGCTTACAACTCATTCATGAGCTTCATTGCAAAGCAGGCATCGTACTCAACCCCGCGACGCCGCTTGACTCGCTTGAGTGGTGTATTCACCGGCTCGATTTTGTTTTAGTCATGACGGTGAACCCTGGCTTTGGTGGACAGATTTTGATTCCAGAAATCATTGATAAAATAACTCAAATTCACACACGCTATCCATCACTCCCCATCTGCGTTGATGGCGGAGTAACCATCCATAACATTGCATCGCTTGCAAAAGCAGGCGCGACCGAATTTGTCGCCGGATCGGCTCTATTCAAAAGTGATGATTATCAAAAAACCATCCGTTTAATGCGCCAACAACTCAACGCATAAATATTTTCACCACCCCATTGTAACAAACAGATTCTTTGTTATAATGACACACTTGTGCCGGGGTGGCGGAATTGGTAGACGCGCCGGATTCAAAATCCGGTGGTGGTGACACCGTGTCGGTTCGACTCCGACCCTCGGTACCATTGAGTACTTTTGTAACAGTTCTCAATGGTTCGCAACGGCACATAATTCCTTGATTCTTATTGAAATAGCACTGATTTTTTCTTCTCAACTACTCGTACTTTTATGCAGCTGCTTCTAATTCGATATGCACTCTTTGTCCTATGGATGCCGCAATGTTAACTAGCGCATCAAGAGAAAATTTAGAAATACGGCCTCGTAATAAATCATTGATACGTGGCTGAGTAATACCACACTGTTTTGCTGCCTCAACTTGATAAACTGATTTATGCTCGCGGTATATTGTGGAAATTCTACGAGAATTTTCTTATCTTCTGTAATGAGGGGCGTATCAAACTGTTTTGCCAAGCAAACATACTCACAATCATAAGCGGAACAGGTTGATGCGTGAACCAACGCAAGTACCGCATCCGAGGAAGGTTGGTATTCATTTTCAGCCATCAACTCCTCCGCTTCTGCAGTAATCTTTAATGCATGATCAACAGAAATGAGCTTTTTACGAATATACAGTGCCAATTCGTTTCGAAATTCAGAACGCCATAGAACAGGAGCTATCCATGTGCTATCGATATCCAATAACTTCTCAACTGACGCCGTATATTCACCTTGAATGTAGAGATAAACTAAAACATTGGTATCAACAATAATCATGAGCGCCCTTCTTCTTTGGCGTTTTTGATAATATCATTGGTTAATTGCATGATGGTATTTTCTTTAACACGCAGTGCACGTGCCCTCGAAAGCACTGTTTTGACGGATAGTTCGGGTTGATGAACAGCCTGTACTAAACTTACAATTGCTTCACTGTTCAGACTACGGTGGTTGCGTGCTGCTTTGTTTTTTAGTTCATGATAAAGACTATCAGGTATATTTTTAATAGTAAGGGTGGCCATATTCTTGTAATCCAAAATGATTCCATAATGGAAGTATATAAGATATTTGACGCCATACATTAACTTTTATCTTTATTAGCCAATGTATCAATGTTTAAAAAACAAACATATTCATGTATAATATAAAACGTAGCTGCTCATGCCCCACTACGCGGTTACTATAAAACTTAATTTGATATTAGGGATCTCGCAATGAATAATTATTCATTGCGAGATCCCTTGTTAAGGACAATATTGTGGTTGAATTTATCGAAATTACTCTCATTATTTTAATTGCAACGATTTCACCAGGCCCAGACTTTATGATGGTTTCTCGAAACGCATTGCAATATACCCAAAAAGCGGGTGTTATGACAGCTTTAGGAATCGCGTTGGGAAGTTTGCTCCATTCAAGTTATTGTATATTAGGACTTGCTATTATTATCTCTCACTCCCTCATTCTATTTAATGTGATCAAATACATCGGCGCGATTTATCTTATTTACCTCGGCGTAAGGGGACTATTTGAGAAAAAAGCAACGATGAAGTCCGATGACGAAAAAAATATCGCTGGTTTAACGGGTATCCAAGCCTTTCGACAAGGTTTATTGTGTACCGCGTTAAATCCCAAAGGGATTTTATTTTTCCTGGCTTTTTTTACCATCATTATAAAACCTTCTATGCCACTTTCTATACAAGCCTCGTATGCTTTAGAAATCACGATAATTGACATTGTTTGGTTTTCTGCCGTTGCCTTTTTCTTTTCTCATCACAAAATTAAAATAATATTTGGAAAAGGATTACATTACATAAGCAAATTATTTGGCGGTTTTCTCATTTTATTTGGCTTAAAAATTTTTGCACTCACCCAATAAGGAACTGTGTTATGTTTAGAGATTTGCAATATATAGGAAGTGGAAATTTTAATGCTGTTTTTTGCGATGCGCAAAAAACAATGGTATTTAAAATTCAAAAAAAGAAGTCGTTAGGTGTATTGAGCGTAGCGGCTGTTTTAGATACGCCCGAGCGTTCAGTAAGATTATGGAACCAAATCAATGCACATATAGAGCCCAAAGCAACGGTTATGGGGGTATCTACACCTGCCTATACTGACATCACAAAAAATGAACAGCATCCTGCAAGGGAGCATGCAATCGGTTGGTCTGCGCCATTTATTCATGGAAAAGATTCAACGCAGACAGAAATCATGAATGCACAAATTGATATCTACAATCGATGCGGTCGTGTTGTTTTAGATGCTATCTCTCCAGGGAACTTTAAAACTCAGAGTAATGGGCAAGTGATTTGTATTGATATTGGGATGTCTTTACGATTACAACGAGAGGATGAGCAAGGGATAGAAAATCGTAGTTTTGCAAGTAATCTTGCATGGGAAACAGGTGCTCATGCGGTCTATTTACCGTGGCTTAAAAAACATTCATTTTCAAAATCTCCCTATACTGACGTAATAGAAACAACCAAAGCATTGTATGTCTTACAACAACAGTACCCATATTGTGTGAATGCTGATTTTTTAAGAGATCCACAACTTAAACATCTTAGAACGGCTCTCGCCAAAGAGCTTGATGAGCCGGGTTCATTGCAACAAAATCAAACAGCAATGTCAGCACTGAGTCAAATTCAAATTCTGAATCACAATGCGCTGTCTCAACCAGAATCTGAAAATACAGGAGCTGATCAACCTCTTGTTGAACAAACTCCTGATACTCCGCAGTCAACATACATCCCCTCTTTCTTTTATTCTGAATCCAATACGACATCGATGGCATCATCGAGTTCATCAGCCAATCTGCAAGAAATCGATGAAAAAAGCGAGCCTTGGCACAAGTCATTATTATTAAAGAAGTTGATGGCTTTTAGAGAGTCTCTGCCTGTTGGCTACATGGGTACTTTTACTCAGCCAATTAAAGTGCAGATTTGCAAAAACAAACAACTGATTGAAAAAATAATAAGCAATACAAGTGAAGTGCTATCTACCCTACTTGACAGCAATGATCTTGAAGAAGCAAAACAGATCTTGATCAAGGTTATTACGCAACTTGAAAAGGAAATATTTAAACCAATAAAACCTAGACAGGAAAATTTTTTCGATCAAAGATTGCAACTTTGTTTACTTGAATGCGGCAAAGCAATATCAACGATGCCGGAGCAGTCTGCAACCAAGGAGACATCAATAGCCCCCTCCGGAATGTCCGCCTAAGCCAATGGACGTAGGAGAGGCTATGTTAAATCTACTGCGTAAAGGGGTCTAAAGGGGAGAATTCGTTATCTACCATTTCCTCTCGTGATCTTTTCTTCTGTGACGGAGCCGCATAAATACCCAATGACGTAAGAAGATCCACTTGCCCTGCAGGTTGCTTTAGCTGCTCAAAACCCGTACCTTGATAAAGTGCAATAACTGGACCGGAAGGCAGTGTAGACTCTGGATCCACCCCTGGCTGGATGATTTTATAATATTGGTTATCATTCCTATTCTTTTCCCAGCCAATATGCTCAAAGTATCCACGGGATGCTTCCACTGCTGATACGGTCAATATTCGCACTGTTGGCAAATAAGATCCAAGTGCAGCAAACATACGCTGAGCTATACCCTGCTGACGATAGGCAGAAAACACTTCAACAACATCGATTTCTACACGCAAACCATGGTTGATCCAAATTAAATAAGCAACCACGGCGCCCTTCTCATCGAACGCAACCATTGCATTACATCGTTTAAAACCATTCGCAATGATTTCCGCATTATGCCAAAAATGATGTTTGGGTTCTCCATCAGAGGTATAGTGCGTGTGTTGCTCCGCCCAAGCTTCAAATTTTTGAACAAGCTCATCATCATCGTCAAAGGATCCAAACAAGACTGGTTGGGTTAATAATTCACTTTGTGGTAAAGTTTTTGCATCAAAATCTGCTTTTAAGGATTTGAGCGCAGTCTGAGCAAGCGTTTCTTGATTGCTTTTGTCGGCAAATTGAAAGGTTAACGTTGGCATAACATAAAACTCCACTATTTTTCCATGATCATAACATTTTTTTGCTCATTTTCTAGTTCTTAATGGCGCAATGGGCGGAAAAAGCGATAGACCAAATCCAGTATCTTCATTTCCGATGGGTATATGATATTAAAAAGGGGGCAAGTATTCATTTGACAAAACACTTACCATTCAGACATTACCACGACAAAATTTGATTTTGAAAATTTTCTAACAACAGCTTAAATTCACTATTTATTAATAACTTCTCTCTACCACTACGAACAGCATTACTAACATCTTCATGACTATATTTATTTTCTTAATACTGTGTCAAATGAACACTCGACCCCTTTTCTTTTCAATACGCATATTCATGTCGTAGCGCATCCATCAAATTGGGATAACGGAAGTCATAACCTGATTCCATTAAACGACTCGGCACGACACGTTGGCCTTTAAGAAGTAAACACTCACCCATTTCACCAAACAATAAACGAATAACAAACGCTGGCATTTTCAAAAACAGTGGCCGGTGCATGGCTTTTGCTAATGCACGTGCAAATGCAGCTTGGCTCACAGGATTAGGAGATGTTATGTTAAATGCACCCGTTAACTCTGGTTTTTTAAGTAAAAAGAGTATGGCATTCACAACATCATCAATATGAACCCAAGACATGATTTGTTTGCCATCACCAATAATACTGCCAAAGCCCATATAAAAACTTGGACTCAGCTTTTTAAGGACACCATCACTTTTTCCAAGAACAATACCGAAACGCGTAGTTGTCACATTCATGCCATAATCAATTGCAGGTTGCAATGCTTGTTGCCAACGAACTCCTATCTCACTCAAAAAATCACACGGATGTTCAAAATCAATGGGGCTATCTTCATCCAAATCACGCTTGTCGTGACTTTCTTGCATTCCATAGATCCCAACCGCATTCGCACAAATAAAATGAGGTTTGGCGTTGGCCTTGATTGCCCAATCAACCAAAGTCGATGTTGTTTGAACACGTGAATCAATCAGCTGCTTTTTAACCGCTTCACTCCATCTTGAGGCTGCAATGTTATAACCACAGAGATTGATAATCGCATCATATGCACTCGCTTCTAAATTAGGTAGAGTCTCCCAAGTGGCCAATTTCACAGGCTCTGAAAAGTGACGTTGTAAATTCGCTCGATTACGTCCTAATACAGTAACGGTATGGTTGGTTTGCAAAGCCGCTACAAGTCGGTGCCCTATGAATCCGGAGGCGCCTGCAATTAAAATATTCATGCTTTTTCCTTCAATCGTTTTAATGTTCCAATGTAGCATCCATTGTAATGATTGCCTTCATTAGTTTTGATACAGGATAACCTTCTTTGGCTTGTGTTGCTATTTTACTAAATTCATTCTGCTCGATATCAGCGATTTTGGCAGTCAACTGTAGATGAATTGCAGGAATTGAAAAACCTGTTATCTTAAAGCTATTAAAGATAAAAATTATTCACTGGCTTTACGTAAGGCTTGTGGCGCAGGCGTACCCTCATTGGTCAGTTGTGTGCTTAAATACAAAACCAGCTTAGATATTGACATCAATCAGTAGTGGTAGAGAGACGTTATTAATAAATAGTGAATTTAGGCTGTTGTTAGAAAATTTTCAAAATCAAATCTTGTCGCGGTGATGTCTGGAGGGCAAGTGTTTTGTCAAATGAATACTTGCCCCCTTTACTGGTGATTAGGCATTCGAGCCCCTCCATCGCACTCAGCATTACAATACACTTGCCCCCTATCCTAAATACAAGCCAAATCCATTCATATTTTCAACCGTATTCACAGTCGTCTTTAAGCAATACCAATAAAAACCGCTAAAGCCCTATCGACCGAAATCATTAACTTAGTATCCAGCGAACCAATAATTTTGCCAATTTTTTCACGTGGCGTTGTGTACAACTTATCAATCATGATTTGTGAGGTCATCTTTAAACCATTGGTTTCTGATAGTTCAACTTGGATTCGTAACAGCGGTGCATTCACTAAGTGGCTAGTTATGGGAAGGACTGTCACAGAAGGTGTTTCTTCAAATAGATCTGATTGGATAATTAATCCTGGTCTAGGTTTGCCATACTCCCCTGCAAATACAATGGTGACAATATCCCCACGCTTCATTCCCAGCCTCTAAAATCGGATGCGTGGCCAATGAACTCATTGATTTCGTGATCGTTATCCGCTTGCTTTGTCAATAACGATTGCTGTCGACACTCTTCTGCAAACCCCTGCATATGTGTATCAGGAACCCAAATTTGAATCAGCTTTAAGCCTTTTGCTCGCAGATTAGCTCGATGCTTTTGTACTCGCGAAGCAGTTGATCCTGCCATAATAGACACTCCTTTTTATCTCGAATAACACTTGTTACATGTAACATTATAGGCGATTGAGTAATTGTATGCAAATACTTTGGAAGAGTTTTCCAATATGTAAACTATTTGTGCGATATTCTATGGGAAACTTCAATTAAATCACCAAAAATAATTGATATCGAAAACGCTTGGGCAAACGTCGTTACTGAAGAATGGAGCGATGCTTTAAGAGAGTTATCAGGTTTGCCAATAGGACAAAGAAGGTTACTTAAATATCTCGCGAATAACGTTGTAAAAAACATACTTCAAGTGCTAGCAAGTTAACTTTATTATCGATTTCCCATGTATTCGACAATAACTTGAATTCCTATTCTCATGTGCGGTGATAAGGAATGACGTTATTATCGGATATTTACTTTTTCGATAATAGCAGTTATGGTATAGGTATTATCAAATAGAGGCTGGTTACATGGATATACAACAATCCCCTTCAGGACAAATCTTTAAATCACCGAAAGGGTATAATGCCTTTGTACCCCATAGTCTACCACCTAAATTTGAATGGGATAATGCGGTAGTTAACAGCTTATCTCGGGCCGACTTTTTGTTAGGTAAATTGGCACGCGAAGGCAGTAAGTTACCTAATCCTCATCTTTTGATGCGTCCATTTATCACTCGTGAAGCGGTTCTGTCCAGTAAAATTGAAGGCACTCAAGCAACTTTAGGGGAAATCTTAGCTGCCAATGCTGGTGCTCACGTAAAACAAAACCCTGACGATCTCCAAGAGGTACAAAACTATATCAAAGCACTTGATTATGGACTAGGGCGATTAGCAGAGCTTCCATTATCGCTACGTCTTATCACAGAACTTCATGAACACTTAATGCAGGGTGTTAGAGGATCTCATGCAACCCCTGGAGAATTTAGACGAAGCCAGAATTGGATTGGATCTCCAGGATGTACGCTGAATACAGCGAAATTTGTGCCACCACCACCTGATTATTTAATGGACTGCTTGGGAGAGCTTGAAACCTTTTTACACAATAGATCGCTACCACCATTAATCCATATAGCACTTTGCCATTATCAATTTGAAGCCATCCATCCATTTTTAGATGGAAATGGGCGCATTGGACGACTCTTGATTATGCTGCTCTTGGTTGAACAAAAAATGCTGCCTTCGCCCTTGTTATATTTATCTGCATTTTTTGAAGCGACACGGGATGAATATTATAAGCAGCTTTATAACGTGAGTTCGAAAGGCACATGGCATGAATGGCTTATTTATTTTCTCAATGGTGTTGCCGTACAATCTGAAGATGTTTTATCACGCGCTGAACGTATTAATGAATTATTAAATCAATGGAAGATTGTTGTTGCAAGCGGCGGCTCCCAAGTTCCTGTGGACATGGTGCAGCATTTTGCGGTGAATCCTTATTTCACCACCAATAAAATTGCCGAAGAACTGGGTATTGCCTATAGCACCGCACAAAGGGGTATTCAAAAACTTGAAGCTGCAGGCATTATTAAAAAGACGAATGATAATAAGCGAGACAAAGTTTACTGTGCTACCGAAATATTAAACATTCTAGAAGAGCCTACAAAAATCATGACTGATGTTTATGAATAATAGCACTCAAATTAGCTTTGCATCATTGAGAACCCTCTGTGCCAGCGACAGTGAAATAAAAATAGGGGTTTCCGCCAAGCATCTGTTTAACAAGCCAGCAGATCATTGCTAAACAAAAAATAACCTGGCAATCTATTGCTAAATTCAATCAATAGAAACGTGACTATCGAATATAAGGGATCTATATTAAATGAAGAAGCATTTAGCCCCGTCGCATTTTTTTCTTTTGACAATACTAAGCTGTTTAGCGCAACAAGGAACGTCACACGCACAAACTCATTTCATCTATGGGGCTGAAGGGGCAGAACAGATTAATTTATCTGCCAACGGCGTCTTTTATCTCTCTCTCAACTCATTCAAAGACAAATCAAAAGCCTATCAATATTATGACCAACTACGTAGCAAAGGATTCAACTTAACCCTCATCAAATATAGCCATCAATTTTATCATGTGTATATGGGGCCTTTTTATTCTGCGGCAGAAGTAAGGAAAATCGGATATTTATTGAAGCAATCATCATCGGCTCATCCAATACTCCCTCATCAACCCATTTCACGAACACAGCCGATCCACACCAATCACTCGATGCGCAACACCTATAATCCTGTGTATAAGATAGGCTCCCCCAAAAAATCCGAAGACTTTTCCTCCTCATTCAGTATAAGCGCAGGAGGCTTTTATAGCTCCCTGGGACACCAACAGACGATTAATATCCAGCATGTTATCGGGGAAGAATATACCAAAACGAGTACCCATAATGGCAATGCTTTAATTGGTCTGAGCTATGATGTAGAAGTACCAGAATACAACCCGGAAAATCTCAAAATACGTTATGGAGTCAAGGCCAATTATTTTGGAAAAACCTCCGTGAAAGGCGATATTTTGCAGGAGAAGCTGTTTAAAAATTTATCTTATTCATTTAATGTGGAAAATATTCCTGTTTATGCCACTATAAAAGCCATTTATGACATTCCAAATCATGACTACGGGATCACCGCAGACGCAGGAATTGGCCCGAATTTTATGAAAACCAGTGGATATAATGAAACAATTATCTATGCTGACTCTCTTCGTGATAATCCTTTTTCAGGCCAAACCACAACAACATTCAGTGCAACGTTCGGCATTGGATTGCAAATGAAACATTTGCTTGAGCAATATCCACTTGAGTGCGGCTATCATTTCTATTATTTAGGAGAAGGGAAATTCCAAGTGAATAGCTCTCAAATTCTAAATCAGCTCAATACTGGACAAATTTATGCGAACGCACTGACATGCTCTATATCAAACTAATTCACGATTAAGGAATGAAGGACAATGAACCGAGTTAAATTTAAAAAATACATAGCTCTATTTTTAGTATTTTTCATAAGCAATGCGTTTTCTGCAAGTCCAGGGCCTTTGTTTAATGTAACAATGATGGGCAGTAATCTGCAAATTCGCACCACAATTCCAGGAAGAACATATTACGCCGCGGGTCTTTACCTCAATACACCGGGATCATCTTTTCTGAACCCTGATACCGATTGCACAATGCTCTCCAATGGTTATTGCAAATTTACAGCAAGCGACTCGACCCCAGTAACCATTGGCATTAAAGGACCTAGCACCGAATTAACAATGAGTCTGGCATTAAATGCTTACGTGCCGATTGAAAAGATGAAAGCGACGAACAATGGTCGTTTTCTTTATATAACCCAATATTTTAATGCCTCTCCGGAACTACGAGTGCTCGTATGCCCTCTTAGTTCGCCATCAGGCGAAATAGGAACGTGCGTACCCGCGGTAACGAACTTAGATGGCATTGAGGCTGTCCGGATGAAGATTAACGCCGCAGGCACATTGGCATACTTCCCTCAGCAGAACGATTTTCAAGTCAATGTTTGTTCCATTAACCAAAATACAGGCTTATTGAGCAACTGTCGCATTGCAGTAACATCTCTGACTAATCATCCGTGGGATATCACGTTCAATTCCCGTGAAACTTATGCGTACATTTCAAGCAACTATGATGGCAGCGTCACACGATGTTCCATTAACTCCAATGATGGGACGTTAACTGCCTGTTCACCCTTTGCAACAGGGGCAACAAATGCAAATGATATCGTATTAAATCCTCAAAATACCTTGCTCTATGTTGGGACGAGAACCGGTGTTAACATCTGCAACATTAATCCAACTACGGGTGATTTATACAACTGCAAAAATCAGACCACACCATCCACTGAAGGCGTATCGGCTCTGGCAATTAATTCAACAGGTAGCTGGCTATATGAGGGAATTGGTTACGGAACGACAAACTTAGGAACAATCAATCGATGTAATTTAATCAATGGAGACCTCACCAGCTGCTCACAAACAGGGGCTGGATTTTCCTGTGTTGGTACCGCGGCAAATCAAGGAAATATTGTATTAAATCATAATAATACATTAGCCTATATTTCATCGACCGATTTCTCGCTTGTGACTATCTGTGGTATTAACGCGACAGGACTTTTGACGCCATGCCATACACCGCCAGAGGTTTATCCTTCCGTTCGCCCAACGGGAATGGCAGTGCTTTAACTTATAAAAAACAGGAGATAAGCCGTGCCCACTATTGTTGCTCGCTTTGAGATACCCTATACTCAGCTACTCAATCACAACGGTGATTTATGCGGTGCTTTACCTGAATTTGCACAGGACTCTGCAACGTTGATTAGCCTGTATCGCCAAATGGTTCTTACGCGCGTTTTTGATAAAAAAGCAATCGCTCTGCAACGCACTGGAAAAATGGGTACTTATGCACCAATTCATGGTCAGGAAGCCATTTCCACCGCGATTGGACATGCCATGCGCCCTGAAGATGTCTTGACTCCTTATTACAGAGATTATTCCGCACAGTTTCAGCGCGGAGTTAAGATGTCTGAGATCTTAAGTTATTGGGGGGGCGACGAACGTGGCAGCCAGTTTGCCTGCAATTCTGAGGATCTCCCCATTTGTGTGCCGATTGCCTCACAATGCCTTCATGCCGCCGGAATCGCATTTGCGTTTCAATATCGCAAACAAGCTCGGGTTGCCGTTGTTTGCATTGGTGATGGCGGTACGTCGGAAGGTGATTTTTATGAAGCCATCAACGTTGCCGGCGCTTGGAAATTACCGGTTGTATTCATCATTAATAATAATCATTGGGCTATATCGGTCAATATCAATCAACAAACTGCGGCCGAAACGCTTGCTCAAAAAGCCATTGCAGCAGGATTTGAAGGAGTACAAGTTGATGGCAATGATATTCTTGCAACACGTCAAGTCATTGGTGATGCCCTTGAAAAAGCACGACGTGGTGAGGGCCCAACACTCGTTGAAGCGCTAACATACCGACTCAGTGATCACACAACCGCCGACGATGCTACACGCTATCAACCCAAAGAAGAAGTGACCGATGCAGTAGCAAAAGAACCCATCCGACGTTTCCGGCACTTTTTACATCAACAACAACTTTGGGACGAGACCAAAGAAAAGCAACTGCTCGAAACCTGCGCGGAAGAGGTACAACAAGCCGTTGAGGAGTATTTAAACCGTACGCCCCAACCGATCACCAGTATGTTTGACTACCACTACGCCGAACTCCCCGACTACCTAATTGAGCAACGTGAAATTGCAAAAGAGGAATTTAATCATGGCTGATATCACTCTGCTCGAAGCAGTCACTCAAGCCCTAGCCTACGAGCTGGCTCATGATGATAATGTGGTTATATTTGGTGAAGATGTAGGAAAAAATGGTGGCGTTTTTCGTGCCACAGAAGGTCTACAAGCACGTTTCGGTGAACATCGTGTATTTGATTCACCGCTGGCTGAATCCATGATTGCGGGTCTTGCCGTTGGGATGTCACTGCAAGGCTTAAAACCAGTTGCAGAATTTCAATTTATGGGATTTATTTACCCTGCAATGAATCAAATTGTCACTCACGCAGCTCGCATGCGAAATCGAACACGTGGTCGACTGCACTGTCCACTGGTTTTTCGTGCGCCATTTGGCGGAGGCATCCGCGCACCGGAACATCACTCTGAAAGTACAGAGGCCTTATTTGCACATATTCCTGGATTACAAGTCGTCATTCCATCTTCCCCCAAACGAGCTTACGGATTATTACTGGCGGCCATTCGAAACCCTGATCCCGTTATTTTTCTTGAGCCTAAACGCATCTATCGGCTCGTAAAACAACCTGTTGAAGATAACGGAGAAGCGTTACCCTTAGGAAAATGCTTTACACTGCAACACGGCGATGATATCACGCTCATTAGCTGGGGAGCGAGCATGCACGAAACGTTGCTTGCAGCAAAAGAGCTTGCGAACGAGGGCATCTCCTGTGAGGTCATCGATGTAGCAACAATTAAGCCCATGGACAGCGATACTATTCTAGCATCTGTTGAAAAAACAGGCCGCTGTGTCATTGTCCATGAAGGCGCAAAAACGTGTGGTGTTGGCGCTGAAATTTCAGCTATCATCATGGAAAATGCCATGGCTGATTTGCTCGCACCCGTTCAACGCGTTACGGGTTATGATACTGTAATGCCCTACTTTCAATTAGAAAAACACTATATACCTAGCGTTCATCGCATAAAAACCAGTGTTCTAAGCATAATGGAGTGATTATGGAAATTTTCAATTTACCCGATTTAGGTGAAGGGTTACCCGATGCCGAAATTCACGAATGGTTTGTCAAAATAGGTGATGTCGTTCGCGCTGACGAACCATTAGTCTCTATGGAAACAGCTAAAGCAGTTGTTGATGTCCCTTGCCCGCAAGACGGGACCATCGTCAAATGTTATGGCAACCCCGGTGATGTCATTAAAACAGGGCATCCTCTCGTTGCTTTCGCCGAAGAAAAAGCATCGAGTGATAAAGGTACCGTCGTTGGAAAATTAGAAGAAAGCACTGATATTACTGAAGACACGTTTACTATTGGCACCGCCGCAAACCAAGGCTCACGTCCCAAAGCCACCCCCGCCATTCGCTTATTAGCAAAAAAGCTAGGCTGTGATCTTTCCACATTAAAAGGCACTGGTGAACATGGGGTAATTACTCGCGAAGATGTTCAACAAGCAGTCGATAAAAAAGCTCAAATTCCAGAAGGTTTCGAACCTCTTCACGGAGTACGGCGGACTATGCTGAATTACATGGTTCAATCTCACCGTGACGTCGTGCCAGTCACACTCTTTGATGAAGCAGATATCGACCATTGGAGTGATAATGCCGACATTACAACCCGACTCATCCGCGCCATGATTGACGCCAGTCAAGTTGAACCCGCACTCAATGCGTGGTTTGATACCACTCATTCAGCAAGAAAATTATTTGACAAAGTACATTTAGGGCTGGCAATGGACAGCAATGACGGCCTATTTGTGCCCGTCATACATGATGCGGCGAGTCTTTCTGATGCCGCGTTACGCAACCAGATTAATGACCTTAAACAAGCCGTTCAATCACGCAAGGTTGAACCTGAGAAATTAAAAGGCGCAACGATTACACTTTCAAATTTTGGCAAATTCGCAGGACGCTTTGCAAGCCCTATCATCGTGCCACCCATGGTCGCAATTCTTGCTGTCGGACGATTATATGAGGGAGCCGTTAGCAAAAAAGGCAAAATAGAATCTCATCGCCTATTGCCACTCTCTCTGAGCTTCGATCACCGTGCCGTCACTGGCGGTGAAGCCACTCGATTTTTAGGAGCGGTGATGGAGTCCTTGGAGGGATAAATGAAAACAATAATCACTAAAACTATTTTTGATTCAGAATGTCGGACCTGGCAGCAGTTCTCAATATGGAGATTATGATTTGAACAACATCATTGTCTTCCTCACGCAGGCGGGGATCCATGTATCAAAATGGCACTGTGCTCATTCAGAAATGGATCCCAGCCTGCGCTGGGATGACAGTACTGGGTTAGAGGCGATCCTTGTGTAATTTATAAGCTTCATATTGAGAACTGCTGCGAACCTGGTTTCATCGAATATATACCCATAAGGATCCATTGATAGCTTCCCCACGTCATGTCCCTTTTTTTACCTTCGGTAACATTAATATTGAGGCAACTCGGATCTCGATCATTCAATTCAACCCTCGCTCAGAATATTATGGTCTATAATTGCTCTATATGGATTGAAATTTGGAGCTCTAGATGGCTTTCTCATTAACAGTAAATGAAACAATAGCAGACATTGCTAAGGGATGCGCAACTGAAGAGCACGTAAAATATTTAAACAAGACTCTTGATGACGCAGCATTACTCCTCACACTAAGCAATGAAAAATTTCAGTTTAGTTTTAAGCGACGTAAAAGAATAACAGCAGACGAATACCAAGACCAATTATTTACGCGAATAAAGGCTATAAAAAATATTGAACCCCTGACAGTGGCCAAGTGGGCGGTTATTCTTAATCAAAGTAAATACTTAGAGGGAAATTCCATTACTCGAGAAATCGCTAATGCTGTAATCCCTCTGATAAATTTTTATAAAAAATCAGGACTATATTTGAGCGACAGCTCCCTATTTCAAAAGGATCCCCAAGGACATTACCCAATTACCAGATACGCCAAATATGATATAGATGACGCAAAAATAGAAGTACGAGCCACCCAAGACATAAAAGATGATGATATTGGTCCTTTACTTCACGACGCAATTGAATCAAAAAACAGCGAGCTTATTAAGGTGCTGTTGGATCATAATGAAATAAAGAAGTTTATAACAAAAGTTGCTCAAAATCCGTCAAAGTACCCATCATTATTCGTAGAGAGCATTAATACACTCATGCACAAAGCAGTTCAGACAAACAACCCAACGATTGTAAATATACTCCTGGACGCTAAAATAGTTCCGAATAAAGCCGATAAATTTAATCGTTATCCCTTAAGCTACGCAGCAGAAAAGGGTAATCCAGAGATATTCAACCGCCTGTTCAAGCTGAGCCAAGATGGGGTTAATCAGCCTGATACTCTTGGGCGTACACCGTTATCGTATGCGGCTGAAAGTGGCAGCAATAGAATTGTAAAAAAATTAGATCCTGAGCATAAAAAATGTTTTACAGAAAGAGATTTTAATAATATTACGCCATACAATTATGCTAAAGCAAAAAAACATGAACATATTACCTCATTTTTCGATGGTAAAGACGATCCTGTCAATGAGGATGATTTTGATATAATATCTTATGAAAATGAAATTAAAAGTGGGTTTCCGCACAATTATATACAACTCAAACAACATATCGATAAAAAACCCTCCTCTGAACAAGAAGCGGCTTGGAGAGAGGCACATCGTGTTTTATCAAACGATAACCATTCGATAAATTTGCCAAACAAAACAGTTTATCAGCCTATAGACAGCAATAAGGGGCTTGATTCAGTAAACGAAACAGACCTAACTGATGCAGAGGAATATGCTTTAGATGCAATTTTTATAAGAGCCCACCAAGCTCAGGCATCAGCACAAAACGCTAGAGCTGATCTTCGTGGTCTCCAAAACAATCTAAAGGCATTGAATAACAAGGATGACAACGGCAAGACGCCACTTATGGTCGCAGCAGAAAACAACAACATCGGCGTACTTGAAGTTTTAATCGCCGCCGGTGCAGATCCAACGATTATAGATAATGACGGTAAAACAGCAGATGCATTATTTCAAGATTGTCAAAAAGCTTATTCAAAATCTCGGCAAATTATGCCTGCAGCAACGCCTAAAAATCGTCTTGCACTTGCCGTAAAACATGGATTCCCGTCTGTTGTCGAAACATTATTAAAAGAATATCCCAAGCTAATAAACGAGAAAGAGGCTCTATTGAATGCGATACCCGCTCAAGATAATTATTTCAAAGATTATATGCAAATAAAAAATTTATTGCTTGATACTGCCAAACTCGCCCAACCCACTAACCCGCCTTCAATGATCCATTCTACGAAACATAAAAAGCTCAATGATGAGCCATCGTTACAGCAAGCCGCCGAAGAAAATAACCGCCCACTCATTACAAAATTAATGATGCGTGGAGAGAAATTCGCTACAGATGCAATAATTCCAGGCAGGCTTCATACACGATATCATATTGATAATTTATCGAATATGTTGGAACGCAAGACGAGTCAATATAAAGACCTTATAAATGATACTAAAGGAACCAATATAGATAAAGCAAGGACGTTACTAAATGATTATGCAACCGATGGAGAAATAAAGCATCACCGCGAAGACGTTAATATAATAGTTAACGAAATAGATCAGAAGGCAATAGTCACTATTAAGGAGTTGTTAGAGTCTCTCAGTCAAATTAAGCTAGAAAATGAAGATAGATCATTGGCTCCGCTTATCACATTTATAAAAAACAACTTGAATAATGACTCACAATTAACAACCACGCCCGGCCAGTACTTGTAATCCTTCTCGAATCAGATCCTCACATCGTTTTTGGCCATCATCAATTTTTTTCACTGCTTTTGCCGCCTCTTGGTATTTATACCCCAACGCTTCCAACGCACAAATCGCTTCATCTTGATGATTGACTTGGACACTAGAAGGTGAAACATGAGTAGGAGAGGAAATCCAATCTTGTAGGCGATCTTTCATTTCAACAACCAATCGCTCGGCTGTTTTCTTACCAATCCCCGGCAATTTCGTTAATAAATTAGTATTTTGCTGGCTAATGCACTGCACAAACTCATCCGGTGTAATACTCGACAAAATGGCGATCGCCATTTTGGGACCGACGCCATTCACTTTAATCAACGCGCGAAACAATGCTCGTTCTTGTTTGTCATGGAAACCATACAACAACAGCGCATCTTCACGCACAACGGTATGGATATGTATTCCAACTCGACCCTCTTGTGCTTGCAGCTCAAAAAAAGTCGGTAGCGATGTTTCAACGTCATAACCAACACCATTGACATCCATCACTATTTTTCCAGGTTGATGCTTATCAACCACCGTGCCACTCAACCAACCAATCATTTTAATCGTCTCCTTTGTCGAGCACGTGACCTCATCAACACCGGAGCATTCGACCGGTAACTATGACAAATGGCAACCGCTAAGGCATCGGCTGCATCCGCCTGAGGTGATGCACTTAATTTTAAAAGCTCCACCACCATGAGGCTTACTTGAGATTTTTCAGCTGCCCCATAACCCGCGACGGCTTGCTTTATTGCACGAGGTGAGTACTCACTGACCTCTAATCGATGCGACGCGCAAGCAACCATCGCCACACCACGGGCATGACCTAATTTGAGTGCTGAGCTCGGATTTTGGTGCATAAAAACCTGCTCAATCGCAACTTCATCGGGATGATGGTGATCCATTAATTCACACACACCATTAAAAATTTGTAGCAATCGCTGACTGAACTCACCCTCAGCCGTTCGAATGCATCCACTATCAACATAGTGCAATTCCCGATTGATAGCCTTGATCACGCCATAACCTGTAATGCGTGAACCGGGATCAATGCCTAAAATAACCGCCATTAGTCAGCAAATTCATGTAAATTATCCGCATTAGTATACACTTCTTGTACGTCATCTAAATCTTCTAGCATATCAATCAATTTGATCAACGTTTCAGCGGTGTCTTTATCCACTGGAATAAGTGTTTCAGCATGCATGGTGAGATGCGCTTCCTCAATCTCTATCGATGAAGCCTGGAATTGTGTTAATACTTCGTGATACGTCTCTACGCTGGTAATGACTTCTACTTGCCCTTCTTGGACACTCACATCGTCCGCGCCGGCTTCGATTGCAACATCCATCGCTTGATCCATGAGTTCAGTCGGCGCCAACAGGATCTCTCCACGATGAGTAAACAGATAAGCTACTGAACCATCGGTGCCCAGATTGCCGCCGAACTTGGTGAATGCATGACGCACTTCCGATACCGTACGGTTTTTATTGTCCGATAAACAATCAACTAAAATCGCTACACCACCGGGCGCGTAGCCTTCATAACGCATTTCAGCCATGTTGGCGCCTTCGAGCCCACCTACACCACGTTTGATGGCATTATCAACCGTATCACGCTTCATATTGGCTTTAAGGGCCTTAGTCACTGCGTCTCGCAAACGAGAATTAGACGATTCATCCGCCCCACCTGTTCTCGCAGCAACGGAAATCTCACGGATTAATTTCGTAAAAATTTTCCCACGCTTAGCATCTTGTGCACTTTTGCGAAATTTAATATTTGCCCATTTACTATGTCCTGCCATGAGAATACCCCGTATGATAAAACGAACCTATACTGCTAATATTACTGCAGCCCCATTAAAAATAAAATAGAAATAGTAAGGAGTATTCATGTATCTAGCCGGATTTGGAAGCCATCACTCTACTGAAGCAATTCCTGGAGCATTGCCTCTTACGCAAAACTCACCACAACAATGCCCGATGGGGCTTTATGCCGAACAACTGAGTGGAAGTGCATTCACACAACCTCGACATGCTAATCAACACAGTTGGCTATACCGAATATTACCCTCTGTAGCGCAAGGCAGCTATGTTCCTTATGTTCGATCGATCAATAAGCCTTATGCGGCACTCCAGGCACCAAACCCAATGCGCTGGTCGCCATTACCTGATCCTGTCGCCCAACACGATTTTATCGATGGCCTGTTTCATGTCGCTGGAAACGCTCTTCTGAATACGTATATCTATCAATGCAATGCATCCATGCAAAAACGATTCGTCAGTAATCATGATGGCGAACTCTTATTTGTTCCTTACACTGGAAAAATCCGATTAAAAACTGAATTTGGTCCGCTTGAAATAACCCCCGGAATGATCGCCGTTATTCCACGAGGTGTAAAATTCAAACTAGAGCTACTTGAGGCATCAGCATCGGGGTATTTATGTGAAAATTCAGCAAAACCGTTAACACTACCCTCATTGGGATTGATTGGCGCAAATGGATTGGCCAATCCTCGACATTTTCTCTACCCTAAAGCAGCCTATGAAGCATTAAACGAACCCGTCGAATTAATTTGTAAATACCAACAACAATGGTGGCAAGCCCCAAGCACTCATTCTCCTTTGAATGTTATTGCTTGGCATGGTAATTATGCACCCTACTGTTATGATTTATCGCTATTCAACACCATCAACTCGGTCAGTTTTGATCACCCTGATCCGTCAATTTTTACAGTGCTCACCTCTGAAAGCAATACACCCGGTGTTGCAAATCTTGATTTTGTTATTTTTCCTGATCGTTGGATGGTAGCAGAACATACGTTCAGAGCACCTTATTTTCACCGTAACGTGATGAGTGAATTGATGGGGTTAATTAAAGGCGAATACGATGCGAAAGGTACTGGTTTTTCAGTCGGAGGAGTCAGTATTCATAATGCAATGACCGCTCATGGGCCGGACACACAAAGTTATGTGAGAGAGAGCACTAAACAGCTGAAGCCTGAACAGTATAACAATACACTCGCGATTATGTTTGAATCATGTCATCCATGGCTTATCACGGAATGCGCATTGAATCATCCTGCCAGACAATTGGATTACGCCACGTGTTGGCAGGACTTAGTAACTAACTTTATTCATCAAACTGCACCGTGACTTTCGTCACTTTAGCACTGGATTGCTCCCAGGATCGCGCATAGCTAAATAGCATTGTCGTGCTCTTAGGATATGACTCTCCCTGACGCAGTTTAAACGTAAACAATGCATTACCACCAACCCCCATCATCCGAGTATTAGGTACGACATATTGCTGCGAAGCAAGATCCAGTAAGGTCTTATCAAATTGCGCCACACTCCATTGATAACCCGTGGTTGAATTCGCAGGCAGCTTGACGACAAATGACGATGCCGATCGACTCACATGAATCGTCATTGTTCCACTAGCATGAACCAACCACGAACACAGACAAAGTGCCCCCGTTAGCAACGCTAAAAAACGTTTCATGGATTAGCTCTCTTTTTTCAAATTCGAGTTATTACTAGACTTATCATGCTCAGAACAGGCTTCTTTTTCGCAAGATTCATCGACGGTGTGGCATTTTGAATGACAACCAATGTAACAAAAATGTTTATGACCGACTAACACCAATCCCACTACAAACATAGCCACAATACCAAAGCTATCCCAGGCGATAATGGTCAGCACCGTTGCTATAATCAGAAATGCAATTCCTAACATTTCATATCGATTTTGCCAGCAACACCCACTCCATTTGCAGTTTTTTAAATTCATCATATGCTCCCTTGCTTTACCACGTTTATGGCTCGTTTAATCACAAGCCGTTAGAAACAGTATAGAACACTCAGTAAATTTGTACAGTACGTCGTCGTTCAAACGGTTTTCATGCAAAAGTTCAAACCTTTGCTACGCTATATATACCCATCGGGAGTTCATTTTACAATTGCAGCAAGGACAAGCCATGTTTAAAAAAACCATCACACGCCTCCTCTTTACGTTCCTATTGATAAGTAATACGACTCAGGCTAATGATAAACAAATTAGCATCACAATTGATGATTTACCTTTTGTCGGCGTAAGCGGTGATCGATTTAATAAAATCTTACAAACCTTGATCGATGAACAAGTCCCTGCAACAGGATTTGTGATTGCTGGATCAATTGCTAAGGGACAGTGGCAGCTTCTAGAAAATTTTCAAAAACAAGGATTTATTATCGGTAATCATACGTATACACACCCAAGCCTATACTGCGCGCGGCCACAAAATG
>DIUW01000031.1 GCA_002423125.1 Legionellaceae bacterium UBA6148 | reverse complement strand
TGCTAGTTTCGAAAGAGGTCTAATATAATTACAATTATTTGCGTTCTTTTGATTCACATTTGAAACAAGAGGTGGTATAGTGCGCGATATTTTTATAACCTTTGGAGTAAACAATGTCAGTAAACAAACCCGCAGAAAAAAAAGATACAGCACCAAGATCATCTAGAGCATGGGAAATCTTGAAGAAGACACTTCCACTAGCAGCAGCTGCAGGCGCAATTGCCGCATGCGTACTATTTCCAGCAACACCTTTCTTAGCTATTGCTGTAGAATGGGTCGCTGCAAACGCTATTCCTGCATTTGCTAGTGCTTACGCTGGAATGAGTTCTTTTATCGCTATTACTGCCGGTATCGCAGCAGCTGCCGCACTATCTACTCGTTTACTAATGGCCGCTGGTCAATTAGCTTTTAATGCTTTCACTGGTAAAAAAGCTCCTCCTGCAGCACCAGCAAACGATGCAGATGCAAACGATGCAGATGCAAACGATGCAGATGCAAACGATGCAGATGCTCCTAAAGATCTTAAAGATCCTGAAGTTCATAACAGTCCTATCTATTCAGCAGCGCAAGAAAGACCAGCACAACAACCAGCTCGTTCTCCTGCTCCTTAAATGTAATTCCCTGAACGTTGTAAAGAACGCGACTTCGGTCGCGTTCTTTTATTGGCTATCTCCCCATCGCTTAACCAAACCACTTTCCAAATCAAACAAATCCAACACACGACCGACCGTATCATCAATTAACTCATCAATTGTCGTTGGCTTTTGATAAAATGCGGGGACGGGTGGAAAGACGATTCCTCCCATCTGAGTGACTGCAACCATATTTTGCAAATGTCCAAGATGCAATGGCGCTTCGCGAGGCATGATAACAAGACGACGTCGCTCTTTGAGCACCACATCCGCAGCACGACTCAACAAACTACTCCCCATCCCATGCGCAATTTCCCCTAGCGTTTTCATCGAACAGGGAGCGATAATCATTCCCATCGTTTTAAACGAACCACTGGCGATAGGCGCTGCAATATCTGCAAAAGGATGACAGACGTCCGCTAGTGCTTTAAGCTCTGCCGCACTCAGCGAGGTTTCATAGGCTCGCGTTAACTGTGCCGCGCGACTCACAACCAAGTGCGTTTCAATGGACAACGCTCGAAGAGCCTCTAAAAGGCGAATACCATAAATAATCCCCGAGGAACCACTCATACCAATAATCATACGGCGTGTACTCATAAAACATTGCTCCAGAATGTGCGTTTATTAAAGTATATACTCACTTCCAATGGGTATATACCCATCGGAAGTGAGTATATGATACAATTCGCAACATATTTTTTTTTGAACTAGGCTTATAAATACCATGACCGCTAGACGAACCATGCTGGTCACCAGCGCACTTCCTTACGCCAATGGCCATTTACATTTAGGCCATTTAGTTGAACATATCCAAACCGACATTTGGGTACGAACGCATAAAATGCTTGGGCACACCTGTATCGCTATATGCGGCGATGATGCACATGGCACTCCGATTATGCTGAAAGCAGAGAGCTTAGGCATTACACCTGAAGCACTAACGACGGAGATGAAACTGAGTCATGAAGCTGATTTCGCAGCGTTTCAGATTGCTTATGACCATTACCATACCACTCACTCCCCTGAGAATAAATCACAGGCGAATGCAATTTATACCGCGTTGCAGGCGCATGGCGATATTATTAAAAAAACCATTCGCCAAGCGTATGATCCCGTCAAAGAAATGTTTTTGCCCGATCGATACGTTAAAGGAACCTGTCCAAAATGCGGCGCGCATGATCAATATGGTGATAATTGTGAAGCCTGTGGCGCAACGTATGCACCCACCGATCTCGTGAATCCTGTATCTGCGCTATCTGGCGCAACCCCTATTGAAAAAGATTCCGAACATTACTTTTTTGATTTACCACGCTATGAAACCCTATTAAAAGAATGGACTCGTAACGGGCATTTACAACCGGAAGTCGCAAACAAACTCGATGAATGGTTTAAAGAGGGCTTAAAGCAATGGGATATTTCACGTGATGCGCCCTATTTCGGCTTCGAAATTCCAGGATGCCAAGATAAATATTTCTATGTCTGGCTCGATGCCCCCATCGGTTATATGGCAAGCTTCAAAGCGTATTGCGACAAAACAGGCTTATCGTTCGATGCCTTCTGGCGTGAAGACTCCACTGCCGAACTGTATCATTTTGTTGGAAAAGACATCATCTATTTTCATGCTCTATTTTGGCCGGCGATCCTCAGTGGTTCAAAACATCGTTTGCCCACAGCCATTTATGCCCACGGTTTTCTCACCATTAATGGGCAAAAAATGTCTAAGTCTCGAGGCACGTTCATTGAGGCCAAAACGTATCTCGCGCATCTAGACCCCGAGTATTTGCGATATTATTTTGCTGCTAAACTCAATGGTCGAGTGGATGATCTTGATCTCAACTTTGATGATTTTCTCAATCGCGTCAATGCGGATTTGGTCGGTAAAATTGTCAACATCGCTAGTCGTTGTGCAGGATTTATTCAAAAGAAATTTGATAATCAGTTAGCCGATACACTTCATGACCCCGGCCTTTATCAGCGCTTACTCGGCGTTCGTGAAACGATCATTGACGCTTATGTGCAACGCGATTATGCCCGTGCCATCCGTCACATTATGGAAGCAGCAGACCAGGTGAATCAATACATTGATCAGCATAAACCATGGTCAATCGCTAAAGAAGACGACCGTTTACCCGAGGTGCAGGCCATCTGTAGCATGGGGCTGAATTTATTTAGATTGTTAATCACCTATTTGAAACCCGTCTTACCTCGAATGGCTGAAGCATCAGAGCTTTTTTTAAACTGCGATCCGTTAACCTGGGACAGCCCAAATACGCCGTTACTGAATCATACCATTCATCCTTTTAAACCGTTATTACAGCGTGTTGATCGCGAAAAAATTGACGCTATGCTTGGAATACTTACTGCCAATCGAGACGCCTAATGCTCAATATTGACGACATTGATGCGTTATTACCGCAAACACAATGTGGTGAATGTGGCTATCCTGGCTGCCGGCCTTATGCGATTGCATTAGCAGAGGGCGTTGCGCCGATCGATCGCTGTCCGCCTGGTGGCGTTGAGACCGTGAAAGCCTTAGGCATCCTGCTTAATCGCCCCTCTGAACCTTATCTCGAAATAGCAGCACAGCAAACACGCCCTCCATCACTGGCCGTGATTCGCGAAGCTGAATGCATTGGCTGTACAAAGTGCATTCAAGCGTGTCCTGTTGATGCGATCATTGGCACTGCAAAGCACATGCATAACATCCTGAACCACGAATGCACTGGCTGTGGATTATGTGTTGAACCATGCCCGGTGGATTGCATTGAAATACAACCAAAACCCAGCTATACCTATGACAGGAACCTCGCACGCGATCGTTTTAATCATCGACAGATTCGTCTATTGCGTGATATACAAGCCAAAGAAACGTTGTACCAAGAAAAGCGCCTTCTTGCGTCTCAGACGATTGACAAGCAAGATGAGAAACGCGCGAAGCAGGATTATATTTTAAATGCTATGGCGCGAGTCAAGGCGAAAAAAACGCATGAATAAACGCATTCGCCGTACTATTTTCGAACGTTTTAAAGCGAAAAATCCTCATCCAACCACCGAGTTGAACTATCAGTCTCATTTTGAGTTATTAATTGCCGTGATGTTGTCTGCTCAAGCAACCGATGTGAGCGTGAATAAAGCAACTGCCACGCTGTTTCCAATTGCGAATACCCCGGAAGCTATGCTCAATTTGGGCGAAGCAAAACTAAAAGAAGCCATCAAAACCATTGGTCTATTCAATACCAAAGCGGCGAACATCATTAAAACATGCCAGTTATTAATCACACACTACTCCGGTCAAGTTCCGGATACACGCGAAGCACTGGAAACACTCCCTGGCGTTGGACGAAAAACGGCCAATGTTGTTCTAAATACCGCTTTTGGCCAGCCAACAATGGCGGTTGATACGCATATATTTCGTGTTGCCAATCGAACCGGCATTGCGCCAGGAAAAACACCGCTCGCAGTCGAGCAATCATTACTCAAACACATCGAACCCGAGTTCTTACAGGACGCACATCATTGGCTCATACTGCACGGACGTTATGTATGCACCGCTCGTAAACCCCATTGCTCTGAATGTTTGATTGCTGATTTGTGTGAATATGATCCTGGAAAAAACACCCCATAGCTCACCCCTTTTTTATTTTATGATATACTCTCGGCACTTTGCACACATCAATGAATCAAAAGGACTACGGATGCGATTACTAAGTATTTTTTTAATGGGTTTGCTACTGTTGACAGGTCAATGCATTGCAAGCACGAAAACAACATATGGCTATATTGAAAATGCGACCTTGGTGGAAAAAAACCTAACGCTTCCTGCCAAATTAGATACTGGTGCGCGCTCATCGTCATTGCATGCGGTTGATATCAAAAAAGAAAAAATAAATGGCAAAACCTACATTCGATTCACCGTACCGCATCAAGGTGGCAAAGCCACTTTTTTATATGAATATTACGGAAAAGTAAGTATTAAAGCACGTACGCAGGAAATCGAGCACATCACTCGCCCAGTCGTTTGGATTAAAATTAAACTGGGTGGTCAAGAACAAACGATTCGAGTGAATCTCACCAACCGTGCAAACTTTTTATACCCACTACTCTTAGGACGACAAGCTATTGTTGCCTTCAATGGGATGGTCGATCCAAGTATAAAGTATGCAATCCTCAACGAACCACCTCATAAACAGGAAGATCCACATGCATAATTCAAAGCGCCATGTATATGGCCTAATTACCTTCTTATTTGTCGTAGGACTTGCTATTTTTTCTTATCGATATTTAGTCCTAAATGTACCGATCACGGAGAGTGAAAGCGTAAATAGTTGGACTGTTGAAGCCAATCTCCGTTTCAATGCTCAACGAAACATGCCCGTTAAGGCCAGCTTTACTATCCCTTACATGCCCCCACATTACTCGATCCTTGATGAGTATTTTGTCTCACGACACTATGGCGTTACCACTGATTTAGTTGGCTATAATCGTCAAGCGGTCTGGTCATTACGTAGAAGCAATGGCCCGCAATCACTTTACTATCGGGCCATTTTTCACGAAACCAATAACAATGACGTCTACCTACGTAAACCAGCGCCGGTAAAAATTACACCGCTCACGGACGATGTCAATGCCGCCGTAGAAACAATTACCAGCAAAGCCCGCCAATCCTCGGCAGATATCCAAACCTTTGCGCAAAGAACCATTAAAGAATTAAACAAGCACGATGGAAATTCCAAAATTCTTGTCGGCAACGAATTCAACGATGAAACCATTCTAAATGCCACGATGATTGTGCTGAACCAGGCTAAAATTAATGCCCTTCCAATTGAAGGAATCTATCTAAAAGCACAGCGCCGCACTGAATTTAAACACCTACTTGCGGTCTACAATCAAAAAGAATGGCTGTACATGAATCCACGTACAGGATCTATCGGATTACCAAAAGATTTTCTCATTTGGCAATATAGCAACACGCCAATGTTTGATGTCATTGGGGGCACAAAACCACAATTTTCCTTAACCGTTTCACCGACTCCCATTAACGCACTGAGTGCAGCCAAAGCACGTGGCTCACAGACGGAGTCGCAACTGATTCGTTTCTCTTTATTGCAGCTCCCTGTTGACGTGCAAGATGCTTATAAAGTTTTACTGACCGTGCCTATTGGTGCATTTATTATCCTTCTCTTACGAAACTACATTGGATTAAGCACTTTCGGTACATTTATGCCTGTCCTTATCGCATTAGCCTTTCGTGAGACGCACGTGGTGTGGGGGTTGATTTTATTTACGTTTATTGTCTCTCTCGGTCTATTAGCACGATTTTATCTTGATCAATTGCGTCTCTTATTAGTACCAAGGCTCGCCGCCATTCTGACCGTAGTGATTTTAATTATGATTTTCATCAGCATCATGACTCAAAGTTTAGGTCTTGGATCCGGGCTATCGGTTGCGTTATTTCCAATGGTGATTTTGACCATGACGATTGAGCGAATGTGCGTTACCTGGGATGAGCGCGGACCATCTGATGCGATTAAATCAGGCAGTGGCAGTATGGTCGCCGCGGTGATCACCTATGGGGTCATCACCTACCCGCCGCTACAATATCTCTTATTTGCTTTCCCTGAACTGCTTTTAGTGGTTCTTGGAATGATTTTATGGTTTGGCCAGTACCGTGGGTTTCGACTGGTTGAATTATTTCGCTTTCGCGCACTAGCGCTCAGTGGGAAATAACGATGCTGTGGATTAACAGACGACTGCGTCAGCAGGGTGTATTAAGTATTAATCGCCGCAACAGTGATTTTGTCTTGCGTTACAATCAACGTAAACATTTTCCATTAGTGGATGATAAAATACAAACCAAGCAATTAGCCATAAAAGCAGGAATCGCTGTGCCGGCACTTTATGGTGTTATTGAGTCAGAGCATGATATTCTGTCAGTGGATAAACTATTAGCACCTTATAATGATTTTGTGATCAAACCCGCACAAGGCTCAGGTGGTGATGGAATCATTGTATTCACGGGCAGAGCATTGGGGCGATACCGCCAAATCAATGGAAAAATGTATACCACTCAGGAATTAAGCTATCACCTCTCTTGCATGCTTTCAGGAGCATTCAGTTTGGGTGGACATACTGATTGTGCCATGATCGAACGACGTGTCATTGTCGACCCCGTTTTCAGCCAAGCCAGCTTCGAAGGTGTACCTGATATTCGCATCATTACGCTATTGGGCTACCCCGCTATGGCAATGGTACGCTTACCCACGCGCCAGTCTGGTGGAAAAGCTAACTTACATCAAGGCGCAATTGGGGTTGGTATAGACATTGCCACTGGTACAACACTCGGTGGAGTATCAGGCAATGATCCGATTGATTTCCATCCTGACACATTGAACTCGATAGTGGGCATCAAAGTCCCTTATTGGGAGAAAATCTTAGACATTGCTGCGCGTTGCTATGATCTGACTCATTTAGGGTATTTAGGCGTTGATATTGTTCTGGACAAAGACCAAGGGCCATTGTTACTCGAGCTCAATGCACGGCCAGGTCTCAACATCCAAATCGCAAACCGCGAAGGCGTGCTGCATCGTTATCAATCGATTGAAAGTCATGTTGCCAAAGCGGGTGTCCGTGAATCGGCTCAAGAACGCGTGGTATTTAGCCAGACGCGGTTTGAGCGTTAAACATAGAAAAAAAAGTTGAATCGTAGCCAAATTAAATTTGATTACAACCCGTTGCATGCTCAATAAACAATCGTTTAAGCGGCGTGAGTTGATTGCACATCGTTAACCCAAATCCTCGTAACGCGGCAATAGGAGGAAGTGGATTTAGAAACATCGCTTTGAACCCTTCCATCAAGGCAATGGTTTGCCATACCGCATATTTACGTTGACGTTGATAGGCACCCAGCGTTTTGTTGGAACATAGACGACGGTTGTCATCGCCCAGCAGGCATAACCAAGCAGCAAGATCGGCTAAACCGACGTTTAACCCAAGACCTGCGAGCGGATGTATCGTGTGTGCAGCATCGCCCATTAATAGCCAACGTGTACCGCAATATTGTTTCACGTGGCGCATATGCAATGGAAAGGAATGGCGCTTTGAAATAAGCGTTGTTTGACCGAGTTTTGCTTGAAAAGCCGTTGTTACTTGTTGATTAAACTCTTCCTCTGCAAGCATCATCCGATGCTGTGTCAAATGCGGCGCACTGGACCATACAATGGAGCAGTGATGCTCATCCGCTAAAGGCAAAAATGCTAACGGTCCGTCAGGAGTAAAAATTTGATCGGCCGTATGCTGATGATTTTTTTCAGTCTGAACGGTCGCTACAAGCGCATGTTGATGATAAGGCCATTGTGTCAGTGGAACATTCAGTAATTCACGCGTGGCTGATAATGCGCCGTCTGCAACAATCATGAGCTTTGCAGACAGCCGATGTGGTCCCGCATGCACTTCGACCGCCTCAGGTCCGACATCCACTGCGGTCACGGTCGATTCAGGCAACAATTGGATAGGTTGTGTCGCAATTTCTTCCAAAAGGGCGTGTCTTAAATTCGCATCATCAATGATCGATCCCAATCGGTCACACGCAATCATGCGAGCATCAAAATCAATATGTGCCCCTTTTACAGCATCCCAGACATGCATGTGCTGATACGGCGATAACCGTTGTTTTGCAAGACGATCCCAGACGTTTAATTGTTGCAACAATCGCTGAGATGCGCGATTAATGGCATAGACACGCGGGCTCACCTCTGAAGGAGAAACGCTCAGCTTTCCGGCATCGATCAGTACAACAGACAGTCCACGATAATGCATCGCAAGTGCTGCACTTAACCCAACAACACCCCCACCCACAACAATCACATCGTTACTCATGCTCATTCTCCGTCAACGGAATCCCACACACCAAGTCAGGTGCTATGCCAGCAAACCCTCGCGCATAACGTGCCAAAATGGCCTTCAATGCAGGGATTTGGTCCAGTGCGAGAAGACCCGCTCGACGCGCGATCGCCATTCCGGGAATATTGCTCGTAAATAATTGAATTAAACCATCCGTCAAACGAATCATACTGTGTTGATCACGGTCTCTTTGTTGTTGATAATGAGCCAACATGGCAGGAGAAAGGCCTTGATGACTGATGCATTGAGCAAGCATAGCCACATCACGAAGACCAAGATTAAATCCTTGCCCCGCAACTGGATGCAGCGTATGTGCTGCATTTCCAATAAACACAACCGGGCCAACGACTTGCTCTTGGCAAATCACTTGTCGCAATGGATAGGACACACGAAGGCCCACACGCTTAAAGCGTCCTAAGCGGTAACCAAAAGTACGCTGTAGTTCACGCAAAAAATCATCATCATTCAATCCCATCACACGTGAGGCCTCATCGGGCTCCAATGCCCAAACCATCGATACACGATTACCCGTCATCGGTAATAGAGCCAACGGACCCGATAAGGTGAATCGCTCATACGCAATGTGATGATGCGATCGCGCAAGACCGATATTCGCAACAATGGCCTGCTGATTAAATGCCTTAACTTGGGCAGTTACTCCACAAAATGCACGAACCGATGACTCCGATCCATCGGCCGCGACAATGAGTTGTGCTTTAATCCGAAAATGTTCTGCGTCTTTTTGGATTGTTGCGACACCTTCAGCGGTATCCAATGCGACTAACTGAGCTGGCGCAAACACTTGGCTTAAGTCAAGGCATTGATACAAGGCGCGATTAATGTGTTGCATCTCTGCAACGTAGCCCAGCGGAGACTGTCCATCCCCTCGTAACTGCGCATGCCCAAACCCAAACCGCTCGGATACATGGATCGTCTCGATGGGGCAAGCGTCAGGCGCCAACAACGGCCAAACATTCAACATTTCGAGGATGCGTACGCTAGCAGGAGACAATGCCAAACTACGTTCATCAAAATTAGACTGGACTCTGAATGAAAAAGGAGTCGCGTCCACGAGCGCTACTCGATAGCGGGTATTTGCAAGCGCTAACATCAGTGAAGCACCGATCAAGCCACCGCCGACAATTAAGATATCAACATTGAGATCATCCACGAACCATGGCCTCAATATCATTCACTTCGACAACCAATGCACCGCTGAAATTTTCATAGCCCTGCTGCGTCACACAAATATCATCTTCAATACGCACACCAATACCATGCCAACGACTGTCAATGCCTTGAATACTTTCGTGAATATACAAACCAGGCTCCACGGTCAGCACCATGCCAGGCTCAAGCCCTCGCCATTGACCCTTGTTTTTATAACGACCCACGTCATGCACATCGAGTCCCAACCAATGACCGGAACGGTGCATATAAAACGGCTTATACGCTCCTGTCGCAATCAAATCATCCACCGAGCCTTTTAACAAACCCAGCTCTTTTAAACCTGATGTCAACACACCAACAATGGCCTGCTGAACATCATCCCAAAGACAACCAGGGCGAATACAATCTTTGCCGGCTTTTTGCGATGCTAAAACCAGCTCATAAATTAATTTTTGTTCAGGGCTGAATCGCCCATTAATAGGAAATGTACGTGTAATATCAGCCGCATACCCCTGAACTTCAGCCCCCGCATCGATCAGGACTAAATCGCCTGTTCGAAGCGCCTGATTATTGTCAGTGTAATGCAGTACACAAGCGTTACTTCCACCTGCAACAATGGAGTCATACGCCACACTTCGTACACCTTGCCGGTTTAACTCATAGAGAAATTCTGCTTCAAGCTCGTACTCAAATGTCGCATGAGAGCATGTACGCATTGCTCGTTGATGTGCTGCAACTGAAATTCGAGCCGCTTCTCGCATGAGTTGAAGCTCAGCATCACTTTTAAATAAGCGCATCTCACCTAGAATAGGCATAACATCACAACATGATTCAGGTGGGTTTGTTCCTTGTCGACTTTGCCCTTTCACAATTTTCCAGGTGTCAAAAATCAATTTATCCCACCAGGGGTAACGCCCAACAGGATAGAAAATCGCGGTTCTATCAGCCAAGCACTGCGGGAGTTGTGTCTCAAGAGTCGCCAATGAATAGGCAACATCAACGCCCAATTGCTCACGCGCTCCGTCCTGGCCTAAACGTTTACCAGTCCATTGCTCTTCCGAAAATTGACGCTCTCGATTAAATAAGATGCTTTCACTCTGTCGGCCTGCGGTGATGATTAACAGGGCATCAGGCTCATTGAATCCGGTTAAATAATAAAAATCGCTATCCTGTCGAAATCGATAATGGGCATCCCCATTACGCAAACATTCCCTCGCCGCCGGAATCAGCGCGATACTACCCTGTGGTAATTGCATTGCAAGGCGTTTTCGCCTGTCGTGATAGTCGCTTAAAGAAATCATCAATTATTCCTTGAGGCTCTTGCAAAATTCAATGAACGGATTAATTTATTAAGGTGCCGAGGAACTTTTTAAAAAATTATCGACAACTCTCTGTTTTTATGATCAAATTCAGTTGCGAAACAGAATGGAGCACACAAGGGAAGTCATCTCAATGCATAGCACCACCGAAAGATTATCAAGCTATTAACAACGAATCAATAAATATTTACCTGCGACCTCCAGGCGATCGGTAAGAGCATGATCACTAAAATCGGGAATTTCTGCCAAAACCACGGTTTCACTTGACCCGATTTCATGGCGTCTTTGCGCCGAACAGTAAGCATCGAGGCATGGTGACCAGTGATGGTGTCGCCGAGACTCCTTCAATATCTGCAGCAACAGACTCTCCCCCGGAAAGCAACGAACGTCGCACAACAATGAGTTGGGCGATGCACCTGAAACGAGTGTTCAACATCGACATCGCCGTTTACAGGCGTTGCTCAGGCAAGGTCAGAATCATTGCGTGCATTGAAGACGCCCTGGTGATTAAGCAGATTCTGTCGCATATCAATCAACAACAGGAGCGTTTGACGCATGTCAATGTAGAATTAGGCATTCGATCCCCTCCATCGCACTCAGCATCTTTGATAAATCTTTAAAAAAAATAAGCAGGCAATCGCAGCACGGATAGTTGACGTCCTGGATTTATGAGTGGGCTTAAATCGCACAAAAAAAATCATCTTGGTCAATTGAGGATGGTCGATATTTATGAAAACGGGTTCGGTTCGGTTCGGTTGGGATTGAATGCATGAAGTTTGATTGGTTGTGACACTGTTTTTTGTCGATATTTTAATCGCGATACTTCTAGAAATCAGGGAATAGGGCGTTTATGCTTCCTATACTCAACTCAACATATATTTATTTTTCTCAATGTGTTAATATTTTGAATTTCATAGTTCCCGCTGTGTACTGCGATATGTTCATACTATTAAAACAAACACTCGATGTTCAAGTTTTTTATTCTTGACTTTCCACAACACCGACTCCCTGAACAGGTGAGTCACGTACTCAAAAAATAAGGAACAAAGATATGTTGCGTTTTCACAATACTACAAGTGACACCAACAGCAATGATAGCAACTTTACATTCGAACAGTTCCCATCTGACCCAGCTGAGAAAGTTAAATTTTCAATGGCATATATCAGCAGATACCTTGCAGCCCAGAAAGAGCCACCTAACAAAGATAGAGCGGTTCAAATCCGCGGCAGCAACATTGAAGAGGCTCATTTTTTTTGGACTGCCCTTATGGTTTTCGGTCAAAATACCCCTAATATGAAATTTGGTAGTGACGCAATTAAAAATTATGTGTACGGTTTTAACGAACACGAACTTGAGTCAGTTTTTATGGGGTTTGGCGAAAAATTTCGTAGTACATCATTATATGAAACAATATTTAAACGTTATTTAACTCCTGCAATGTTAAAAATATCAGCCTCAGCCGCATTATATGAAGGCATATCAGGATTGGTTACTATTGATGAACAACTTAGACAAAAAAAACAAATCTTATTAAGAGAACACGAACAATCAATGCACCAAAAACAATTTAATGGGCAGGCCAATCAGCTGCATGCACCACAACAAATAACAAACAAACAACAATTCCCATTTGATTTTTTAATTGCATTAGAAAAATTAGAGCAAAAAAAACATAACCGAAACCCCATGGCGTACGATCTCGATTGTATTCTTGAAACTACTTTTCTCAATGATACACCTAATCATGACGTTGCTGTAAAAGTCAATTACTCCATGGCGCTTGCAATCACCTGGATCGCAAGAATCAAACCAAGTGAACCATTGCGGGTATATGCACCTCCAAACTGGGAAGGCGCATGCCCAAACTCTTCACCATACATTTGGACGTCACTAATGTTGCTTGGAAGCATGCTGCCAGGAAAAAAATTTGATGATAACCAAATATTTGTTATCTTTCATAAGCCGAATGATAAAGGTTGGTTTTCACTTTTCAGTTTCGACTCCCTTTATGCAACTGCATTTAAACAACATTTAAATAAAGACTGTGTAATACTCGATCCTCAAGTTTTTT
>DIUW01000017.1 GCA_002423125.1 Legionellaceae bacterium UBA6148 | reverse complement strand
AAAATTTGAGGGGATCAGTGAGGTTGAAGGCTACTACGATCGCCTATTGCACTGAAATTTAAGGTTTTCTTGGCATTTTTTAAGTTCACCGTACGGGTGAGTACGCCTTCACTTAAAAAATGCCAAGAAAACCTTAAATTTCAGCACACTAGACCATCTCGCTACGCCTCCAACTGCTTTTTCCAGGTTTAAGAAGAAGGTAAAAATTGACAATTATGGCCATATAAAGTACCATATGATTACTTTATTATATTTCCGTCGGAAGTGAAGATATTGGATTTCCGATAGGTATATAACCGAATTAATTCAGTTGGTGATGCCATGCCCTTACAAACACAACTACAAACACTCATATCTACTGCGTTGACCGCTTCAAAAAATACCGACCATTGCGTATCCCAATATGATGTGGCAATTAATATTGCCAAATATTACGCTGAATGTACGTTATCCGAAGATTTAGATCAATTAGCTGATGGAAATATACAGTCGGGATATAATGACCGCTCGGTAGACAGAAAACTCATTCAGAAACAAAGAGAAGCGATTAATACAGACGAATATACTGAAAAAATGGCGAAGTGGGCAATAAATGAAGCAAAATCAAAGTGTTTTCTACGCATCGTAACCAAATTCAAATTAGAACCACATGATCCCAAGACGGATGAACTATCAAATTACCTAGATACTCTCTATCATCCAACAACAGATGTTTCAGGCGATGGTTATAAAAATGCCATCAATGGGCTAAAAAGATTACTCATAACAACGCGTTTGAAACATCGCTATCCCGAACAATATGCAGCACAAAAAGAAGACATTAATAAAGCCATTGATCATTATATGTCGGGTGAGCAAACACTCGCGGAAACAAAAGCCACCCTAAGCAAACATCACATAACTGACGATGCGAAACTCAATACAAGTCTTACAAAGTTTTGTGTACTACGTACTATTGAAACACCCGAACAGGTCAATGCTAAAATACTCGATGAGGCAGCAGGAATTTTTTGTGAGCTTTTTGCAAAAGAATCCGATATTTTAGGTGGCTTACAGCGTGTAGTATTTCAGGGAGATGAAATTTTATACCGTGGTATTGATAAATCCTACGGTGAAATAACGTCGGATGATATCCGCAAGAAATTCAACCTCATTCATCGCAGTCAATCTTCCGAAAATCCTGGAATTGCCCAACAAGCATTTATCCTCAACCACGAAATGAGTCCCTTCTATTGGGAAGGTCGCGCATCTCAAGCCACTGCTTTTGCACTAAATCCCTGTATCGCAGCTATCTATGCCTTGGAACTTAACGGCCTTAAGAGTTCTCCTACAACGGATCATTATGGCTGGGTATTTGAATATCGTCCTAAGCCAGGCCAATTGGCCATCAATTTAATGAAATATAACTATAGAAGATCACATTATACTGAGATGGATGTCGAACAGGTTGATCCAAATGAAATGATAGCAGCGCATCGAGTTAAAATTAAAAAAAATGAGTTGAAACACCTCACTTATGGGGGGTATTCAGGTAAAGTTACCTATGAAATTGTAGAGACTATTCTAAACCCATATTACAAGCATCGTGGCGATGAAACAGTTAATGCAGGTTTTTTTAAGAAAGGCTGCGAAGTTGAATTAACCGCGGATCAAATATACCTCTATAAAAATAATATAGATCAGTTGAAAAAAATTAATATGAAGCACTCCACAGAAACGAGTTTTACTTCAATGGATATACCCTCTACAGAAACTGCGATTGCTGTAAGTAGCCGATATCAAAGAAACTTTAATGATCATGAGGAAAGTATCCGCAGAGAGATGGTTTCAAAAAAATATATAGCACAAAGAAGGTCGATGATAAAAACTCCTTCTGAATTACAAAAAAATTGGCAAAAAGAGAGAAATAAAGCCTTGTACGGTAAGACTTATGAGGAGTGGCTTGACATAATAAACAAAAATCCTTACGCATCACTTGGTGAAGATGGCGATACCTGTGTTTTAAATGATAGATGTTGGATTTGGTTTAATCTTAAATCGAATGCCCCACAGTGGAAGTGCTTCTTAAGTATTGAATCTGGCGATTATGAAAGAGCCGTTAATATTCTCAAAGATCATTATTTTAACAATCATGAGTATATGAAGATTATTGATCAGGCCAAAGTTGCCATTAAAAAACCATTAGGCGCTGGCGGTAGACTTGCAATTATTTTATACGGACAGAATACTAATGCTACCGGATGGACCAACTTATTAAGTAATATCGAAAATGACTTCTTCAATGCCGGAATAAAGCCACGTCCACTTGTTCCCCAAACACAAGCTGCGGGTAGGTCGCATGCCGTGGACAATAAAATACCTGGAAGCTTGTATACCTATTACAAAAATGATGATCCTAATTGGGATAGAACAGCTGGATATTATGATGGTGTTGTTGTTACAGGTTTAGCAGAAGCCATTGCGAACAAGCAGGCAGCCATACAATCCATTCGAGACCTCTCGGAGAATGAAAGTGTACAATGTGCCGCGCTTTTAAAAATAACGAACCTTGCCGGAAAAGAAGGCGCCGAAGCGATACAAAACAATACCGATGGTGTACGAGATCTTTTTGAAGCCGCCCACAGTGGCATAGCATTGCTCAGTAGAATAACATCTCAACCACCTACTCCGATTGATCTTCTAAATGCACACGAAATACTGACGACAGCCCAGCTTGAAGAACAGGCGCTTTCTGATATTGAGCTAAATTACCAACCCGTAGTGGTAGGAATCCAGGATCATACTCATAATGACAAAAAGCGTATAACGACTCAACTTGAAGAACAGGCGCTTCCTGATATTGAAGCATGCTCTCACATGGAAAATAAGGCGACTCAGAGTGCCTTTCAGAATGAGTATCAACCACTTATACCAGATCAACGGGCAAAAGAATTAAGTGATACGATAGAGACAGAAAAAAAAATTCGCCAACTGCACGTGCTATTAACACACCAGATAAACAGCCTACGTTGGAATTTATTTATTTTATTTTTTAGAAGTTACCAAGACAAACGCAATGCACTGATAGACCTTAAATCTAAGATCGAACATGTGGCGCAAGATAAAACAGTACACGATGTACTAGCAGAATGGAAAACAACAACGGTACAGGGAACGCTGCAAACTCATCGAAATCGATTTTTCTCAATGATACGGCCGAATGTGAAAACAAAGACAGAAAAATTAATTGAGACTATCGAAAATGAGTATGGCAATTGCAAAATTACCAGTTCAGGTTAAAAATGTAAACATTCGTTCAACCCCATTATTGACAATTCTAACTTTTCAACACTGTTCTAAAATTTCGAGTCAACGGATATAAAAAAATATCTTTAATCGGAACACTTTGAACCCCATTCGCACCAAGCTTTCGATTGAGTCCGTATACTGCTGTA
>DIUW01000015.1 GCA_002423125.1 Legionellaceae bacterium UBA6148 | reverse complement strand
AAAGCGACGTAAGTCGCTTTTTTTTGTTTTTTATTTGTAATTACTCATCCCCTATTTTTACTACTCAATATTGATATTTTTATTACTTCAGTGCATATTATTTGATCATAATTTAATTAGTGAGTAATGAATGAAATATTTTGAAATGACCGTGAATCAATTGAATGCAGTTCAGTTTAATGATTGGATGCCCATATCATTTTTTAACCCTTCTACCACTAAACGTAGTATAAAAAATACTCCTGTTGTATCCGCCCCAAAATCTTCCGAGGAAATAACAGTACAAAAAAAATGGATGAAAATTTCCGAACAAGTAGCCGCAGACTATTGGGGTGCAGCTCCCTTCTTTAATTTTAAATTTTAGGCATTTTCCCGATCTCAAATAGTAGGTTTAATTCCAGTAAATATGAAAGTAAAGCTTGAATCAATACAAAGGAGTTGGTAGAATGTGTCCTTTTGCAATATACAAGATACAATAGGAGTCAACAATGGCGCTAACGAGCGTGCAAAAAGCAGAAGTTGTTACCGAATTCAAGCGTGCTGAGAAAGATACTGGATCGCCTGAAGTTCAGGTTTCTTTAATGACGAGTCGTATTAAATATTTGACTGATCATTTTAAAATGAATAATAAAGACTTTCATTCTCGTCGTGGTTTACAAGCGCTTGTGAATAAACGTCGTAAGTTGTTGGTCTATTTGAAACGTGAAGATCATGCACGCTATGCTGCGCTCATTCAGAAATTGGGTCTTCGGGATTCATATTGATTTTGAGTATTACGCGAAATCTTATTAGAAATAAGCTTTATTCCTTAAAAAAGGCGCTTTACTGCGCCTTTTTTATTTGTGTTATTAAATGTTAACGAGGTGATAAAAATGCCTAAAATAATCAAAGAAATACAATTTGGTGAACATACGCTGGTTTTGGAAACAGGTGAAATAGCTCGTCAAGCGGATGGCGCAGTTTTTGCGAGCATGAATGGTACACAAGTCCTTGTGACCGTTGTTGGTCGGAAAGATGGTGCTGAAAAAAATGATTTTTTTCCACTGACTGTTGAATATTGCGAAAAATTTTCTGCAGCAGGAAAAATTCCTGGTGGATTTAACAAACGAGAAGGGCGTCCTAGCGAGCACGAAACATTGATTTGTCGTTTGATCGATCGTCCATTACGTCCTTTATTTCCTAAAGGTTTTTTCAATGAAATTCAAATCATTGCAACCGTTTACTCATTAAACCCTGATGTTTCTCCCGATATTATCGCCATTATTGCTGCATCAGCAGCCCTTGCTATTTCTGGTCTTCCTTTAGAGATGCCTATTGCGGCGGCTCGTGTCGGTTACAAAGATGGCATTTATATTCTTAATCCTGCTCCTAAATCCCTCGTCGATTCTGAGTTGGATCTGGTTGTTGCGGGAACGGAAGATGCGATTTTGATGGTTGAGTCAGAAGCACGTGAACTGAGTGAAGATGTGATGCTCGGTGCTGTCATGTTCGGCCATGAAATGATGAAGCCCGTTATTAAAGCGATTAAAGAGTTAGCGGAAAGTGCTGGTAAACCCGCTTGGGATTGGAAACCTGCTGAAGTTGATACCGCATTAAATGAGCGTGTTTCTGAGCTGGCAACAGCAGATATAGCCCAAGCGTATCACTTGAGAGATAAACAACAGCGCTATGAACGTTTGGCAGCAATACGTCAGACAATTAAAAATCAGTTGCTTGAAGAAAATGCAGAGACGAATGTTCCAGCAGTTGAAAAACATTTGAGTGGTATAGAAAAAAATATTGTTCGCAGCCAAATTTTGGCCGGGGAACCACGGATAGATGGTCGTGATCAATATACGGTTCGTCCTATTGCTATTCGCCCTGGAATTTTAGACAGAGCACATGGCTCGGTGTTGTTTACTCGTGGCGAAACTCAAGCAATTGTGACGGCAACCTTAGGTTGTGATAGAGACGCACAATTGTTAGATAAACTTGATGGGCAAATCAAAGATCGATTTATGCTTCATTATAATTTCCCTCCATTTTCAGTCGGTGAAACTGGGCGGGTTGGGACACCAAAGCGCCGCGAAATTGGACATGGGAAGCTTGCTCGTCGAAGCTTGGCTGCTGTTCTGCCGGATGTGAAAGCATTCCCTTATGTACTGCGTATTGTGTCGGATATTACTGAGTCTAATGGTTCGAGCTCAATGGCGACAGTGTGTGGAGCCAGTTTGGCTATGATGGATGCAGGTGTTCCTTTGAAAGCGCCGGTTGCTGGTGTTGCTATGGGTCTCATTAAAGAGGGTGAAAAATTTGCCATATTGACGGATATATTAGGTGATGAAGATCACCTTGGTGATATGGACTTCAAAGTTGCCGGTACTGCAAATGGTGTGACCGCGCTGCAGATGGATATCAAAATATCTGGGATTACTAAAGAAATTATGTCGCAAGCGCTTGAACAAGCGTTAGCGGGTCGTAAGCATATTCTTGAAGTAATGAATAATTCGTTGGCAGAGCATCGAAATGAATTATCGGAGCATGCTCCAAGAATCGTAACGATGCGTGTAGCTGAAGATAAAATTAGAACGGTTATTGGTAAAGGTGGCGCAACTATCAAAGGCTTAATTGATAGTACAGGTGTTTCCATCGATATCGATGATACGGGTCTTATACAACTCTTCTCTGCTAATGCTGCAGCACTTGAAGAAGCACAACGACAAATTAAGATTCTCGTTGCTGAAGTTGAAGTTGGGCAAACCTACCACGGTAAAGTGAATAAAATTCTTGAATTTGGCGCGTTTATTAGTCTTATTCCAGGAAAAGATGGCCTATTGCATATTTCGCAAATTTGTACTGAACGTACGCAGAAAGTCGAAGATTTTCTTGCCGAAGGTCAGGACGTTGTTGTGTTTGTTGCGGGTATTGATAAGCAAGGTCGTGTGAAGCTTGAATGGAAGGATAAACCAGCAGCAGCTGCTGCTGCGGCGGTTACTACTCCTGCAACAGCATCCTCTGAAGAAGAGTCTGTTCCTTCATCTGATGAATAGCTGAAGTCTTCCAAATAACGTCCTTCAATTTTCCCTTCTCCCCAGCCATGGGGAAAAGGTGCCCGTAGGGCGGATGAGGGGATTTTGAATACGTTATTTGATGTGTTGTGGGGTACCGAGGTACCTGAGGTGCTATAAGGAAATTTATACCCATCGGAGAAGTGAAGATATTGGATTTCCGATGGGGATATAATAAATGCAATAAACAAGCTACAATGGCTGCCTACGTGATTAATTTTAAGGATGATTCGTGCAGTTTTCACTAAACACACTGCTGATCACATTGTTTTTATTGTTATTTGTCTCCGCTTTTTTTTCCGCTTCAGAAATTGGAATGTTTTCACTGAATCGGTACCGTCTACGTTTTTTGGTTAAAAAAAATAATCCTCAAGCGACTCGTGTTCATCAAATGCTGACGCGTCCAGATCGGTTATTGAGTGTTGTTTTGATTGGCAATACGCTTGGCAATATTGTTGCATCCACAGTTGCAACATTGATTGGTCAGCGATTGTATGGTGACCTTGGCGTTGCTGTGGCGACGGCCATTTTAACCATTGCTATTTTAGTGTTTTCAGAAATGGCTCCTAAACGATTTGCCGCCATGTACCCTGAAAAAATTGCACTCTTGGTTTCATTTCCCTTAAAAGTTCTATTGATTGTTTTTTCTCCGTTAGTTCGGTTGCTTAGTTGGATTGCGGACGGTCTTTTACGCCTATTTGGAGTTCCACTTGATCAGGTTGTAAAAGAAGCATTATCAGGAGAGGAGTTACGATTAGTTGTCCATGAAGCAGGTTTGCTGCTACCCAGTGAGCATAAAACGATGCTCCTTAGTTTACTGGATTTAGATCAAGCAACTGTTGAAGACATTATGGTATTAAAGGCTGATATTGTTGGCATTAACCTCGATCAACCATGGAGTGATCTCATTGAGCAATTGGGAACTTCACAACATACACGTTTACCACTGTATCGGGGGGATATTGATAATTTGGTAGGGATGATTCATTTAAGAGATGTATTAAATTTGGTTCTTGAGGATACACTTGATCTGGAGGGATTGTTAAAAATAGCCGATGCCCCCTATTATATTCCCGAAGCTACGCCTTTAAATCTGCAATTGCTTCATTTTCAAAAAATGAAGCGACGCAGTTGTTTTGTTGTGGATGAGTATGGTGATTTACAAGGCCTAGTCACGATGGAGGATATTTTAGAAGAAGTTGTTGGAGAGTTTACGACGGATGTTGCGGCTTTAAGTAAAGATATTACTCCGCAGGAGGATGGTTCTCTTATTGTTGATGGGAGTATGACACTGCGAAGTTTAAATCGTCTGATGTCCTGGAATTTGCCATTTATTGGCCCAAGGACGCTAAGTGGTTTGGTTATTGAATACCTAGGTTATATTCCCCCCCCAGATTGTTGTGTCCGTATTGAGCAATACCAACTTGAAATATTAAAAATAAGTGGCAACACCATCAAAAGTATACGGATGTGGAAAATGGCAAAATTGCGTCATTAACGAGAAGGCAATCTAAACTTTAATGGTAAACATTCGTTCAACCCCATTATTGACAATTCTAACTTTTCAACACTGTTCTAAAATTTCGAGTCAACGGATATAAAAAAATATCTTTAAACGGAACACTTTGAACCCTCATGAATCCCCTCATTTTTAAAGACACAAAAAAAGACTCTTCCAATACGATTGGCCCTCTAGAAGTGTATTAAATGCGGCCATTATTTTAGTCTGTTCGTCCTCAGTAAATTTTTGAAGGAACTTATAATAAAACATACCCTGTCGTAGTAAAGAATGGGTTCGTGTTTTTACTGTATTAACCTTCAGTTTTCGATCAAAACCAATACTTTCACCAGCTGCACCTAAAAGGGTTAATATATACTGCGCGCGGCCACAAAATGC
>DIUW01000002.1 GCA_002423125.1 Legionellaceae bacterium UBA6148 | reverse complement strand
AAAATTTGAGGGGATCAGTGAGGTTCGCTAGACCATTTACAAACAGACTATATCGATTCGTATATTCTTCATGGTCCCTCACTGTCTCAGGGAATAATTGATGCGGATTTGGAAATTTGGCAAGCCATGGAGGAACTCGTACATAATGGCAAAGTAAAGGTTCTCGGCATTTCAAACATCAATATTGCGCAGGTAGAGGAGTTATACAGTAAAGTCACCATAAAGCCATCGTTCATACAAAATCGTTGTTTTGCTATCACGCAGTGGGATCGAGAGGTTAGAGAGTTTAGTCAAAAACATCAGATTATTTATCAAGGATTTTCTTTGCTGACCGCTAATCAACCGTATATTTCAAACCCACGCATTCAATCCATTGTTACAAAATATAATAAAACCATTCCGCAAATTATATTTCGTTTCGCCAAACAGGCGGGGATATTACCGCTAACAGGGACAACCAATCTCCAGCACATGAGTGATGATTTAAATACACATGACTTTGAGCTTTCCTCTGAAGAAATTCAATTGATAACCAAAATAGGACACAAATGATGAGCGCCTTACCCAATTGCCCGAAATGCAGTTCAGAATATGCCTATGAAGATGGTGCACTATTTGTTTGTCCCGAATGTTCACATGAATGGGTAAAAGAGCATAGTGAAGAGGTCTCTGAAAATGTTCGGGTAATTAAAGACGCAAACGGTAATGTTCTTCAAGATGGTGATGCGGTCACGGTGATAAAGGAATTAAAAGTCAAAGGATCTTCGCTCGTTGTGAAGGTTGGGACTAAGGTAAAAAATATAAGGCTCATTGACGGCGACCATGATATTGACTGCAAAATTGAAGGTATTGGCGCTATGAAATTGAAATCTCAGTTTGTTAAAAAGGCCTGATATAAATAGCCTTTGGAGTTCGCATGTACATTGAATCAGATGAAATCATTTATTCACCTTCAGACTTAACGCTTTATATGGACAGCCCATTTGCCTCATGGATGGATCATTTAGCGCTGACAAATCCAGTCATTACCTACTGAAGACGAAGCAGACGCGCTGATGACCGTGCTGCAGCAGAAAGGAATGGATATGAGGGTGCGTTAAGTGCTGATGCAGCCGGTATCGTCGCGTCTTTGTATGTGATTAATCAGTTGTGCTGGCTTGAGCAGTCAGACAAGATGATCGATCACTACTATTCACTGCGTGATTATGCTTCTGAGCATAGTGAAGCGAATGAAATATACGCTGCCATTGATTAATCCGTCACCGCTCTGAGTCAAACAAACAGGACGGTGTATTGTGGTGGGTCAGCCTTGTGATCCACCATCTTTATATCATCAACCGTTAATGACTTCTTTTAATTTAGAGCCAACTTTAAAGCCGACTGTTTTACTGGCAGGTATATTTAGTGGTGCACCTGTTGATGGGTTGCGTCCTGTTCGGGCGGCACGTTCTTTCACTGAAATACTGGCAAAGCCGGGTAGAATAATGGAATCACCTTTTGCCAGTAAGTCGGTTAGGCAGCTGATAACTGCGTTTAAAGCGGTTTCTGAGTCGGTTTTAGTGAGCTTTGATGTTGCGCTGATGGCATCAATTAATTCTTTTTTATTCATTTTCAGTCCTTATTTGTGGGTTTTATTGATGGGACGTAGCACGCCCTTTAAACATACGTCGATAACCACTATACATTAATATCGATCATGAGAACTACACGATGAATTGTTATAATTACTGTGTGGGTTGTTGTAGTTATTGATCGAATTGTAATAGTCTCGATTTCGGTAATCATCATCTGATGACGAACGGCGGTGATAATCATCATGATAGGCGCCATAAGTATTACCCGCGGCATCAACTGAGCCACTAATGGGTAGGCCTGTGGTGGGGTTGATATACGTCTTATAATAGTTCGGATGATTGGGATCGCAACTTGGCCCCATAACCTGATACGATGTTGCTAATTCGATCTTGACGTATTTCAAGTATCTATTTAAAAAATGAATGACCTTAATCATATGAGCGCACGTCTACAGGGTAATGAATTTTAATTATGGCATGTAACGCAATAATCTCAACCCTCAATCAATAAATCACATACGCGCGATTAACCGCGCTTTCATGGCAAGCAGACAACCACAGTAAAATAACACCCCTAGAAATAAAACAGGCCGAGGCAGACATAAGGTAAGATCAAAGAGAGTAGCACACCCCTCGCAAGGGTATTGCAACCCATTAAAACCATTCAAAATCAGCGTGTTGTGTGGAATTATAGATTTTAAAACCATCAAAAAAGCTGGTTTTTAATGGGTGTGCATCCACTCTTTTATATAAAACATAGTGTTACAGGTAATTTACCCCTGATTTACAACCCACTCAAGGATGGTTTAAGCGCTTTACACACCTAATCCACACCTAATATAATACGGTCTATATTCACTTTAAATGATAGAGCCATGCCTAAATCGTATTGTTACCTCAGTCAAAAAACCATCCTTCAACTTGAACAAATCAAACAAGATGAAGGCTACGACTCGACCTCACAAGTCATGAAGGAAATGATTGCGTTAGGCATTCAGATCTATGAGCGTAACAAAGGTGCCGCGAGCCTGAGCGATGAAGAAAAGATGCGGCTTGAGAAGGAAGAGGAATTGAAAGCCCAGCACACGACTTATTTGCTAAGGTTGCTGGGTTTTAGTACGGACATTTTGCGTTGTGTTTATGATAAAGAAAAACTCAACGCCCAGCATGACAACGCGGAAGACCACATCTCCAACATTAAGAAGAAAGTTGATAATTTTATTGACGGATACATTCAAAATTAAGGCAACCCTAATAGCATCATGTTTGTATGCGCTGCCATCTCTGAAATATCATTTCCCTAAATAAATTTTCCGTTGATCAACAGATAACTTTTCAATTGAATATCTAAGCATGGTGCGAGGCATAGTGCTGGCATATTGCTCAAGAAACCCAATCAAGACGTTATGATCACGCTTACCTGCTTCCCGTAACATCCACCCAACCGCTTTATGAATTAAATCATGGCGATCATGACATAATAACTCGGCAAGCTTAATCGTCCATTCCAGTGAATCATGTCGAATGAAATACCAGGTTGCCACAATGGCAACGCGACGCTCCCACATGATGTCTGATTTGGCCAATGTTAAAAGCGGCTCTTTGTCACCAGGCATGAGATGCGCACCTACTATCCAGTGAGCGGAGGCATCGACGAGATTCCAGTTATTAATATGAGCTAAATTTTTGATGTAAAACTGGTAACAGGTTTCTTTATCAAATGGACCTTTTTGATATTGGTTAACCAAAATAAACAGTGCCAGCATGCGTTTTTCATTAACTGGAGATTCAATCAATGTCTGGATTTCTGGGATAGATAGCGTGTGAAATTCTTTTGCTATGGAACGTAACACAGGGTTACTAACCCCAATGAATTGATCGTGTTCGGCATAATCACCCACGCCTGTTTTGAAAAACCTACTTGTTGTGCTGGGTGAACGTGCCGATAAGTCAAGTTTCGATGTAATCTGTAAAAGGTTGGTCATTATTATTTACTCAGGCGATATTGTTTTTCATGCTCAATTAACCATTGTTTACGCGCAATACCACCGCCATATCCGCCCAGCTCACCATTACTATTAATGATCCGGTGACATGGGATAACGATAGCAATCTGATTCGCCCCATTCGCATTGGCGACCGCGCGACAAGCGGATGGACTACAAAGCGTAGTGGCCTGCTGAAGGTAACTTCGGGTTTCACCATATGGAATACGGCACAGTGCCTCCCAAACGTTTTTTTGGAAAGGACTGCCCAGTAAAAACAGCGGCGTTTTAAATGTCTCCAGCGCTCCATTAAACCAGGCTTTTAATTCCTGTTCAATTGATACGATCGGTGCGCTCGTACCGGGAATAATGGCAGATTTTGTCCGTTGCCGCAGACGTTCCACTTCGCGCTCCAGCCCGCGGCGGTCAACAAATTCCAAAAGATACAAGGCATCTTCAGATGCAATAGCAACCATGGGTCCAAGTGGCGTATCCAACCATGATGCTTTTAAAACCTGGACTTGTTTCTTCGTTGATGAAGGCGGTGCCCCCATAGTTTTGGAAAACGCATCGCGAAAACCACTGCTGGATTCAAATCCAGCATTCAGTTGCGCATCAATGACCGATTCACCATTACGAATTTGTTTGAAAGCCAGCCCCAAACGGCGTGCTCTGGCATATTCAACAAACGTCATGCCAAATCGTTTTTGAAACTGGCGACGAGCGGTGGATGCATCGATAGATAACGCATCAAAATCGCTGTCTTTCCATCGCTTGGAAGGATTTAATTCCACCGCTTCAACCAACATACGCACAATATCAGATACCTGATTGGGATGAGATAGAGGACGACATCGCTTACAGGGGCGAAAGGAGGCGAGCAGAGCTTCTTGTGCGCTTTTATAAAACTCACAATTTTCAAATTTGGGTTTTCTTGCAGGACAGGTTGGTCGACAAAATACACCGGTAGTTTTAACGCCAACGTAAAACACGCCCTCATAGTTGGTGTTTTTATCGAGTAACGCCTGGTAATAATCATTTTTTATCGCATCAGTTAACATAGAGGTCTTCCATGCGCAATGACCTTGAATCATGATTGAAGCTCTGTTGCGTTATTTATCATATCTTGTTCCATTATATTATAAACAGAAGGCGTAGGATGAATGAAATTGTAAAACATATAGTGATCTGAATTTCGATCGGCATTTTTTGCCGTATTACCGCAATAAGTAACTTGCGCTGTTGGATAATGCATATCCTGTATTTTACTGTTTTGGGTATTAAACGCTAACTGCTCCGGATATCCATATCGAGTGGGATTTTTAATCATATCAGCTAATAGTTTTGTAGGATTCCAGGCATATATCTGACTATCAGAATGTTTGTTTTTAAATAGTTTAAGCTTATTTTGACTAGATTGTAATGCATTGAAAAACAAATGACTGTTCCACTCGGAACAAGCCTGTTGTAATCTTAATTTATCCTCTTTATTAGGAAATACTCCTAAGAGAACAGATTGTTCGGCATGAGGATAGCTTGACATTGGTGTTTGTGAAAGATCCATTAAACCAATAACTAAAAAATTTCGTGCTCCCATATCGTATAAATTAGACAAACTTAAAATTACATTATTAGTGCCATCAACTAAAGCCTGTTTAACTTCCTCATCTGACCAATGATTCCCAATAGCATAGAGAACGTCATTAGTACCGGCCCAAACGATATAAAGTGCATTAGGATCAGCCTGATGGTTTATTCTATAATTTTTAACTGACGTTAAAATCTGTGCCGAAGTATATCCTGCTACAGCATAATTACTTCCCCCGTCATTAGAGGCTAGAGTGTTTTTTAATTCCCCTGCATTTGCCCATGTAGTATTCGTATACCGACTTTTGGCATCTTGAGTATGACTTGTTATCGGAGCATTAAAATAAATACAGTTATTTGAGTTGGTTGTGTAATTTCCTACGTCTGTCAAACTATCTCCAAAAATGACATAATTCTTGAAAATGAGTGGATTAGCATATGTGTTTAATCCAAATAAACAAAGCATACAAAAAGTAGTAATCATTTCTTTATACATAACAATCCTTATGACCATTTAAAATCACCAAGTGTTTTATTTTTTTAAATTGAGCGGACATTTACCTGGATCACCATTGCTATTGATAATTCGATGATATGAAATAACGATAGCAAGCTGATGAGCCTTATTCGCATAGCAATCATCTTTGATCGCGGCTATCACATAGGTGTGCTTGTTAAAAGCCAACTATACCAGTCTTGATAACTTGTGCGACCGAAATTCAGGCGTTGATTTTTTTTAGACCATGATCAACCTATTTCCATTTCGACCCGTTGTAATGTTTTCGCTTGTTTAATGATCGGTGATTTTATTGACGAACTAACCAATTTGATCTCTCTTGAAATCCGCTCAAGAGATTCTCTGATCTGGGTATCAGTCATGGAGATTTTAAACGGTTTGTCTTGAAGTGTTTCTGGTTTAAACGCTTTATTTAATACCTCAATCACACCTGAAATCCCACGAGCGATTAATACGTCATTAAAATCACCTTTCCTGCTTGGTAGGGCAATTTCAACCGCTTTGCCATGAAGTTTTAGCCGCTCAATGGTTTGCTGGATAATCTTATCATACTGAATTGACTTGTCATCGTTATCGAGACAAAGAACCACTTGATTCGTTACAAGGATCAGATCAATCGATGCCATGTTTTGCTTGCCAAGAACGGCGACAACCCGTTCATGTTGAACGGCATCACGGATGCTTAATCCCGTTTCAACTCCTTCGGTGATATAGGTTACTGCGTTTTCTTTCAGGCCTTGATTGATCATGACTCCCGCGCCGGCAATGGTACCAAACGTTTTCTTTTGAACGGTCAGTTTCGCTTTATTTGAGGTGTTTTTATCAAGATAAATTGCTTGAACCGACTGTACTTGCTGTTCTTTGTTTCGCGCGATGCACAGGAGTGCGGGCATGTGTTTTACCGCTTCATCTTTGCCGGTAAATACTTTTGCGTGAAAGCGAAGGTCTTGCCCTGAAACGTTGGTGATAGCACGTGTTTCTTTCAGATAAATTTCAGCTAGGGTACCAGCAATTGGGGTTGATTCCTTTGCCAATTGTTGTGCGTAGCGTTGTGTTTTAGTCGGCGTACTCTCGGTTTTTTCATGTGACGGGGAGGTTTTTGGCAATGGGGCGCGAATGATCTCTTTTAAATCATCACCGGTTAGTTTGGCGGCATATTCAAGGCTCGATTTAAAATCAAGGTTCAGTGAGGTTTGAATTAAATGCAGTAAATTTCCCTTCTCGCCCGTTTCAAAATTAAACCATGTTCCGCGTTTATCGCCCGTCAAGCAAATACTCAAGCTACCTTTTGATCCATAGCGCATTTCTTTTTTAGACGAAAGCGCTGTATTCGGTGTGCCTAGCAATGACTGTACAACGCATTCTGTATTCAATGACAAATTGCTTACAACATCCTGTACATGGTAATGATGTTTTTGGGGCGCGCTGTTTACTATCGACGGCGTGTGTTCAGATGTTTTTTGCGGTGGATGGATTAGCCTTAATGCCTCAAGCGCGGATGTTTTATTCGGCGTGACACGCAATTGTGATTTCAATTGGTCATAATTATCCGTGTAAATCATGGCGTGGAGTGAGCCACGAGAGACCATGATATAAAAACTTCTAAAATGGTTGGTTTTTTTATTTTGGGTATCTGCGACACCAATAACGAATGGGGATGAGCTTCCCTGAACTGAATAACTGGTAGAGGTGTAGCTGTAATCCCAATGCCTGTCTTTCAATTCATTTTTATAAAGGATTTGCCTTTGACCGGATGCATCTTCCACACAACAGGAATCATCAGACACCTCGGTCACAACCAGCCGTTCATTTGCAAAGCGCGCTGCTGTTTTGTCTGATTTTTTGAAATGTATTTTCTCTCCAACGGATAGTTGCCCTTCTGCTGCCTTAAACAGTTCGATTTTCCAGTCTTGGCTTTCTTTTTCTGGCATGAAAATGGATTTCTCGCCTTGTAGGTGTTGAAGTTCGACCACTCGGGAGGCCCCATCAATCCCTGTTACCTTGTAGTATTGATTGTTCCTTTTTAGAAAATACGTGCTGGGACTCTTCAGGATTTCAGCAAAGGTTTCAATCTGATACAGTGCTGCCGTGGTGTAGCTGGTACTTAAGAGTCTGCCAAACGATTTGTTTTCAGATCCCAACTCGGATTTGGCGATTAAACCAGCACGAATTAAATGGTTGGCTTCCTCTCGGTGCTTATTTTCATGAATAACGACAAGGGTATTGTCACGGCAGTCACGGGTTCTCGAAAGGTAGTCCATTACCGCCATGGATAGGGGCGTTTCATTTTTGACGACATCAACCTGTTTTTGAGAATCAATCACGGTGGCGTCATCGGCAGGAAGTACTTCAACGACCGAGGTCGTGATTTGTTGAAGCGCCGGATATAAACCGTCTCGCTCGATCGCTTGTAAGGGCAATCCGGCTAATTGGCTTAGTGCCTTATCCGTATTGCCTTGAATCAAGGTTTGAACCGCTTCCCTATAATTCTCCACCTTTTGACGAACTAAATCGCACATATTGGCAACCCGAATGCTTCCCTCTTGCAATAAAATCGCGGATGGCTTACCACTTTCAATCGCTTGATGCTGGCTTATGTCTCCTAGCAACACGCATCGGCTACCGGCATTATGGATATGACCGACAAGCTTTGCCACATCACGGTTGGAAACCATCGACGACTCATCAAGTAGCACCAGTGATTGACTCGTTAACGTTGGCTGTTGCTCTTGTTCAATGAGAAAACTTTTAAGCGTTTGTGCTTGAATGCCTAATGCTCTCATTTCTTTTACGGCTTGATGGGTCGGTGCTACCGCGATGATGTCTAGTGGCTCGTTGCTCAAGGTATTTGCATTTTGAGCCACCTCAATGGCTGATTTGGTCATTGTGGTTTTCCCTGTGCCCGCAAATCCTTGAATCATGATAAAGCGATCGCTGGTTGTCGCCATTAAAAAACAGGCGTCTTTTTGCCCTTTGGTTAGCGGATGAGCATTCAATTTTTCTTCAGCGCTTTTGATATCAAGCCTTGGTGTCACTGCATTTTTACCTTCCCTAACCATTGATAGGATTTGGTCTTCAAATTCCTTGGCTTCAATGGTCGTCAGCCTATCGTTAGGCGCTCTTAAGAGTTGACCATCTTGAATGCTACGGTTCAACTTTAATGAGAGCTCATCCACATTCGCCACACCGATTGCTTTTTGCAAGACAACGGTGAGTAACTCATTTTGCGAAAACACCGCCTCACGCTCAGACAAATGCGAAATGGCAAAATTCAACGCTTTCTCACTTTCCGTGATCATGGATTTAGTCCGCGTGAGCTCTGCAAGGGCGTTGTCTAAATGTTGTAATAAATCCGTTGTGATTGCGCCATCAAGAACCTTAATAGCACTGGAGGCCTCAAGCGTGATGGAAATGGCGG
>DIUW01000064.1 GCA_002423125.1 Legionellaceae bacterium UBA6148 | reverse complement strand
GTTAAATTAGGTGCGAAACATCGGAGCACCCTATTTTTATGTGGTATTTTTAACCGCATTATTAGTCGATCGAGCGTTTCGCGATGAAAATCGCTGCGCTCAAAAATATGGTTCGGCGTGGCAAAGCTATTGTAAATTAGTCCCTTATAAAATTATCCCCTATGTGATTTAAAACAAGGATAATAATTCAGGAGCGCAATAACCACTTGAACCACAATGAAAATCAGTTTGCGCATCAGGGGTAGGTATAACGTGCGACAATCAAAATCTGTTACTGCGGCTCTATTGTCAGCGTGTTTATCATAACATTGTCAGACTTAATGTCTCCATGCACTTCCCCGAGTTGTTCTGTGCTCGTAAAAGCTAATTGTTCATAAGGAATCATTTTGGGCTTACATCTGATCTTTCCATGCGCGTAACGCTCGAAAGACATCAACGGCACTATTGAACGCTGATCCGGCGTATTGTTCTGCGTTAGCGACTACCTCGGGGATATGGCATCGCAGAAAAGGATTAATCTTCTTTTCTTCACTTAAAAGCGCAGGTAAAGAAGGCAAATTCGCTTGTCTCAATGCTTGAACATGATTGATTTTCACTTGAATATCCACATTATGAGGTTCAATGAGTTGTGCAAATTTGAGATTTTGCAGCGTATATTCATGTGTACAATATAATGTCGTGTCTTCAGGCAACGCAGCTATTTTCTGCAGCGATTGATACATCTGTTCGGCTGTTCCTTCAAAAAGACGTCCGCAACCTGCAGAAAACAACGTGTCACCACAAAATAATGAACCAGGAACATAATAAGCAATATGCCCAAGCGTATGACCTGGAATATCGAGGATTGAAAATGACGACGCTAAAAAAGGAAATTCAATACAAGAGCCTTCTGCCACACCGTCAGAGACCCCGTCAATGGATTCATGTTGAGGACCATAAACCTTAACATCATACTGTTTTTTTAATTTGTTAATGCCGCCGGTGTGATCACGATGATGGTGAGTGATTAAAATCGCTTCGAGCTTGACCTGTTTTAAATTTAAATAATCAAACAATGGAGAAGCATCGCCTGGATCAACTGCGATGACCGTGTCTCTTGTTCGATTCATAATCAGCCAAATATAATTATTTTCAAAAATGGGTAAATAATCGACGACTATAGGGAGAACACTCATACTATTTCCTTTACGTAAAATTACTCTAACTTGACTGTTTCTAACGTCGTCATTAACTGATTGATATTCATTTCTAATGCGCCACACTCCAGAACAATTAAACGAAGCATCAACGGTATCATTTTTTGATCATCTGTTGCGGTTAACTCCGAACTGACCACTAATTGATGCTGACGGCCTAACTGTGCAAGATTATCATCCAATGCTGAAAATGCTCCCGCCAAAAACAAGAGCGTTTTTTTATCATTTTCGCCAATTTTAACACCCTCCCAAATCATAGACGCAATGATTGATAAAAAATAACGGACAATATGCCTTAGTGATGTAAAAATATCAGAAGCAACCTTCGTAAATTGAGAGTTAATATCAGTTTCAACCTCGGCTTCACTCAGTAAAGTTTGAAAGCGTGGAATGCATGATGTCATTACGTTGGATTCCAAACTTTTCAAGCGCTCATGCAAGTCAACCGTCAAATCCTCCACATTCGCAAGGTAGTAAGATAAATCTGCATACTCCGTTAGGAAATTTCTTGCTTCTAAAATAAGCATTTTAGTCGCTCGCCTCGGGAAGAAAAAGCGCAGCGAAAATAGAGCAATCAAGATACCAATCAGAACATTCGTTGGCCGAATAAACACATAAGAAAAATCATTGTGATTGATTAAGCAAATCGCCAACGTTATCGAACCCAATGTTCCAATATAGCCTCTTTTCGTCCCTAAAAATAAATACGTATAGAGAAACGTTCCTAGAATAAATCCAATCAGGTTGGCACGATAGTCATTATGAAAAAGCAAAATAATAAAAAGGCTATATGCCGTACTACTGACTGTCGCAATCGCTCGCATTGAGCCTCGAATAAGTGAGGCTCCAATCGTCTTTTGTTCCGATAAAACAACAAATAAAGAAATATAAACCCAGGTTGGCTCAACGATGGTGAAATAAGTTGTAATGACAAAACTAATCACAACACCGATGCTCATGCGAGCGGCCATGATTGTTTTTTCTTGTGTTATTTCCAATGGTTGATTAAACCATGATAAAGACATAGCACGTTGCTCCGATGGGCAAGGGATAATGCTTGTGGTCATAATCAACAATTTTTATCTGCAGAGGAAAGCGTTGAGGCAATAGCACCCAATTGTTCGTATCATTGGTCACCGTTTGTAATTGTGTCTTTGGATTGGTGATTTGGCGATTTGCCGCCCAAGCACGAGAAATAACGGCTCCATGGTATATTTTCGTACCGACGTACATACGAGGTATAATATAGACTTTATTACCAGCCTGGACTTTGCGTAGATCGAGTTCATTAAAATTAGCTTGAATATAGAGATTATCCGTATCAACAAACGAAAAAACAGGCTCATTAATTTTGATGGGTGTTCCCAAAGACAAATACATGTTCTGAACAACTCCATTGCTTTGTGCGTAAACAATGGTCTCGTCTAAATTCACTTGAGCGTAATGTAATTGATAATTCAGCGCTTTAATTCGATGCTGAATACTCACTAAACTAGTCTCATCCACACTAATCTGCTGTTTTTGCATATCCACTTTGGCCTGACTGGCTCTATTCTCAAATTGCCAGTTTTTAACATCGATTTCAGATACAGCGCCGGCGTTTAAAACCGCTTTATTGCGAAGGTAATTCAAATGGGTTTTTTGATATTCCTGTTCATATTGAATGAGTAATTGTTTATCTTTTTGCAATTGATGTTGCATACTTTGATAATCTGATTGTGCACTATGAACTTCTTCGATCGCTTTCTTATAGACAAGTTGGTACGGTTTTTGAAAGACCGTGAATAATGGATCGCCCTTATGCACATACTGCTCATTTTTGACATGTAAATCAGTAATATAACCACTGGTAGTAGCCGCTACTGGGCGCACATTCGCCACCACAAAGGCATTGTCAGTGAACGGTAATAGGAAAGAAAAAAAATAATATAACAGAGCGGCGAATGCCAAGCACAACACAACTTTGTAAGGCTTTAATTTCCGTATTTTAGGCTGTATTTTTTTCATATCATTGTGCTATGGCCTTCAACTGCTTTTTCCAGGTTCAAGGAATCGTATTGATATTGTGTGCAATTTTGAGAATAACACAAGGCCTCTCAAAACCCCACACATTCCTAAAGCTTTCACAGAGTAATCTGAAGTATAACTTCTGTATTTTTTGAGTTATCATTTCCAACGGGTATATCCCCATTGGAATTGTGTCATCGCCAGCATGGAGCTGTTTATTTGAATCACTTAGCCAAGCTCATCATGTTATTAATAATAAGCCTATTGATCGCATGTGCTCCCAATACAAAAAATCAGCCCATTTCCATTTCTATTCCTGAATTTTTAAATGATTCAAACCACTCTGATGTATTAAACCAACTTCCCTATCAAGCTTGGTGGAAAAATTTTAACGATCCTCAACTGAATCAATTCATTCATAAAGCACTTCTTTATAACAATGACATCACTATCGCAAAACAAACCATCGGTGTCGCACTTGCTGAACTGCAAACAATTCGCCTAAATTGGCTTCCTGGTCTCAATGTTTTAACGGGATTTTCTCAAAATCCTGCTTTAGGAAACCCGGGCCTTTTTTATGGCGCTCTACCGAGCTATTATCTCAATTTTTTTACATTGTACTTCCAACAAAAAACAGCAGAGTTTGCTTTGTTACGATCAAAAGCTTATGCATTAGGTGTGCGCTTAACCGTTATTGGACAGGTTGCCGATAGCTATTTTTCTTTACTTGCATGGCATCACCAGTTCGATTTATTGAGCCAAATCGAGAAAGATAATCAAATACTTGTCGCATCGATAACCTTAGCTAAAACACAAGGACTCGCCAATAATCAGCAATTACTCACTATAAAAAGTCAATTACAAACCGTTCGAGGTTTGCAAAAACAAGTGCAGAATAACATGACCGCCGCCGAAAATGCGCTACATTATCTTATCAATGAACCTCCGGGACAGATTCAATTAAATAGGTCATTTATTGATCTTCCAAGTCAAGCGGTACCATTGAACAAAATTAATGCTCAAGTGATCATCCATCGTCCGGATGTAATGGTCGCTTGGTACGCTCTTCGAGCGGCTTGTAGTGGCGTCAATGTTTCCGAAACACAATTACTTCCATCCATGACCCTCGATTATTTTGCTGGAACGGCTAGTTCAAATGGTGCATTTAAAAGCTCAACTCATTGGGCGCCCTACAGTGATGCTTATGCGACGTTTAATTTATCACCGTCGTTGTTTGGAGCAATTCTCACGAGCAAGGCTATATTTAACAAACGGTTGACGGAATATAATAATAGTATCCAAAATGCATTACGCCTTATTGCAAATAGTATCGTTGCCAATCAAAAATTGATGGAAAAATACAATGAAGAGCACCTCTCTTTAGATTCATTGATAAAACGATATCAATTACAACGAGACCTCTATCGCAAAGGCCTCATTAGCCATAACGATTTACTCTATAGCCGAATAGAAATAAACCAAATGGATTTCAAGCTAACCATCAGTAAATTGGAACAATTGCTCAGTGTCGTCACTCTTTACCAAGAGCTGGCCGCAGGAATACATTCAGATCAGAGTAATTGACACTCATAAGGGCTTGATACAGAATGTTAAGCTCATAAAAAATGGGACACAAAACTCCATGTTAAAACGAGACATATCAACAACCAATATTTTAATCGCATCAGCTGGAGGAATGATTGGGTCCGGTTGGTTATTTAGCCCATTTATTAGCGCGCAAATGGCCGGAAGTAATGCCTTAATCAGCTGGGTTATCGCAGCAATATTTATGCTATTTATCGCATTGCCACTTTGCGAATTGGGAACCATGTTTCCTATTTCGGGGGGGATGTCAAATTATCCAACGTTTACACATGGCCGAGAGGTTGGATTCTTATTTGCGTGGACGTCTTGGCTTTCGTACGTTGTGATGACGCCCATTGAGATACAGGCCATTCTTCAATACTCCAGTCACTTTTTCCCTCAGCTGATCAATCACCAAACAACCGATCTGACCCTGTCAAGTTATGGTTACGTTGCCGCAATCAGCATTATGCTCTTTGTCGTCCTCCTCAATTCATATGGCATTAAACTACTCGCCGACTGCAACAAATATGCCAGTATTATTAAGTTCATTTTACCCAGTATTGCAATTGTCGCACTATTAGGTCACGCCCCATCATTCATAAATATCTCCATTAATCTATCCGCCAAAGAAAGCTGGGAACAAATATTTGCAGCATTATCTGCCGGTGGTGTCGTCTTTGCTTTTACAGGATTTCAAAATGGATTAATGCTCGCCGGTGAAGTAAAAAATCCACAACGCAATATTCCAATTGCCATTTTAGGCGCGGTGCTCATCGGATTCATTTTGTATTTCATGTTGCAATTCAGTTTTCTCGCAGCAATTCCACAAAAATACCTTGCTCACGGTTGGGGCGCGCTCAGTTATCCAGGCGATAGCGGTCCTTTAGTCGGTCTAACTCTTATCCTTGGGCTTGGTGTTGTCGCAACATTGTTAATGATTGATGCCGCATTTTCACCATTTGGAACAACCCTTGTATACACAGCAGCAACATCGCGTATCGTCTATGGCATGGCCTTAAGCCAACATTTACCGAAACTGTTTTTAAAAGTGAACCGTCACCAAATACCCTATATCACGCTTTATGCTAATTTTATCGTAGGAGCGGCATCGTTTATGCCGTTCCCAGGATGGCAAAAATTAGTGGCCTTTCTATCATCAGCCAGCATTCTTTCTTATAGCATCGGCCCCATTTGTCTCTTAGCGATGCGAACGTTACAGCCCGATAGACCTAGGCCATTCAAATTATCTTATGGACTGTTTTTATCACATCTTGCTTTCTACGTATGTAATTTAATGCTGTATTGGTGTGGTTTTTCAATCATATGGAAACTCGATGTTGCATTGCTTATCGGACTCAGTATTTGTCTCATGCACCATCGTCAAAATCCCTTTAAGTGCGATTCATCACTCTACTGGTTCATCACTTACATGGGGACACTTCTTATCATTTCTTATCTTGGCTCATTCGGCGGAACAGGTTTGTTACGGTTTCCATTCGACATCATCTGCATCTTCCCCTATAGCATCATCATACTGTCTCTGTCACAAACATTATTGAGCAACTGGAACAGTGATGTCGTCTTAGCCCATGAGGAACTAACGATGATAGAGTCGTGAACGGTTTATCAATATCAACTACTCGAAAGGTACCCATATTATGAATATACTTGTTGAATCGTATAAGGCCGGATTGCTCAACAAAAAATTTTGGCTCCCCAATATTATTTCTGGAATCATCGTCGGCATCGTCGCCCTGCCGTTGGCGATGGCATTTGCTATCGCTTCAGGAGCTCAGCCAGTACAAGGGATCTACACGGCCATTATTGCAGGATTGGTTGTTTCATCATTTGGTGGCAGTCGATTACAAATTGCAGGGCCTACTGGAGCATTTATTGTTGTATTGTCTGGAATTACAGCTCAATACGGCATTGATGGATTACAAATTGCCACTCTCATGGCCGGCGTTATGCTCCTCATATTTGGGCTGGCCCGACTTGGTGCAATCATAAAATTCATTCCAGGCCCCGTTATTGTTGGATTTACAACAGGCATTGCCGTCATTATCTGGGTTGGTCAGTGGCAATATTTTTTTGGCCTTCCAGCACCGCACGGCACACACTTCCATGAAAAATTTTGGCAACTACTACAGGCCTTACCACATCTCAACCTCAGTACGACAGGGCTTGCACTATTCTCATTGTTCGTACTTCTTTACGTCAATAAAATACCACTATTGAAACGCATACCGGCACCACTCATCGCCCTTGTTTTAGCAACAGCCTTCCAGGCTTTTTTTCAATTTCCAGATATTGCAACCATCGGCAGTGCCTTTGGAGGCATCCCCGCAGGTCTGCCATCGCTGCATATACCAACAATTACAGTCGACCGACTCACCGAGCTTTTAAACCCGGCTTTTGCTATTGCGATGCTTGGTGCAATTGAATCACTATTGTCAGCAGTCGTCGCCGATGGGATGGCGGGCACTCGACACAACTCAAACCGAGAATTAATCGGTCAAGGACTTGCCAATATTGCGGCCCCCCTATTCGGAGGTTTTGCAGCCACTGGCGCTATCGCACGAACAGCCACAAACGTGCGTAATGGAGGTAGTAGTCCATTAGCGGGGATTGTTCATTCCTTAACGTTAGTTCTGATTCTACTCTTTCTCGCTCCCTTAGCTGTAAATATCCCATTAGCAACATTGGCCGCTATTTTATTTGTCGTGGCGTGGAATATGAGTGAGGTCAAGCATTTTATTCTCCTTGCAAAACGCGCTCCATGGGCCGATGTCGCGATTCTGCTGATCACCTTCTCCTTAACCATTCTAGTGGATTTAATCGTTGCAGTTTATGTTGGCGTTATTCTCGCAATACTGCATTTTATCCGCCGAATGGCATCAAGTGTCGAAGTTCAAACTCAAACCTCAACGGACCTAACACATGAACTTGCCCAACAAAATTTAACTCTATTACCCAAAGAAATTATGATCTATTCGCTTGAAGGTCCATTTTTCTTCGGGTCGGTTGAGGTTCTCGAGCAAGCATTAGCGAACACACACACGGATCCCGAAATTTTGATTATTCGGCTACGCTGGGTGCCTTTTATGGATATTTCTGGCTTGCAAACACTCGAAGAAGGCATTGCAGCATTACAGAAACGCGGGATTCGAGTCATGATCACCAACGCCAATACTAGAGTCGAATCTAAACTACGCAAAACCGGGATTATCGATCGCATAGGTAAACATAATCTGTTTCCCGAGTTTAACCAAGCGCTACAAGTAGCGTTTAATACAGTATTATAGGATATTTTTAGAACATAACTGTGAGCTTTCAGCAAGGCTGTGTGACAAGGTTAAAGTGATTTTGTAAAGTAAGACCTTCTTAAATAGAGAAGGTTTACCGAATGAATGAACTAACTTTGGTGTCAGTAGAAGAAACATTTCAAGAATGGCGAGCTCAACGTTATAGTCGTTCGGAGCCGATACCTGAGGCGCTATGGTCGATGGCTTTGGGGCTTTACCCTGAGCATAAGCGTTCTAGAATCTGTCATTATCTACGTTTGAATGCCGATCAGTTTAAAAAACGCTTAGAGAATAATGGTCATACGCGCGCAAACATTGGCTTTGTAGTCGCATCTCGCGAGGAAGTGAAAACGACGGCCGCAACCACAAATGTTCAATTATCGCTACAAGGGCAAGCGCGGTCGATGACCCTTTGTTTTGATGTACATGCACTTGGACAAGTATTGGCTCATATTGATGCGTTGCTATGATTCACATCACAACCCAGCATCGCTTGCATTTATGGGTTGAGCCCATTGATTTTCGAAAAGGACTTGACTCTCTGGTGGGGATTTGTCGCCAAAATATTGGCTCACCCTATGATGGCACTGTGTTTGCTTTTCGCAACAAAAGTGGCATAGCCGTTAAACTATTGGTTTATGACGGCACGGGTTTTTGGCGGTGCACCAAGCGGTTTTCTCAAGGCAAGCTGAGTTATTGGCCCAAATCTTGCGATGAGCATATATGTGCCACGACGATGACGATTATCCTTAATCAGGGGAAGCCAGCTCAGATGAGTCCTGCTTGGCGACCGCTTCCAAGTTCTGCTTAAGGGTATCGACGTAGTGCCAAGGTAGCCAAGCATTTGGGGCTTGTATCACCGCTTCTTCATTATTAATCAGTGCGCACATGTAGTCGCATGGATTAATCTCGTTTTGAGCGGCGCTGTATAGTGCTGATTGTACGTAACTTGCAAAAGCAGCACTGCTTAGCGTTTTATAAAACATCGAGGACTTTCTGACCTGAATCACAAGCTTACGCGCACGTTCTACGATATGGGTATCCAGTGGCGCATGGATTTGACGTAAAAACTGGGATAATTGTGTCCATCGATTGAAGATGTAGTCAATTGCCTTGCCGGGAACAGAATTGGGGTTGAAGCAGGCAGTGGTACGCCTAAGTAGTATAGTATTATACCCTAGGTTTTTAAAGCCATTTTTTACCTTCTGAGAAGGCGCGTGAGGAGTTATTATTTTTAACTTATGGCGGGGATCGAATGAGGTACTTATCATGCCTTGTGGCTATCAAGAATCTCGTCATGCAGCAGGATTATAAATGGGTGTAAAATACATCGCATTTTGGAAAAAACGTCCGAAAACACGGTCAACCCCTAAATGAAAAAATTTTAAAAATATTTTCTATCGCAGCTCTACCGAAAGGTCACTTTTAACCAGCGTTTCCAACCGTTCATTTTATGCAGTTCATCAAAAATAATAAGTGATTTTTGCCGATCCCAACTTTTATATAGAAGCGCAAGACGGTTTTCTGCTAAGTCATAATTCAAATAATCGAAAGATGGCCGACATTGTTTAGCAAGCGTTGTTTTGCCACACTGACGAGGACCTGTTAATAAAACTATTTTACTGGGTAGGTCAGTTTCAATATAGGGTTTTAAGTATCGTTTCATTTGACTATTATGTCACCTATTCCTGAATAGCCAAGACTAAAACGGAATTGACATCGGATTGGTCGATTTATCAAATCGTACTATGAAGCTAATTTAGACTCATCCTCAGAAGATAGTTTTTTAAACTAAATCATTGTGTTCTCTATAATTGGAGCCTGTATTGAAGGGCTAACGTTATTTGGACAAGAATGCATGCGTCTTTTTGCATGTATTCTTGTCCAGACTCCAATCTATAAGCAGTTCGATTAAATGCTCTAATGTGGGTTATAATTTAAAAATTTTAGAACTCTACTATAAGATCGAAATAATTCTTTAAAAGGCCACCTATGTTAAACCATCACAACAAAATAACGATAAGAATGATAGAGCAACAAATGAAGGAGCTAAATAGGACAAATACCAGTAACGTGGATATGTTAAAAATACTCAGTGATTTTGTGCCGGATGTGAAATATATTCTAGCCGCCGGCGGAGTAAAAGAAATCAAATTATGCTTAAAAGAAAATCCGCACTTTTCTTACTTCGTCAGTTTAGTGCAGGGGAAAAAACCAAAGCCTGTGAAGTGAGAAGGAGGAGATCGGGCGAGTTGTAACGATTTGAATCATGCTAATAATCAGTTGAATTATCAATGCCCTTTACATCTTGCGCACAGATTTATCCACAGTTTTTGTGGATAAACTGCAGACGGTTAACAATAGAACATTAACGTGAAAAGTATTATTATTCAAATGGTTAGATTGTAGTTTAAAGAACTATAACCGGATTGGTATAAATCAACACAGTTTATTTATCCACAATTTAAAATTTAATGCCCTTCTCAACTTTTGTGCCCTTGCCCTTGCCCGATCAGTTCAAAGTCCGGGCAGAGGCACGGTCACGGGCTCGGGCACAAAAGTTGAAAATGGCGTAAATTTAATAATAAAGGTTAAAGTCATTCCATTCGTGTATTCTTAAATGATCAAAGCAAGATAAATTCACCATTGATATGTTGGTCAAAAAGCGCACTGAACCAAACCAAGAGATAACCATGTGGAAAACAACTTTAGGACGATGTATTTATAAATCCGACTCTGGATTTCAAGTCCATCAAAATGCATGGTATCGTTGGTTAACGACAGGAAATAATGTCCTACAGTCCCTCATTAATCGACGAAATCCTGAACAATTTGGCCTGGAATACATAGCACCTTTAACGCATATGGTGCGATCCTCTCCAGGCGATTGTTGCGTCCTTGGCTTGGGTGGTGCAGGAATCCCACATGCCTTGTTTCCAGCATTAACAAACTGGCGTATGGTCGCCGTGGAACTCAATCAGGACGTTATCGATATAGCCGCACGATATTTTAAAGTAGACCGTATTACTAATTTAACGACAGTTCATCAGAATGCTCAGGATTTCGTTCGTTCAACTTCTGAAAATTATCAGCATATGATTATTGATGTGTACAATTCCAATCACTACCCCGTAGAATGCAGCAACGATGCGTTTTTTTCCCATTGTCAGGCGCTATTAAATCCAGGAGGGATCCTATCAATCAATCTCATCAATATTCATCAAGAGTGGCAATTATTTCAACGAATTAGAAATCTATTCAATAATAACACGCTCGTTGTACCCATTAAAAACACATCCAACACCCTGGTTTTTGCATTTAATATAGAAAAATCAGCCTTGAGCGCCGATTTTAGACTCCGCGAACAAGTCGCGAATCGTAGGCTGGTCGGAACGGCACTCAAGGCCGAAAAATCCAACTCTTTTTTAGATAAAATACAGCATATTCATGGTGTGAAAAACATAGTATGGGATCCAAGTTGGGGCTGTATCGGTCGCGTGTAATTCTCAAAACTCAACTATACTTAGCTAATGAATTCATTTTATGAGTGACATATACCATGAGAATCATTCAATTGATGACGTTCCTTACTTTATCGGTGGCAACGACGACATGGGCGGCAGATTCTCCTCAACAATCGAGACTTCGTATCACCAATCACTGCGATCAAACCATTTGGATACAACAAGATTTTGCACATCATACCGATGACAAGATTGTTGAACGAATTGATCAAGGTGGATTTCATGATTATGTTATTCCAGAGATAGGCCTGTCTTCCACGCGCTTTTGGCCTAAGCAAGGATGTAATGAGTATGGCTATGATTGTAAATTAGGGGAAAGTGTCGGCGTTGACTTAGAAATAGCAGCCGGCCATCAACACGGCCCTTATTGGTCCGATATGAAAGTACAGGGTTATTTTGCGCCAGGAATTGATAGTAAAATGGAAGTGACATGGGGTTGCTTAACGCCTATTTATAGCAAAACTCCTGAAAAATGCGCACTAAATCCAAGTGATCTCACGAAACATCTTGACTCAAATACGTGGTGGAATGGATCCGCTGTAGATGGATACACATTACCCTTCCGAATTAATATTAAAAATCATCAAGGAAGCTGTAGAGATGCTCAGCATGGCGACAATCCAGTCCCCAATCCTGGAGTGGATTGCGGTGGGCTCGATATGGCCATGTGTCCAATGGATGAAAATCTTTCAACAAATAACATATTTGATATTATAAATAAAATTCCAGTCAATTCAGTCAGTTTGCAATTTAAACACCTGGGAGATGGTGATATTACAGGATGTTTTAGTCCGTGCTCAAAATTAACACTGGCTCAAGGCAGCAGAATGCCCCAAGATGCAAGTGGAAAAGAAATTGAGAACCTGTCCGGCGGATGGGCTAGCGTTTTAGGTGGACTAACACCATCCTCGGCTCAAGCACAAATGTACTGCTGCCCAACACCCCCTGTATCTCCAGAGGATTGCAGAGCAGGTCCTGCAAATCATTCCAACTATTTACATTCCGTGCAAGAAAAGCAGCACTGTCCAATTTATACTTATGCGTATGATGACGCATCAGGATTAGGAATTTGCTCTGCGGAAACACAATTTGAGATTATTTTTTGTCCGACCAATGCTGATGCTGATGTGATGGACAAATAATAACGCACCGTTACGAGACCGTCGTTATTGCAGATTCAAATACGGGTTTCTTCATCGATTCAGGAGTGAATTCATCAACCTGTATTGCATCCCAACGCGCTCGTTCAACAAGAAGAATTGTATCCATTTCAGCTCGAGTCAATTCATTGTTACTCACTTTCTCCATCAACAGAGTGTTCAAATTGCCCCATTTACACCGCTTCAACTCCGGTATTTTTTTATACAGATCAGCATGCTGCAATATGAGTTGGAAGGCGTACTCCACTCGATCAATTGGTCCCGATGGATTACCACTGAGATATATGCTTTTCACCATGCGTTGACGGTACGTGCTACTGTCGCTCATGAGTGTTGCTAATTGTTGACTGAGCGCATCACTGGGTGCTGGCATACTTTGTCCCCATGGAAAGGCAACATAACGCGCAAGACGTCCGACAATGCGTACAGGGAAATTATCACACAATGCAATCAGCGCTGCTTGAGCATGGTAGAAGCAATACGTCACCGCCCATTGAGCATGCAAAAGCTCCGCCTCATCTCCTTCACGGCAAGAACGCAACGCAGCCATGGCCATATATAAATAAGACATCCCATCAGCAAGTCGTGCCGATATACGCTCTTTACGTTTCAAGCTACCGCCAAGAATCATCAGCGATAGATCCGCAAGCCATGAAAATGCAAAACTAAGCCGCGATAGACGTTGATATTCTCGCTTCAATGGGCTTTCAGGAACTGAAATCAATCGCCCACCCGTCCAAGCAGAACACACTGTTTTGGCAAAATTACGCATAAAATAAGCAACATGTCCCCAGAAGAGCGTTCCGAATGCCTCTTTATCTTGTTTCGCAATGGCATAGAATTCATCACGAACAAAAGGATGGCATGCAATCGATCCTTGTCCAAAAATCAACAGATTTCGCGTCATGATATTGGCACCTTCCACCGTGATGGATATCGGGATTCCTTGATAAGCACCTGCAAGATAATTACGTGGGCCCATCACAACCGTACGGCCACCATGTATATCCATCGCATCATTCACTGCAATTCGTGATAGTTCCGAATTAAAATATTTCGTAATCGCCGATGCAACTGATGGCTTTTTATGCTCACACACCGCCGCAAGTGTCAGTTGCCGTGTTGCATCGACTAAATAATTAAGCCCCGCAATTTCCGCCAATTTTTCCTGAACCCCTTCAAACTGCGCAATATCAACGTTAAATTGTCGACGGATACGAGCAAAGGCTCCTGTGGTCAAATAGGATACACAGGTTGATGCAAATCCTAATGCAGGTAATGAAATAGATCGTCCGATGGATAAACACTCAACCAACATCGCCCAACCGCCCCCCGCATTTTTCTGCCCGCCAATAATGCTATCAATCGGTACAAAAATGTTTTCGCCACGAATAGTCCCGTTCATAAAGGCCTGCTCACCTGGCAAATGACGATTCCCAATCTCAAGGTTGGGTGCATCACGAGCGATTAAAACACAAGTAATCCCTTCTTCCCCTTCGCCGTTCAGCAACCCATGAGGATCTTTCAAATGCACAGCAAGTCCTATCAACGTTGCAACAGGAGCCAACGTAATCCATCGCTTATTTAAAGTAAGCTCGAGTCCTAATACCATTTCTCCGTCAATTTTTTTGTGTACAACAATCGCCTCAGATTCAATCGATGTCGCATCGCTTCCCGCACCTGGCTCGGTCAAAGCGAAACAGGGAATATCAATTCCTTTTGCGAGTCGTGGTAGAAAATGTGATTTTTGTGCCGGAGTACCATAATGTTGCAACAATTCACCAGGCCCTAAAGAATTAGGCACCATCACCGTCACCGCAGCAGAACTCGATCGGCTCGCTATTTTAACCACGATATCCGAATGTGCCCGCGCAGAAAAACCTTTACCGCCGAACTCTTTCGCAATCACCAATGCAAAAAATCCGTTGTCTTTCATGTATGACCAAACGTTAGCGGGCAGATCACGTCGTTGAACGATGTCCCAGTCATTCAACATCGCACACAGCGTTTCGGTTTCGTTATTCAAAAAGGCGTGCTCTTCTTCAGTGAGGTCCACTTGAATACTCGCTAGCTTTTCCCAATCAGGCTCGCCGATAAAAATACCTTTTTCAAGCCAAACATCCCCACAATTGAGTGCCTCTTCTTCTGTTTTAGACAATTTTGGAATCGATTTAATGGCGCGCTTAAACATAAAATGACTAATGGCACTCCGTACGGCGTCAACTCGCAACACGAGAACCGTCATCAGAATGGCGGCCCATATGAGAAGCCCTAGATGCAATGGGAATCCAAACACCAATGTCGCCAGTCCCAAATACACCGCGCTAACAACTTCCCAAATACTCGTCGATGAAGCACGATAAAGTACGACCAACGAAAATACAAAATATCCTAAAAACAAAAGCAGTCCCATAATTGTCCTTATTTTAATAATTGAATCTGTAATTTCGCTACATCGGATAGCGAAAAAGCATAAACAACAGGCGATGCCAAGGCATACGCTAGCATCAGACAGTCTACGCTATAGAGATGGGAGTTGGCTATACTGGTGTCAAATCAAGAAATAAGAATGTAGGAGAAAACGGTAGATCACTCCATAAAAAGCAGACTACCGCATCATCGATGACGAAGACAGATGCCCATCCAGTAAAGGAAAAAGGGATCCAAAATGATTCATCTTTGCAATATCCAGGGCCGTTTTCCCATCACTATTGATAGCATGCACATCAACAGTGGCGCGTTTCATAATACACTGAATGGCATCACGATTATTCGCCATTGCAGCATGATGCAGAAGCGTATTGCCACTCCCATCAACAATACTGTCCATAGGTTCGTATTCAAGCAATTGTTCTACAACCGCCTCACGCTGATTTGCAATAGCCGCATGAATGGGCAATTCACCTTGATTATTGGCTAGAAACAAGTGAATAGCATAATCAGGATTATCCTTCAGAATCATCTCCAGAAGGTCTTCCCACCCATAAACAGCCATAAGATGCATCGCCGTATCACCGGCCACATCTTGAGATGCAAGTATCTCTGGCGATCGACCAATGAGCAATTGGGCAATTGCCAATTTACTTTCCCTTATTGAGTTATCAAACAGAATGGGAAGTATGAGCGCATAGTGAAGAGCGGTTCGTTTTTGAGAATGATCCTCCGCCTGAGTAATATCCATTTCCTGTGACAGCAAGCACCTCACTTCTGATAAATGACCTTCAGAAGCCGCTTGCATAAGGCCCATGGCGTTTGGAACGATCTTAGGCATGGTGTTTCTCTCCCTTAAAAATAGTGTTCAACCTATTCAATGGCTCAATGCAGGGCCTGCGCATGAAGATTAATTTTTTCCGAGTTGCCTCGGATTGACATCGGTACTCAAAGATCGATCGTCATTTGATGAGCCAACCCCTCCAAATTTCTCTTTAAATTTTTTAAATGTTTTGGCGGTCGTTTTATCGGTCAAGTCTATTTCGGTCTTATTTCCTTCGATTAGTTTATTTTTATTTCTTGTCGTTCGATGAAATGCCAAGGCATCTTGAAAATCTCGAATTGCTTCGTTATTCCGATTCGTTAGTACATTAACCCGTTCTGTAACTGGAATATTTTTAAATGCATTTTCAATCTTAGTTGCTTTCTCAGATTTGCTATCTTTATTGAATAGTGCCGATCTAAACCCTTGCACGATCATATTGACTTCAGTCGCAATAGGCTTCAGCTTTTTGTACAAGGCATTAAGATCTTGTTCTAGTGTAGCGAGTTCTTCAGACGTCTTGCCAGTCAATCCATTTGTATTCTCGTTTATAAAGTCGATCATTATCACGTCACTCTTCTGCAAGTATGACGTGGATTTAATATCACTTAGGAGCGTTTCAATTTTGAAGATTAAGGAATCTTGTTCAAAAATAGTCTCCACTTCTTTCTCGATTTTCACGGCCGTAGCACGTTCAATAACGTCCATGTTATCGTATCTGACTGCGATCTCAGCTCTTATCTTGGATATTATTTTTTTGTACGAGATCGACGTAAAATGAGTTGGATCAGCCTTATCTATTTTCTCTTTCACAAAGTTTAGCTTATCATACAAACTTTTCAGTTCGTCACGAAAGGCAAGCAGATTATCACCACGAGGATATATATTTATAAAATATTTAGTCTTTTCGTCTATAAATTCTTCCATTTTCGAATCGACTGATGACACAGAGGTGGATTTAATTTTTTCCAACAATTCATTAATTTCAGCAGCTACAGGTTCGGCATTACTGTAATCATGAAGGGCTTTTTTAAAAGCCACTAAAGAATAGGATCGAACAGATAGATTATCCAAAACCATAGCTTGAAGCATACGTTTTAATTTTTCACCAATCGGGACTTTCTGAAAAATGGGAGCATCAAAATATCCAGACCCTTTAAAAGACTTTATTTTTGTCAGCACCATTGAATGATAACCGGTCAGTGATTGATATAAATTTTTCCCAAGCATGTAAGCATGCATTGCTTCGGCTGAAAATTGAAGAGTGATTTCTTTTCCTGCTAATCGTAATGAGAATTCTTCAGGCAGATGAGACTGTGTAAGAATAATAGAAGATCTTGGGTCATCATCCCTGTAAGTAGCGGCAACTTGTCCTTTTCTCGTGCGTCTAAACGATTTGGTATCAGAAATTCTTAACTTATTGTCTTGACCAATAAGCCAATTTTCGTTTTTGGCATCGGTGAATGCAACCTCATGTAATTGCAACTCGTGCAAGATATCTGCCATTTGCGAGTAGTAATCTAGAACTGAGGTTAGCCAGTTTCTGTCAGCCTTTGACTTTCTGGTGCAGGCATTCAAATCGCCACCGGGACAGTATTCAGTGATGACCAGCGTTGCGGTTACATTTATGTTACGACCAGTTCTTGCATCATAAGCGATAAAAGTCCCTTGTCGCTCTCCATACGTCGTTGCAAGAGCACGAACGCCTACTTTTCGTAAATAATCCTCTGTCGATTTTGGCTGATCAAATCGCCGATCGACTTTCAATACAAGAGGCGTATTTCCTGGCCCAGTTTTGCAAATCTTAATATTTCGAGAATTACCTGCCATGCCAGCAGACAAAGATTGAATCGTATGGGTGTTGAGAAACTGTTGAAAATGAGTATAACCAGGCAGCTCATCCGGTTTATATAGATTGTTTAATTTATTGTTAAGATCCGTATTTTCCCAAAGGATAGCCATCAATTGAGTCAATTTTGCATGGGGCATTTGTCGAATAATTTCATGAAGTGAAGCTAAGTCTTCTTCTTTTGGTGGTTTTAGCTTATCGAATGCTTCTCGAATTTCACGATCGAGTTGATCATGCATTTGCGCTTGATACGATGGGGAACGGGCAATATCATCTAAATAATATCGGTTGTTCAGCGTGTTTCGACTTTGATCAATTTCCTTCAACAAGGTGAGCTGCTGTGCTTCATCAGTGCTGTTATTATAACAATCAATCTCGTTATTAAGCGCCACAATATCCGAATTGAACGCGTCAACGAATTTTAGTTCATATTGATTTTTTGGTTTTATCGCACCAAGTGCCTTAATCCTTGTCAGAGGCATAATAATGAACTCCGAATCAGCGGTTAAACTCCCCTCTATTCATTGTAGTTCAAAAAAAAACACTTTCCAGGTACAACAGGGGATAATATTACCCCTGTTTTATATAAGAACTCAGCCACGAAGCCATCAACCACATGAATATGCCAATCCCTAATGTCACTAACCCAATATAAGCAAACACGTTTGTATAGATGTATAACGACTCCACGCCCGGTTGAATATAAGCTGGCAATGAAGTCAGCGATGCCACTGATGCACCGATAAACCCCGCAATAGACGACGTTAAAAACCACATCCCCATTACAAACCCCGTAATATGCACGGGTACAAGTTCAGAAACCATTGCGACACCTAATGCAGAAACAAATAATTCCCCCATGCTTTGAAAAAAATAACTGGCAATCAACCATCCGGATGAGACCATCCCCATGTCACTATGCAAAAAGCGTGCAAAAAACAGCAGCGAAAAACTCACACCACAACACAGCATCCCGGCTGCAAATTTATACGGTATCGGAAACGATACACCGCGCTTATTTAATTGATTATAAAACATCGCTAACACAGGACTCATACTAATAATCCATATGGGATTAAGCGCTTGGAAACTTTGTGGGTCGATCGAAAATCCAAGTAAGGTTGGTGTCACGTTATGCACTGCAAATAAATTCAAAGAGGTCGGCATTTGCTGATAGAGTACAAAAAAAACAATCGCCTCCAACATCAAAATCAAAACAACCACCATGCGCATATACGATAATGCTTTCTCTTTACGCATGTAATGATAATAAACCCCCAGCACCAATAAAGTGATCACCAAAAGTAGTTTTCTGGTTAAAAAAACGCGCTGTAAAAGAATCGAGGCAAGCACCGTCAGACAAAGAATACCGACGATAACGAGACCCCATTGCCAATAGCGAATCTGATGCTGATCAGCCGGGGTATGAATAGGTTGCACCAATTGCCGTTGGTACCCGTAGTTCAGAAGCCCTAATAACAAGCCAATAAAACTTGCAAAATAAGCGTACGAATACCCATAATGATCCGCAAGCGATGGGCCAATGAATAACGAAAACGTTGACCCTAAATTAATCGCCATATAATAAAGCGTAAATCCGCTGTGTAAACGAGGGTCATTCGGCTCATAACATTTCGATAAAAGGTTGGATGGATTTGCTTTAAATAATCCATTCCCGACACAAACCAAGCCCAACGCTAAAAAAACATGACCTTTATCGGTCATCGCTAACGCCAGATAACCTAACGCTAACGTGATTAACCCCAGCGCAATGGTCCGTTTGATACCCAACACGTGATCACCCAAGTAACCACCCAATGCGACCATGCCATAAACCAGTGCTGAAAAAGCACCAAACGTGAAATAAGCTTCTGTATCTGAAAACCCGAGAAATTGAATAAAATACAAGGTCAAGATGCCCTGTACCGTGTAATAGCCAAACCGCTCCCAAATTTCCAGCATAAAAATCAATTGAAAAGCGCGCGGTTGGTCTCGAAATAATGACAACATGGATTGCCCTACCTAAGTTTATACTTCACGCGGTCCAGCTAAAATCGATAACCGATGAGATAAAAATCCATTAGATTGGAAGTCTGATCGACGGTGAGAAAATTGATGCTCTCGTAAATAAACCCGACTGAGTTGAAACAATTCCTCAAGCATAAACAGGCCTCCTATGTAATGCATTACAATTAATAATGATAATATCATGTAATGCATTACAACACATAATCTAAGATGAATACTTGCATTGCCGCGCATTACATCTTACTGTCAACTATAACCATCACAAAAAATCTTATCATGAATAAACGCTTAGCCTGGAATTTTGAAATCAACTCAGACGCTCCCTTCTCATTGCCGATTATCAACCCGGTAGAAGTCCCTGGCGTCCATTGGGAGGCTCGCTTTTTTTGGCCAGAACATGGCAACATCATTACCTTATCTGGACTTGAGGAACATTGTCTCGAATTATCCCGATATAAAATTAAACATCGATCGGATTGCTACGCCCTGCTTCCCGATGCAGACTACAATGTAAAAACTCGGCATGATGAGCTGGTGTTTAAACCCATGATTCAACGGACCAGTACGGCCGTCGCTTATGGAAAAAAAATAAAACTCGCCGGCTGCATGACCGACATAACCATAGGAGAACATCACGAATTGCTCAACCCACAGGCACTGATTCAGCGCATAAAAAACCAAGGACGATACGTACAGGTTGAGAAAGAAGCGTTGGTTTATACGTTTGAATCACATTCATCCAGCAAAATGGAGCTTGCAAGACTGAGTATTGGATCAAGCGTCTATTTCAGTGTCAGTGTCGAATCATCCGTACTCGCCATCGTGCAACATATCACGCAGAAAATGATGGATCACCCTGAGCATTGTGATTATGTTACTTTTTTAAAAAAACACGCGCGATCATGATGAATACCTTACTCTCTCTACTCTTGAGTTTCGGAAAAATTGGCCTAGTCTCCCTCGGCGGAGGGAATTCCATGCTCAAATTAATCGAATATGAAACCGTTGTTTCACATCACTGGATAAATCACGAAGAATTCGGCCGCATGATTGGCAGCAGTTTTTTATTCCCCGGTTTAACCGCCATTAAACTGTCTGCACTCATCGGCTATAAAACAGCGGGTATTGCAGGCCTTCTACTGGCCGTACTCGCATTGAATTTACCCGGGTTACTCATGGCAACCATTGGCTATAGTTGGCTCTCGAGCCACTCAACACCTTTTACACAAAAACTCATGATCATCGTTCAATACGGCGCTATCGCATTACTCTCTGCTGCTACGTTTTCGATTGCACAAGACCTATTAGCGGCTGAATATTCCTTTATTTTAGTAGTAAGTTGTGTATTATTTTTTATTGCACTTGCCTTTTTGAATACGTCTCCATTTTGGGGATTCCTTGTGTTTATTGGCGTCTCTTTTTTATTCATCCGATAGGGCATTCATATGACCATTGAATTAGACAATACCGACTATTATCTGAACCGTGAATTTTCAATAATCGCATTCAATGAGCGGGTATTAGAGCTTGCAAATGATCCTCACCTCCCTCTGCTTGAACGCCTACGATTTTTATGCATCTGCAGTAGCAATTTGGACGAATTTTTTGAAATCCGAGTCGCTGGGTTGAAAGAAAAAATTGCGGCTCGATCGCCTAAACTGAGTATTGATGGGCTGAATGCTGAGGAAATATTGAGTAAAATCAGTAAACGCACTCACGCGTTAATTGAAACAATTTACACAACATTCAATCGCCACCTCCTCCCTGCTTTAGAAAAAGAAAACATTCATTTTTATCCCGAAGACAAGTGGACAGATGACATGCGTTTATGGGCAAAACATTATTTTAAACATGAAATTTTACCGATTGTGAGCCCTATAGCGCTGGATCTCTCTCATCCGCTACCTCAGTTATTTAATAAAAGCTTAAATTTCATCATCTCGCTTAGCGGTAAAGACGCATTCGATCGTAACATTAACTACGCCGTTGTCCACGCGCCTCGCTCACTCCCTCGAATGATTCGATTACCCTCTGAATTATCCAATGATGGGCATTGTTTTATTCATCTGGCATCCATCATCAATGCGCATATTCACGGTCTTTTTCCAGGTATGGAAATCAGCGGGTGTTATGCCTTTCGATTGACGCGAAATAGTGATTTATCCCTCAATGACGACGAAACAGAAGATCTTGCGGTCGCGGTGCAACGTGAACTCTTTTCCCGCCACTCAGGACATGTGGTGCGACTAGAGCTTGATAAAGATTGCCCTGACAGTATCAGTGAATTTCTTCAACAAAAATATCAGTTGCATCGTGAAGACACTTATTATTGCGATGGCCCCGTTAATTTTCAACGGTATATCAGCGTCATTGAAAGCATCAAGCGACCCGATTTGAAATTTCCAGATTTCATACCTCAATTCCCGATATTTCCAAAAACAGAACGTAATTTATTTAATGTATTAGATAAACAAGACATCCTGCTTCACCATCCCTTTGAAAGCTTTGATGTTGTGGTTGATTTTGTGCGTCAGGCGGCGGCCGATCCAAAGGTATATGCCATCAAACAAACCCTTTACCGTACGCACTATGACTCCATTATGGTACAAAGCCTTGTCGATGCTGCACGATCCGGTAAAGAAGTGACTGCCGTTATTGAACTTCGTGCACGATTTGATGAAGAATCTAATCTTAGACTGGCCAATCGCCTGCATGAAGCTGGCGTATTAGTTTTATATGGGGTGGTTGGCTTTAAAACACATGCAAAAATGACCCTTGTGGTTCGTCGAGGCAATGGGAAACTTAAAAGCTACGTCCATTTAGGTACGGGGAATTACCACGAAGAAACCACAAAACGCTATACAGATTTGGGTCTACTCACCTCGAATCCTGAAATCACGTCCGATGTGCAAATTATTTTCCAACAACTCACAGGACTGGGTAAAACGGTCAAACTAAAACAAATGTCGCATTCCCCTTTCACGCTTCATAACGATTTATTGTATCTCATTGGACAATGCCGCCAAGCGGCAATCGATGGACAAAAGACCGAAATTATTATCAAAGTGAATGGACTTACGGATAAGACCATCATTCAGGCACTCTACGCAGCATCGCAGGCAGGCGTTAAAATGACATTATTGATCCGTGGGATATGTTGCCTCAAACCAGGTATCAAAGGCGTTTCGGATAATATACGCGTCATTTCCATTGTGGGTCGCTTTCTAGAGCATCATCGTATTTATTATTTTAGCTATGGTGAAGAAGAAGAAATCTACTGCGCAAGTGCCGATCTGATGGAAAGAAATTTATATCACCGAATCGAAATCATGTTCCCTATTCTCGATGCCGCTTACAAAAAACGAATCAAATCAGAAATTTTAAGTAACTACATGAAGGACAATTGCGACGCTTGGGAACTCAAATCCGATGGGCATTATAAGCGTCTAAATCAAGGAACTCATAGCGCGCAAACCAAATTACTTGATCGATTTTGTGGTTCATGAGTCTTTATATTAACACCTTATGCAAAGCACCAGGTTCTTCTCGCGCAAGCCGCGGTATCAAATACCCTGGCAGTAATCGCTGCATTTCTTGAAAAACACCGCGGACCTCATCAATTGGCGCATCAAAATGAGCAGCTCCTGCAACTTTATCCAACACATGCAAATAATAAGGCAATACCCCATAGGCAAATAAACGTTCACTCAATTCGACTAGAACCAGTGCGTTATTATTAATCCCGGTTAAATAAACGGATTGATTCAACAAATGGCAGCCAACATTTCGTAGCAATCGACAAGCATTCGCAACACTTTCGTTCAATTCTTGAGGATGATTACAGTGCAACACAACGACTTTATTAAGGCGAGTATGGCTTAGACACTCAAGCAACCCTTTATCCACTCGCTCTGGCAATACGACCGGAATACGGGTATGAATTCTAACCGTTTGGATGTGTGGAATTGCAGATAATTTATCGAATAACGCGACCAATATCCCATCTTTGGCCAACAACGGATCACCACCGCTTAAAATCACTTCATTGATTCGCGAATCAGCCCTAATATATTCCAACGCCTTATCCCACCCCCCTCGCCCCGGGTTATTATCGTCATAAGGGAAATGACGTCGAAAACAATAGCGGCAATTAATGGCACATGCACCTGTGAGTGTCAGCAACACACGACTGAGGTATTTGTGAATAAGCCCAGGCACTGGATTGACCGCGGACTCAACAAGCGGATCGGCAGAATAGCCCTCAACAACCTGCAATTCCTCGCTCGTCGCGAGTACTTGCAGCAATAAAGGATCCCGAGGATTACTTCGCTGCATCCGATCAGCAAATCCTCGGGGTACTCGGGTTTTAAAGTGTCGTTCGGCAAGAGAGGCAGCCAAAGACCGTGGCAAGTGTAAAAAATCAAGCAATTCGAACGCTGAACTAAAGCCTTGCGCCAGTATTTTTTGCCAACCAAGCTCAGAATCTCGCATTACACGTCTAAAGTTGTTAAGATCAGCGGACTTTAACGAATTTTAACGTATTACTCAACACCAGATGGAGATAACATGGCAAATTATGGTATTAACGATTTTAAAAATGGCTTAAAAGTCATTGTTGACGACGCCCCTTGTAACATTGTTGAAACAGAATTTGTTAAACCTGGTAAAGGGCAAGCGTTCACTCGCATTAAAATTCGGAATCTAAAAACGGGCCGAGTTGTTGAGCGCACTTACAAAACAGGTGAATCACTCCAATCAGCAGATGTCGCCGAAGTTGAAATGCAATATTTATACAGCGATGGTGAACAATGGCATTTCATGGCACCTGAAAACTTTGAACAATATGCAATGAGTGCCGAAACCGTTGATGAAACGTCTAAATGGCTTAAAGAGCAAGACATGTATATGGTCACCTTATGGAATGATCAACCGATACAAGTCACACCCCCGACGTTCGTTGTGCTCGCAATAACAGAAACGGATCCCGGTCTTAAAGGTGACACATCCGGTGGTGGCGGGAAACCAGCAACACTTGAAACGGGCGCAGTAGTCCGAGTTCCTCTCTTTGTTCAACAGGGTGAGCTCATCAAAGTGGATACGCGTACTGGAGAGTATGTTTCACGAGCGAAAGAATAACCGTATTGTTATACTTCGCGCGAAGTATATTTCTCAAAATCACATCAGTGACAGCCCGGGTTACGCTGCATTTCACCCGGGCTACAGTTGAGAATTAACGTCGACCACCGTGATAACCACCGCCACCGCCACGACCATGCCCCCAACCACCGCCATGAGCCCAGCCGCCACCCCAACCACCACCACTACCATAATATCCACCGACACCGCCTAATCCAACACCAGGGTAATATGCATCTTCATAACCCCAGTAATTCGGCTGCCCACCATAATAAACCATATAGGACGTATATCCAGGAGCAGAAGTGTACGTCGGATAATCAGGACCATATGCCGCAGTATTCACTGTATCTACAGTACAACTCGTCATCAACGCAACGGAAGATACGGCAATAGTTAGTGCAAGAATCTGTTTTTTCATGATTACGTCCCTATGCAGTTACTTATAATTAAGTATATGCATGGAACATAAATTAAACAAGTTTGAGCGATTATGCCCACTTAAGCATATCAATTTGAGCAATTAATTGCCCATAGCCCGCTTCAACGTTGACATAATCACGATGAGCAAGATACACCGACAATGATCCATCATCTGTAGCCGCAGGAGCTTGTAAGATAGTGTTGTAACGTAGCTGTTTCAAACGCACAAACTCTTGATGACGAGTCACCAAATAAAAATTTCGATAGAACCGTTCGGGATCAAGGTGCAACGCCTTCGCGTCACACACTAAACTGTTACCCGGTAAATACTCTTTAATGGAGTAATCATTATTGTTGTGCACCGCAATGATTTTTCCTTCTGGGGGCAACAGCGCAATGAGCCGATTAGCGAGAGCTTTCACTTCCAAATGCGCCGACAAAGAGTAAGGACCAAAAGCAGACAATGTTTTTTTAATCCCTGCGTCCGTAAATATACGATTCGGATCAAATTCATAGCGTTGATGATTAAGATGGAACACAATGTTACGTTGCCCCCGATGAACCAACGTCATCACACTCCCCCCCTCGGTTCGAACAACATGTTTAGCCGCCTGCAAAGCCGTCGTTTCATTTTGATGTAAATGAACAAATGATTTTCCAGTACCCTGTTTTGTTGTTTCGATAATAACCCGCGTATCACCAAGAGTCACAACGGATTGAGTGGAACAAGCGGAGGTTAAAAGCACTAGAAATATCACCAAAAAGCGGATCATAAACCGTAAGCCAGATTGAATAGTTGGCGTTTATGTTAATTATTTGGGGTAAGTTTGTCAAACCAGTATCGTTACGATCGTCGTTTTGTCGTTTGACTATTTGTATAAAATCTTTATACTAATTTATGTTGTTTGTTGTTTGAGCGCTGTTGCGCATTAACATCAAAGAGAAGGTGCACAAGGTCGATGGATAACACAGATCGGCTGCCCCTTAAAACGTAGATGTTGATTGTAAAACAGTTGAAGGAAATAATAAAAACTCAGTTGAGGGAAAAATGAAAAACAATCCGATAAAAATGACAGCATTGCCATTAATGGCTGCTCTTGCCTTCCCGGCTTTTGCAGGAACATATAATAGTGCACTACAGCCCTATCCGCCAGATACTGGAAATGTGGAAATTAACTTTCAAACCATTAACCAACTTAAACCTACCAACGTAACCGGACCAACGACCTACTCAGGAACTGCGATAATCAATATGGCAGTAAGTAACTTATCGGGAAACCCAGTAACTGTAGCATGTACTGGTCCAAACCTTAACGTATCCGTATGTACAGGAGCATCATCTGATGTTACTAATTGCACATGGACGAACGAAGATACAGCACTTGCTGTAACCATGCCAACTCTGAGTGCTATCCCAGCTGGAACCAGTGCCACTACCACCCTAAACTTGTCTGTTGTTACACCAACGGCTGCAGGTTGGGGTGCTGTGATCAGTACTACTGCAGCCTTGCCATGCACAATTACTGATACAATTACTTCGGATGTAAGCACTAAGATATTTTACGTTCCTGTTTCATAAACAAATATTTTTATAATGTTGCTCATTCTAGTAAGCCACCCGCACATCAGGTGGCTTTTTTTTCATTCCCAGAATGATCAATTTAAACCTGCCTATCCGGTTGTCGCATATACTTGATAATTTCGTCATTGCGAGGAACGAAGCAACCCAGTGTTCGGAGCACTGTTTTCTGGGTTGCTTCGTTCCTCACAATGACAATTATGTGACAACCGGATAGGTAGGAATTTAAATCCAACACTCGAAACAGACAAACAAACCTCCTCTCCGTCAGTTACACATAAGGAATAGGAACATAGACATGCATCATTGGATTGCTCGATAGTGTTGGCACAATAAACGTTAGCTGACAATCAAGCGGTTCATTTGGCTCTGTACCTAGAGCGGCTTGCCAGAGATTCATGCCCGAAGAAGAAAAATTGGTTATATCTTTTGTAATAATCTGAGGGCCATTACCGGAAGGGAGATTAGAACCAGAAATAACAATTGATTGACTAGTAATTAGGCTACGTGTAGCATTAGTAATATTTGAGCCGCTCGATCCTTTCATATAGATAGTGCCTGAACAGTAAATATTAATGTAATGATGACTATTATTCGTAAGGGTTAAAATAACCTTCCCATCCCCTGAATAATTAGTTGGTCCTGTTTCAGTTTGGGGCTTCAAATCAGAATTAACATTCGCAAAAATAAAGATAGGTTCACCTTTACCTGTTTGCAGGTCAGTGGTAATTTCGGCCATCAAGGTATTCAGTCTAGCTTCAAGTACACACCCACTCACTGCATTATGCGAACAATTAATGCCAGAAAAATCACTATAACTTGACAAAGGATATAAAAGTATCAATAAGTACTTCCAAAGAAGTATGCTTTCTTGAAAAAAATATCTAGACCAATTCCTTTTCATTGCAAATCCACCCTAAAAAATAGGCCTTGTCCGCTGTAGCGGACAAGGCCAAAAAATCAATAAAAAAAGCGATGCTAAACATGGTACCATTTACAAAATTAAATTAGAATACTTAATTTTTATCTTATTTTTTTGAGTTACTGGAGCATTTCAACGATGCCGATTATAAAAAAAATACTGCGCTGGATTATCCTTATCGGTGTTTTTGCGCTCCCCTTCGTTTGCCTTTATGTCGCAAATACGCTATTTTTTCCACATACGATGGGTAAAAATTACGCGTTTCGTGTTATTGTTGAAATTATTGCTTTTGCGTGGCTTGTGCTGGCGCTTACAGATGGAACATACTGGCCATGCCGTAGCAGGATCCTTGGTGCTTTTGCAATCTTCGTTATTCTAATCGGCATTGCCGATGCACATGGAGTCAACTCCTTCAAGAGTTTCTGGGGCAATTACGAGCGAATGGATGGATGGATCACAATAGCGCATACTTTTCTATACACCGTCATCATTGCCTCTGTTTTACAGACGAAAAAACTCTGGATTCTACTTTTCCAAACAACACTTGGCGTATCCATATTTGTAAGCATCCTTGGTTTTTTGCAAGTTGCAGATATCGGCCTTTCGGGGCGTATATCGACCACCTTCGGCAACCCGAGCTATCTTTCTGTATACATGCTCTTTAACATATTTATCGCAGCGCTCCTTTGGGCGCAAATAGGGCAAAACTCCAAGGTGAACAAGCGCATATGGCCCTCTCTTTACTACGGGGCAATCATTGCTTGTGATACACTAACACTTTCTTTCACCGGAACACGTGGCACGATACTCGGCCTCATTGGTGGCAGTTTACTTGCACTCACTCTCTATGCATTTAGCCACGACACGCCAAAGAGACTAAAAAATTTAGCCGTCGCAGCGATCGCACTCACCGTTCTGTTAAGCGCCCTGCTTTATTACGCGCGCGATACGCCGTTTATACATCGCATTGATATCATTCAGCGCTTAGCAACCACCTCACTGGAAGAAAATACCGCTAAAGCGCGCATTCTCAATTGGGGAGTAGCGTGGCAAGGAATCAAAGAGCGCCCAATTTTAGGTTGGGGCCAAGAAAATTACACTATCGTTTTTAACAAATACTACAATCCTCAATTGTACGATCTAGAACAATGGTTTGACCGCGGACATAACATCATCTTCGACTGGTGGGTGGCTGGCGGAACGCTGGGCCTGCTTTCATATCTTTTTATATTCGCAGCACTATTTTGGACCTTGTGGCGATCACGCACTTACACAGCCGCGGAGCGTAGCATTCTCACCGGCCTATTTTTTGGATACTTTATTCACAATTTATTTATTTTTGACAGCATTACGAGCTATATTCTTTTCGGTACGATAATGGGTTACCTGGTGTGGCGCGAGAGGGAAGTAAATCAAGCAAAGCCGATGATAAAGCTCGATCTTATTTCAAGCGGTTCGATGACTTTTATGGTAGTTGCGGCAATAATTTTGGCAGGGGGAACCGTGTACGTGCTGAATGTCCCCGCGCTTAAACAAAATCAAGCACTCATCGAAGCGATCATACCGAAATCCGATGCAATGCAAAACCTCTCGTATTTCAAGAAGGCGATTTCGTATGGTGCATATGGTACACAAGAAGTGCGTGAACAGCTTGTTAAGGTTGCCATGAAAGTCGCCACGTATTCAAACATTCCCAACAATACAAAACAAAAGTATTTGAACACGGCAGTTAATGAAATGATGCAACAAGAAAAAATATCACCGTTAGATGCTGGCGCTCCTCTCTCAATTGGACTGGTGGAAAAGATCTATGGTGACTATGATCATGCGGCAGTAGCATTGCAAAAAGCGCACGAACTCGCTCCGAGCAAGCAAACGATTCTTCTCGATCTAGGGCTCAATGCACGGGCCCGCGGCGACACGGCAAAGGCCTTGCAGAGCCTAAAAGAAGCATACGATCTCGCACCAGAATTTCTACAAGCGCGCATACTGTATGCTACCGAAGCGATTACTTCGGGCAACGACGCACTCGCGGACTCGCTTCTTGCGCCAATTGTAAGTACAGGAGAAGCAGCAACACAGGGGATCGCAGTAGCATATGGGCAGCGCAAAAAATTTGCAAAGATCATTTCGATCTGGAGTGCGCGTATTACAGCTCAGCCACAAGATGTACAGGCTTATCTCACCCTGGCTGCCGCTTACTACTCCAATGGCAACAGCCCACAAGCTGTAACTACGTTACAAATGCTTGCCAAAAATGTCCCGGGCACAACGCTACAAGCACAAACGTTCATCAATCAGATAAATAACGCTAGAAAGAGCACATAGGCTCCTATCACAACCTATACATTAGATTGAGTAACAAGCCATTTTGTGCCGGTATGTTAGAAATATGTCCTATTTGGTCATCAGCATTGACTGCAAACTTCGTATTACCACTCAGGATACCTTGATATAAAAGAGCGAGATTTAATCTATCAGAAATTTTTCTTCCCAAACCTACTTGAAGCTCAAAATTTGCTTGTGATAAATCATTGACCGTTATACGATCGTTAATTTGCATACGCCGATAAGCAACACCTAATTTAAGCACTCCGTAAGCAGGCATCGATTCCAATGGTTCTGTAGTTCCAGTTAGCAGCAAATCAACCATGGGTTTAATGTTCAATTGGATAGGCATGCCACCCATTAAATCCAAGGTATTCTGAGGAGTATCTAAACGTTCAATGTTGCCAGACTGAACTCCTAGTTCCAAACCAATGCGAATCGGATGCAACGTCAAAAGATCTCTTCCAATAGCAAATCGACCAAATACTGTTTTACCATCCCCTATTTTATTTTCTGATACAGTTGGGGGTAAAGAACGATTGGAATAACCAGCATCATACCAAGTATACCCAATACCACCATTTATAATCCAAGGATGTGATTCGTAATTAGGAACTATACGTTTTGTTACTCCTCGAACTTTACAATCACGACCAACATCTACAATAGCAACATCTTTCGATGGCCTATCAAGATGATTTTGAGTATTATTTGCAATTTTGGGCTGGACTAAACGCGCTTGCCCCCCACTCCGACCCAATATGCCGAATTGAGACGCTGGCGTCGAAAAAGATCTTTGATTTGGCACAAAATTTCTCGCTTCGTAAGGAATGGCGCGATTAGAAGGATGAGCAAAAGCGACTAAATGAGGCTGATTATGCACAATATTATGTTTATTCGCTTGATTTTTCACAAATTGAGTCGCATTTTTTTTGCTCAAAATATTAATATGTAATACGCCCGAGTGGTTTTGCCGCGTCTTGGCCCAAAAAGCGTTCACCTGCCCTTCTTTTCTTAAATCAAAAACAATACGTGTAGTGTTAGGAGAAGGATGACCAATACGTACTTTTTTAATCATTTGATTAGAAAAATTTTTCTGTAATAATTTATTCATCGTGATTGTATTTTGAAAATCGACGACAACACGAAGCGGCGATTGGAGTATAAAACTTCGATACCTAGGCAGCTCAGATAATTTACAATAAACGGTTGTTTTATTCTTATATTCTTTAAGAGATAACGAGCTTAGTGTTGTTGCTGTAAGCGCTGAAGCATTGAAGAGCATGGCAACCACTGCTACAAGACGAATAACCATCCTCGTCTTTCCAATTGAGAAAAATACCTTTTTGCCGCTTATATTTTTATCATCCATTTTCATTTTTCGGGCATCCTCATTTGTCTTTAACGGCGTATCAATCCCAATACAGTCTGCTTCTTTATTCTGAAATGGCATTTCAGCTAAAATCACAAGCGCCACTGTACTCTGTTTATTACCAATTACATTTACAATATAGATCAACATGCTGGAAATGCAAGTTTTTTGCGGTAACGACTAGCCACGGAACTGTAAATTCCATGTAGCATTGGGGGGATAATGGGTATAGGCAAAAATCTTACCGTAAATCTGAGCCTCAACATTCAGCTAAAGTGGCGATCTATGACATGTATCAGGTTCCCGGAACATTCCCGGTGTACACACAACAAGTCAAAACAATCTCCTTAGATATACTCTCTCTGGTTCAGTCGGTCTAGATTCTTGCCTATATATTATACTATAGACCATGTTGGATAATATTCAATCGTTTCTAAAAAATACCGGAACTCCTGGGGGATGACAACCCCGGCAATTCCGGTAAAGCCAATTAATCTCTGAAATTCTCAAATTGCAGTGGGAGTTCGATATCTGATTTTTTTAGCAGGGCAATGCACTCTTGCAGGTCATCTCGTTTTTTACCAGTCACACGAACTTTTTCGCCTTGAATCGATGCTTGCGTTTTGAGTTTGTGTTCTTTCATCAGCGTTATCATTTTTTTTGCTGTGGGCTGATCAATGCCTTGCTTAAACGTCATCGTTAATGAATACGTTTTGCCACTATGCACCGGCTTGTCTTCCATATCAATCCCCGCGGCGCTTACTCCCCGCTTGGTGCAATGATTACGAAATAGATCTTCCAGTTGGCGAACCTGAAATTCAGATTCGCTTTTTAATGTGACGGTTAAATCACTCAATACGATGCTCGCTTCTGCACCTCGAAAATCAAACCGAGTACTCACTTCGCGATTGGCATTTTCCAATGCATGTCGTAATTCAACGGTATTTACTTCTGAGACAATATCAAATGACGGCATATTATTCCTCCAATGAACCGACATACCCGCAACCCTCATGAGGGCACAAAACTTGTCGGCCTGAACGCTTTGTTTCTTTAATCGTTAAAATAGACCACGCGCACTTAGGACAGGTCTTATTGAATGGTTCATTCCATAGCGCATAACTGCATTTTGGATACCCTCCACACGAATAAAATATCTTCCCTTTACGTGATTTACGTTTCAATATTGTCGAAGCATGACAGATAGGGCATTGAACACCGGTATCCGCAGGACGTTCGAGTGGTTCGATGTATTTACAATTTGGATAACTGCTGCAACCGATAAATCGTCCATATTTACCGCTTTTAATATGCAGTGCTGACGAACAATCAGGACACGATCGATTCTCAACCACCTCAGGCCCTGATTGCCCTCCCCCTGCTGCGCTTAAATCCTGAGTATAGTCACATTCAGGGTAAGCCGTGCAACCAATAAATCGACCCCGTTTTCCTAATCGAATGGCCAGCGGTTTGGAACATTTTGGACAAACTTCATCTAATGTTTCCGTTGTAACATCTTTGCGTTGCACTTCCGCTTCAATCTTTTGAATTTGTTGGATAAACGGTTGCCAGAACTCATCCAGAATCGGAATCCATTCTTTTTCACCACGAGCAACAGCATCCAAAGTGTCTTCAAGTTGCGCAGTAAACTGATAATCAACATAACGCGTGAAATAATTGGTTAAAAATTTACTCACAATACGCCCAACGTCAGTCGGAATAAAGCGCTTCTTATCGAGCACAACGTACTCACGCTGCTGTAATGTATGAATAATCGGCGCGTAAGTCGATGGGCGGCCAATATCAAACTCAACCAGCGCCTTAATGAGCGACGGCTCTGAATAACGCGGAGGAGGCTCTGTAAAATGTTGATTGGCGGCCAAGTCAACCAATTGCACTTGCATGCCAATGGTCAGATGAGGCAATAATGTCGATGACTGATCATCATCCTTGTTCTCATCATGCCCTTCTTCATAAACCAATAAAAATCCAGGAAAAGCAACAGTCGATCCATTCGCCCTAAACGTATTACCAGGGCCGCATCCCAGATCAACCGCAACGGTGTCGACAAGCGCTTCAGCCATTTGACAAGCAACGGTTCGTTTCCAAATGAGCTGATACAATTTAAATTGGTCCGGCGTGAGTGACGCTTGAACCATTTCAGGTGTGCGCTTAATCGAAGTGGGACGAATTGCTTCATGCGCTTCTTGTGCATTTTTAGATTTCGTTTTAAAAATGCGTGGCTGTGGCGGACAATTATCATCGCCATATCGCTCAACAATATACGCTCTGAGCTCCTCTATCGCATCAGCAGAAAGATTAACCGAGTCAGTACGCATATAGGTAATTAACCCCATGGTTCCCGATCCAATATCAATCCCTTCATAGAGCTGCTGAGCAACCATCATCGTTTTTCGAGCCGTAAACCCTAATTTTCTTGCCGCTTCCTGCTGTAATGTCGATGTAATAAAGGGGGCGGCTGGATTGCGCTTACGTTGTTTTTTCTCAATCGAGTCAACAAGCAGCATCCCTTTTGATAGGCTCAAAAGAGACTCTCTCACTTGATGCGCTTGGGTCGCTTCGACAATACTAAATTGCTGAATTTTTTCCTGCTGGTATTGTGTCAATCGAGCATCAAACAAGGCTTCATCATGATTGCAGTGCGCAATAATTTTCCAATGCTCTTGAGGTACAAATTGTTCAATTTCATCTTCTCGTTCAGCAATAAGTCTCAACGCAGGACTTTGCACGCGCCCCGCGGACAGGCCTCGTCTAATTTTCTTCCAGAGTAATGGAGAAAGATTGAATCCCACTAAATAATCCAACGCACGCCGTGCTTGCTGAGCATTCACGAGATCCATTGCAATTTCTCGAGGATTATCGATCGCTTCTCGAACGGCTGATTTAGTGATTTCGTTAAAACAGACGCGATGAACTTTTTTGCCCTTCATTAAATGACGCTCGTTCAGCAATTCAAGAATATGCCAGGAAATCGCCTCTCCTTCGCGATCCGGATCCGTTGCTAACCAGAGAGTATCTGCCTTTTTCAAGGCCTTTACGATCAAATCCACGTGCCGAGCACTTTTTTCAATCGGTGTATAATTCATTAAAAAATGCCGATCAGGATCAACCGACCCTTTACGAGGCGATAAATCACGCACATGACCATAAGATGCAAGAACCTCATAGTCATTGCCAAGATATTTTTTAATTGTTTTTGCTTTCGCAGGTGATTCTACGATTAGAAGGTGCTTGCTCATGCAGAAAGTCGCCTTAGTTACTTTAATGCCGTACTATAGCATCTTCTTGATGGTAGAGCACAAGATCAAGATAGGCTAATTGGTTCTTTGGAAGCTTATCAGCCAATAATCGACGAATGGTCCATTTCGTTTCTTGTAAAGAAACAAGCGGTGAGTCTGATGTCAGCAATTGGTTAATCACCAACTCCATAAACTCCCGAGAAATAATATTCCATGAATTCAATCGCATCAAAAATTGATAACTCGCTTTCGTTAATTTCATCTGCTCATCAGGAGTAAATACTCTGACGGCACCAGGACTTGCTTCTTTAACGACAAGCATATGAAAACTGCCTTTTGCAACTTTTTCGTTCCACGTCGCAAGACTGGCTTTTTTATCATGTGCAGATGTCGATTCAGGAACAGTAGAAAGTCGACTTTCTTCCGGATCGGTAATTTCCTTTAATCGGAGTAAGGTCGTTTCAAATAGCGTTATCAACATTTCAAACAAACTTTCTTTCATGCATGCACCTCATATAGCCACCCGTTACCGCTTTAATCAAGCCTTGTAATTCCAAGTCAGCCAAACCACAAGCGACAACACCGACATCAAGCCCACTACGAATAATGATTTGATCAATACTCGTTACCTCAAAACCTATGCACTTTACTAGATTTGTATTATCACGTGCAAGTATCTCTTTGCTTTGCCCTTTCGATACAACATACCCCATATCTAACTCATCCAAGATATCCTGAACCGACGTAACTAGCTTTGCTCCTTGCTGTAAGAGATGATGACAACCTCGCGCCTGCGGGTTATGTATTGACCCTGGGATGGCCAAAACATCACGATTTTGCTCAAGAGCAAAACGCGCGGTAATTAATGATCCGCTTCGAACTGCCGCCTCAATAATCAGTGTGATCAATGATAATCCACTTATTATACGATTTCTACGGGGGAAATGTCCAGCAATTGGTGGATTTTTTAATGGAAACTCACTTAATAATAGGCCGGAACGAGCCACTTCATCCGCAAGACGGCAGTGTCGACGAGGGTAAATCACATCAATCCCTGTTCCCATCACAGCAATTGTTTTCCCCCCTTCCACATCCAAACATCCCTGATGCGCCTGTGCATCAATTCCCAGAGCCAAACCACTGACAATCGTAATATGTTGAGCACTAAGCTCACGTGCAAAGTATCGCGCCGTTTCGCTTCCGGTCACAGACGGCTTCCGCGTTCCAACCATAGCAACAGTAGGTTGTTTTAATGCAGATAAATCACCGCGCGCATACAACACGATGGGAGGATCATGGATTTCTCTCAACAACGCGGGGTACTCAGGATCGACCCAAGTGATTAAGTGGTGATTGCTTCCTTCTTGCCACCGCCAATCCTCATCCACTTCGTTTAAGTTAAATGCTGTAATGATCTGAGCGAGTGCGGCTGGCAGCCCAGCATTTTCTAGCGCTTGAGTTGGTAATGCAAACATTTCCTCCAAATCAGGCCAACGCTTCATGAGTTTAGCGACAGTGAGTGGCCCAACACGATTCATACGATTTAAAGCAAGTAAATACTGTTTGTTTTTCATGGGTTAGCAATCCTAGAGACGTGCATTGGACTTGGCTTGTGTTGATCAAGCATATTGTGAAATAATAACACGAATATTTTATTGATTAATAGGATCTTACTATGGCTATTCATACCATTATTTACCTTCCCGATCCGCGCCTTCGAAAAAATTCGGCTAAAATAGAACAATTTGATGATGCGCTCCAAACACTGATCGATGACATGTTCGACACCATGTATGATGCAAAAGGCGTTGGGCTCGCTGCACCACAGATTGGAATAAATATTCGTTTGTCTGTTATCGATGTCATTGGTGATAAATCACAACAAATCGTCATCATCAATCCTGAAATTATCGAGTCACATGGTGAGGTGTCTTATAACGAAGGATGTCTGTCGGTTCCCGGAGCGTATGATACGGTCGTTCGCGCTGATCGCGTCACGGTCCAAGCACTGGATCGTTTTGGAAACCCGTTTGAAATCACCGCGGATGGTCTGTTAGGTGAATGCTTACAACACGAAATTGATCACCTCAATGGGAAATTATTCGTCGATCTCCTTTCGCCTCTAAAACGCAATATGGCTAGAAAAAAGCTCGAGAAATTTAAGCGCGAGCAAACGCGACAATAGACAATCATTGAGCCTGTTTTAGTACATAAATTTTTTATCAGGCTTGCAATTATTTTTTAAAGTGGTATATTTTATATCAATATGAAAATAAAATCACACTACATTGCAATTCTTGTTTCTCTTATTGTCCTTTTGACTGTGTTTTCTTTATGGAAAATCAAACCAAAAACAACGGAGATTCAACTCAATCCTGTTTCTTTTTCTAACTTACCAGGCTGGAAAAAAGGGGATTTACGTACTTCTTTTGCTGCATTTCAAACGTCATGCAACGTATTTTTGAGCATGAATCCAGATAAAGCGGTCGGTAGTCAATTTATTCATTTAAAAGCGCGTGATTGGTTGCCTGCCTGTCAAGCCGCCATGCAACCGAATGGGCCTCATACGCGTAAACAAATAAAGGATTTTTTTGAAACATGGTTTGACGTGGTTGAATTTTATGATGGCAAGCCAGTGCAAGGATTATTTACAGGCTACTATATGTCTTCGTTAAAGGGTAGTTTAACGAAGACAGAAAAATATAATGTTCCTATTTATGGTGTGCCCGACGATTTAGTTTCTATGCAATTAAACCGCTTTGATCCAACATTACAAAGTAGAAAATTTGTTGGTCGAGTTGATGAAAAACACCAGTTCATTCCTTATCATACGCGTGCTGAAATTGATAACGGTGCTCTCTCTGGAAAAGCACAGGTTATTGCTTGGGTTGATAGTCAAGTTGAGCGTCTATTTCTTGAAATACAAGGCTCAGGCGTCATTGAATTTCCCGACGGTTCATTGCTTTTTGTAGGGTATGTTGCTGAAAATGGTGAGCCATACCGGTCGGTTGCGAGCGTTTTAATCAAACAGGGCGTTATGACTCGTGATAACGCATCAATGCAGCACATTAGTCGTTATTTAAAAGAGCATCCTGAACAAGTTAGTTCTGTATTAAATCAAAATAAATCGTTTGTATTTTTTGGAAAATCGAAAAAGAATGAAGCGTATGGATCACAAGGAACAACCCTGACGCCAGGATATTCGATGGCGGTTGATCTGAAATGGGTTCCAATGGGCACTCCTGTTTGGTTAAACACGACAAGACCTGAACTTCATACTGAAAAAACACATCCATTTCAACGGTTAATGATTGCTCAAGATACGGGCGGTGCTATTCGTGGCGCTGTTCGTGGTGATGTTTATTGGGGCCCAGGGATAAAAGCGGTAACAATCGCCGGTAAAATGAAAAATCCAGGACAGTATTGGATGTTATTACCAAAGAAGCACGTCAATGTTCATCAATAAGAAAATCGATATGGCGACATCACACAATGCTATAAAAAAAAATACGGATAATCTTAAACATTATCCAAATGTTGAAAAAACCACGTTTGATGTCATCACTATTGGTGATCTGCATGGTAGCGCTCTCAAGCTACTGCATTTTTTATTACAAAATCATATCGTTTACTGGGATACTTCTGAAAAATTTAAATCAGAGGCTTTCTATCAGCGATTTTACGAGCTCTATAACGTAACAACGATTACTCAAGACCATTTAAATGAGTTAAGAAGCCTCATCAGCTCACTACGTGTCGCGCCCAATACTCCGTTACTTCGATTTATTGGTGATGAATTGGCCGATCGGGGTAAAAATGACCTCATCACATTATTGATCTTTGATCATCTCAAGGCAAACGGGGTGAACTATCGATGTATCTTGTCAAATCATGCCCATAAATTTTTGATGATGTATAGACAAATACGATCGGGTCAACCGATTTTCTCCTGGGAGTATCCCGCGTGTTACCACTCCCAAACGGCATTATTTTCTTGCATTGGAAATGGTTTTATTGAGATCGATGAAGTAAATCGTCTAGTCGACAACCACAAAAACCATTTGTATATTTTAGATCATGGGCTATACGATCAGGGAACGTATCAATATACGCACGCAATAACCAGTCATACTATCGGTCGACACCTCGCTCAAAAACTGAATTTATTTTATGTTGAAGCGACTCCCTTGTTCCGTGTATGGAGTACATCGAGAGTAAATCAAGCATTTCGGCAGCGTTTAATGTGTGACGATTGGAGTTTATATCAAGAATATATTATGGAACAATTGATCGATCGATATGAGATTGATGAAGGAGAGTATCCATTTGAATGTACTTTATGGAATCGTACATATTCCTCTGTCCAACGTCCCAAACTTCAGCCAGAATATGCTTACGAACAACGTAGTATTCATGGACATCAAGCCGATGATCCCCTCGCTGATGATGATTTTATTATCTCATTAGACTCGTTATTTGGTAAAGGAACAAATGACGAAGGGATCAATCCGATTTTTTATCACCAAGAAACCGTATTAAGCCCCGAAGAACTAACGCATGTAGAAAGCCAGGTAAAAGACCATATTCGAAATGATCTGGAAGCCATCGAGGGAGCAACCTTACCCGCATTGGAGTATCTTGATCTCCTTAATAAAAAAACAGACTTCTATCAACAAGCCTTTGTTGACCCCACTTTTTCAGAAATTTACCCCCTCATTATCCGACTCATAGAGCGAAAATATCGTCATCAAATGACGTCTATGTTTTCTTTAGAAAATAGTAACACGATGCCGTTTTCAAAAGAGATGCAGTCTTTTATCTCAACAATTCAACAGACAATCCATTGGTTTAAGAAACATCAGTTTAATACGCAAAATCTCGATCAAATTATGTCTGACTTAAATGAAAAAAGTAAATTAAGGCAGAACACAGAACAAAATATTCAGAGCTTCTCATCCTATATATGGAAGAAACAAAATTTTCTCGCTGCTCATGGAGTCGACTTACCCGCTCTAAACGTTGTGTTTAAAAAATTTAATCCGCTTTTTAACGATCCACAAATCACAAGTGGCGAAAGAATACGCTATTTTACAGAAAATGCCCCATTCACTGAGCTGCAACGTGCCGCCTTAGATGACTGTCAAACTCTCCTTAGCCCCCCTTCTTTTGATGTGCGTTTTATTCAACGATCGACCGCTGTATTAACGATTTTAAAAGAATTAAATACACAGGATATACTTCAAAAACAACTACAGGAAGAACTGAATTGTGCAAAGGAGTATTATAACAAGCAAAAATACGCTCAAAATTTTAAAAATTTTATAGATCAATCTGATTCGCAATACCCGAATAATCCCCTCTGCGAAACACTCCGTCAATTAGTTTGCGCGTATGCGGATAGAGCAGACGATCAACTTATAAATTTTAGCACCCGTACAACTTCGTTTGACAACCATTTATCTGAAATATGCTCGAACGTTAGGCTTGAAATAGAGCGATTACAAAAGGACTCAAGGAAAGACTTAACGGCTCATGAAATAAAATGTCTATTGACTCATATTTCATTTTTAAAAAAACTAAACAAGCAAATTGAAATTTTTTTATCCGGCATACTACAATCATCTGCCGCATCAAGTGATGTAAACGACAAAAGACTCAATGTTGCGACCACAATCGATTTTCAAAAACCTCTATTAGTAGCGTTAGAACAACAGACTTTAAACGCTCAAGCACAATTAGATTCACTGTCCCCCTTAAGGAAGGCCTTAATTGTGAGTTGCCATTACTATCAAACTCATTTATCTCAACAAGGACTCTCCACACCAAACGAAAATAAAAAAAAGATAGTAGCGGACATGCTGGACACTTTAGCATTGAAAGACGAATTACAACGTTTTTCAAAAAGTTCCATTAATACGTTCATTCAGCAATTTAATGCAAACCAGGAAATTTTAAAATCCCGTCAATCAATTTTAGGTGTCCCAATAGAAAACCAAGGAAAGATGCGCACGCTTTTAAATTTTTTTCAGCATCAGGAAAAAATTAAACTGTCACAAGGAAGCACCTTCATTGATGAAATAAAAAAAACACTTCTCCGATATGAGGAGGTCATCGCCTCCATCCAAATAACGTCCGTCAATTTTCCCTTCTCCCCAAACATGGGGAGAAGGTGCCCGTAGGGCGGATGAGGGCATTTTGAATAAGTTATTTGATATTGTGGGGTACCGAGGTACCTGAGGTGCTTAAGGGGGGGGCGACGTTAATAACCTCCCTCGCGTCATCATTTAAAATGAAACACCATGATTTAGCGAAGGAATTGATAAATAGCCTGCGATAGTTTGGCCAATATCAGCAAAACTATCCCTTCGACCAATAAATCGGCTAGGAATATTCGTACCAAAAAATAATACCGGAATGTGCTCACGTGTATGATCAGAACCAGGGAACGTCGGATCACAACCATGATCAGCTGCGATAACAACGATGTCATTTGGCCGAAGCTGAGCCTGTAAATCAGGTAACCGCGCATCAAATTGCTCAAGTGCATGAGCATAACCCGCTATATCGCGACGATGGCCATAAGATGAATCAAAATCAACAAAATTAGTAAACACAAGACTTCCTGCAGGTGCCGTTTTCATCGCCGCAAGTGTTGCATCAAATAAAGCCATATTTCCATCCGCCTTAATGGTTTGTGTCGGCCCCATATGCGCATAAATGTCAGCAATTTTACCAATTGCGATAACCTCACGACCTGCATTCTTAAGGGCATCCAATAATGTCGGAGCAGGAGGTGGTATAGAATAATCTCGACGATTCCCGGTACGCTTAAACGAACCCAGGTTTCCGATGAATGGTCTCGCAATCACCCGACCGATTTGATATTTATCCACGAGACGTCGCGCAATTTCACACGTTTCATAAAGCCTCTCTAAACCAAAATATGTTTCATGAACCGCGATTTGAAAAACACTATCCGCTGAAGTGTAGACAATCGGCTTACCCGTTTTCAGATGCTCTTCGCCAAGCTCTTCCAAAATTGTCGTTCCAGAAGCATGCTTTTCACCCAACACCCCCGGCAAATGAGCTTGTTGAATCAATTCATCAATTAATTCTTTCGGGAAACAAAACGATGTGTCTGGAAAATAGCCCCAGTCAAACGTAACAGGCACTCCAGCTAGTTCCCAATGCCCGCTCGGCGTATCTTTGCCGAGACTTTGCTCAACGGCATAACCATAATACCCTGTAGGTTCAGGCAATGTCGCTAAATCAAAGAGCTTCATACCTGAGCTCGCAATAGCCGCGTGATACAAACCTAAACGCGCTAAATTGGGGATCTGCAATGCGCCCTTACGCACTCCTGCGATATCCGCATGATTGTTTTGGCACGCTTGAACAATATGACCAAACGTATTCGCCCCGGAATCACCATAACCAACAGCATCAAGGCTCGCCCCAATACCCAACGAATCCATAAGCAAAATACAGACGCGAGCTTCTGTCATAAAACGGCCTGCGATCGTTTGCAATACGTCTCTTTTAATCGAAAGAGTAAAAGCAATGCGACACAAAGTCCAAGAGGGAAAAGTATAGCGGCATGTTGATAAGCCTGTAACGAATAGACTGGTACGTTATCGATCATCTGCATGCCCCCTGAGCGTGACAACACAGCACTAAATACATTTTGATAAACAATATAACCGCCCTGAGTAAAAATAGACACAAGGCTAACGGCTGTCGCGGTCATGGCTGGCGGAGAATTTTCAGCAACCAGAGCGTAACTAATGATCTGAGAGGCCGTGAAAAAACCCAAACAGAAGAACAATATTTCCATGAGGCTTAATGAAACAGGCAAATACATAATACAAAGAATGGTACATAGTGATGCAATTGCCCCCATTTTCATGGGTAAAACACGCAAGCCGATTTTATCAGACAACCACCCCATGAACGGCCCGCCAACAATAGCACCAAAAAACAACATGGAATTAACCATGGCAGCATCCTCTTTACTCACACCAAGGCGCTGTATTAAATAAAGAGACCCGAGCATTGCTCCAAACACAGCAACAGCCATGTTCATCAAGCTTGCGTAGAGTGCCGCGCGAAGACCTTGTATATTTAGATAGGCTTTCTTTGCAATTGAACGCAAATTCGTTTCACGATTTATTGGCAGAACAACGCCATCTGGCTTGTCTTTAATAAAAAGCATCATGACAACCAACAACCCCAAACCCAACCAAGCAACTAAAGAAAGTGATTCACGCCACCCCACAGCAACAACCAACTTCGTTAATGGATATTGCGAAATCATTCCCCCCATCATTGCAATAGTCACAATGGATCCTGTGACCATCGCCATGCGAGTTGGTGGAAACCAACGAGATGCAATGCGCACCGGACCAAGAAAACAAAACGCACTACCAATGCCTGTGATAAATCGGCAAAAAAGTGCCATGTAGAACGATTGCGTATGAGCTAACAAAAATGTACTGAGTACACACAATAACATAGCAAGTGACATGGTTTTTTTAGTTGAAAGCCGATCCAATGTCATGCCTGCCACAAAAAGAAAAACAACATTAGATAGATAATAAATGCTCGACAGATAAGCCATTTTATCCACTTGGATATGAAAGTCTTGCATGATATTGTCAGCAATAGAAGCAAACATATTGCCCTGTATAAACTCATAAAAGAAAAAAAGTGACGCTGTTAGGCATACAATCCAAGGTTGTATCGCCGACTTCACCGATACCGTTACCGGTTCGTTATACGTTTCAATAAATTGCATACATTTTCCTTAATTTGAACGATTACAATATGTTTCATATGTGAACAATAAAGCTGATAATGCAAGCAATATGGCCACGGGAAACATCCATAAAGCAAATTGAAAATCAACCGCGCTGTAATTCAAACCAACATTGACTGCATGGTGTTGCTGCACCAACCTCCCAAATACAACTTGGCCCACACCCCCTCCGCCCATAATAATCACCGAGGCGACTCCGGTCGCCGCACCTGTATTGCTCGGCACATTACTCTCAGCAATGCAGGGGTAGCTAATCACCTGAGCACTGGTGACAAAACCTATTGCAAAAAAAATAATACCCAGAACGACTTCAGACAACGCATCACCTCTAAATAAGGGTGAAAACGCCAATAGCGTCAGCAAAGCTCCGACGATCATAGGGAGCTTTCGCCGCCCCACTGCATCGGATATCCAACCAACAAGAGGACAACCCATCATACTACCAATAAAAAGACAACTAATGACTCGACTCGCAGACATGGTCGACAGGTGATGGACCGTTGAAAGATAGCTCGCTCCCCACAATGCGCCAAGGACCATAATGGGTAAGTTCAAACATGCCGTATACAATCCACATAACCATGTTTGTCGATTGCAAAAAGCATCAACAAACGTAGAAACCAATGACTCACTACGACTTTCCATAGAAGAAAGAGCAACCGGCCTGTCTTTAACTGCACACCATAAGCACAAAAGCAATAAGCCACCCACTGCTCCATCGATCATCATGGCATTACGCCATCCAAACTGCTCATTAAGATACGCCAACGGTGTGTGCGCCATCATCCCACCAAAAAAAGCCATCGTGACAAGACTTCCAATCACAAAGGCTTGACGCCTGGGAGGAAACCAGCGCGAAGCTAAAACAACGCAAGATAAAAAACAAAATGCATTCCCGATACCGGCAATAAAATGAAAAAACGATGCCCAAAAAAATGAATAACTCAGCCCAAATCCGACTGTACCAACGATGCAACTCAACATGGCCGAAAGAATAACGCGACGCACCGAAAAACGGTCTAAAATAACGCCAGCAGGAAGAAGAAATAAAATATTAGCCCATAAATACATGCTTGACATCCAGCTCAATTGAGCTGCACCAATGTGAAAATCGTCTCGCAATGATTGGTTAATGACATCAAAAAAATTGAGTTGAAAAAACTCATAGAAAAAAAACAGACCAGCCGACAGACACACCAACCATGCCGTTAGACCACCCAAAGGATAGACTCTTTTTGAACTTGCTGAGCAGGAGCTAAACAATCAGGCACCTCTTTTTGCGTCAAAAGAAAAGTTCGCGAAGTATAACAAAACAAAACGTATTGTTCTATGTGTTTTTAGAAAACCGTCGAAAAGAATGGGCATTGATTTGAAATTTATGTTATAATAAACACATGGGGGGCGACCTGGCTTCGACGTGGGTTGCGAAACCTGAGGTGCATGCCGAGATTGAGACGTCTCGTTAATCAGACTCAAATAAACACAAATGCAAATGATGAAAACTTCGCTGGAGAAGCTATCGCTGCGTAAGCTGCAATAGATAAAACAGCACCGTGTGCCGCTACAAAACCGGCACCCCGTTCGACCGAGCTCGCTTATCGGTATCGAATCAACGGTCATTAGAGATAAGCTAGTCTGCTGGCACGTCCCGAGCCAATAGATGAAACTAAGGGAATCGTCGTCCATTATCCTGCCCGTCGGAGAATGTCCGATTAAACTCAAATGACAAGGCTACGCATGTAGATCTAACGGCAGAGGATTTGCGGACGCGGGTTCGATTCCCGCCGCCTCCACCAATATTTAAGACCACAAAAGACCATCAAAAACCACTAAAAACAACTGATAATCATGGGGTTACAAACTATGAAAGGTTGTTTTTCATGGTCTTTCATTGTCCCAAGAATGCCCCAAAAAAGCCCCGGAATTTTAAAATAATGCCCCAGTGATGCCCCAAATTTAAAACTGAAATTTATGCTGAATGAATTAAATCTGGCACGTAATCTTCATTGGATTATTGAGCTTACTACTTTTGACCGACAAAGCGTTTTAAGGTGGTGTATCATTCAAGCCATTTTAGGTGTCTGCTGGCTCTTCGAAGAAGATATACTTGAAAAAGCACATCAGTTGACTGATTATGCTGAACACCCGTATTTACTCGCATAAATTTGGAGAGAGTATGCTACCCGTCATCGAAACAGAACGATTGATTTTAAGATCCCCAAAATTGGGGGATGAAAAACCACTGAACCAAGCGATTAATCGCTCATTGCCTGAATTGCAACGCTGGATGCCGTAGGCACGTGAGCCAAGTATACAACCGACCATTCAATATGTGAACAATGGGATTGCGAGCTGGTCATCCGAATCTCCCCGTGATTTTCCAATGGTGATCATCCATAAAGAATCGCAACAAATCATTGGTGCCAGTGGGTTCAATGATAGAAGCAAACCAGAAGTACCCCTGTTTGAAATTGGTTATTGGTTGGAGACTGCGTTCACACGTCAAGGGTATACTACGGAAATGGTAAAAGCATTAACGCGTTTTGCCTTTCAATCATTCCATGCGGCTCGTGTGCACATAGTTACTCAAGTTGGGAACGATGCCAGTCGACGAGTTGCCGAAAAATGTGGGTTCATTTTAGAAGCCACCCTTAAAAATTATTGTGTCGATTGTTTATCCCAAAAACCCGCGGACGATTGGCTATTTGCTTGCTTTAATGCGGAGAATTTATGATTGAAAATAGGACTATGAAGGATAAATCTAAATTAACCATGGCTTGGCTGCTTAGCTATATCTCCATTGCATCTGTATCAGCCGCAATGATAACGCCTGCGCTCTCAAATATTGAGCACACTTTTTCCTTGAGTACGGGCACAGTTGAATGGGTAGTATCCTCATTTTTAATAGGTTATGTGATAGGTCAATTGATCTATGGTCCTTTAGCCAATGTTTATGGTCGCTTAAACGCACTGAAATGGGGATTGAATATTAATATATTCGGTCTCTTACTTTGTCTATTTGCTAGTTTTTTTCCTCATTATCTTTTGCTTCTAGTAGGACGATTTATCACAGGCTTAGGCTCCGCAGCAGGCCTTACATGCACCTTTATGTTGATTAATGAGTGGTTACCAGAGGATCAACGTAAAACAGCCATGGCTTATTCTATTCTATCCTTTGCATTAGGCATTGGTTTTGCTGTGCTCTTAGGTGGTGTTATTACCCAATATACACAATGGCAAGGTTGTTTTGTGTTTCTGCTCCTGTATGGTCTTCTTATGCGAATAGGCACTTGTGTTTTTAGCGAAACATTAAGTAAACCAAAATCATTTCATGTTCCAACGTTACTTCGCGACTATGGCCACGCCTTATGTTCTTTCAAATTATTAGTCTTTTCTTTAATTTGGGGCGTGTGCTCTGCGGTGGGCTATTGCTATTCCGCAGCAGCACCCCAAATTGCACATCAATATTTGCACTTATCTGCAGCCGAATATGGTTATTGGAATACCATCAATATCATTGGCATGCTTATCGGAGGGTTATCCGCACGCGTATTGATGCAACGTTGTTCCGTAATGCATGTCATTGGGCTAGGCTATATCGGATCTTTTATAGCACTTCTAAGTTTAGTCAGTATGCTCTACGTAGGGAGTCAGTCGGTATTTTGGTTTTTTCTATCAACATGCATGCTGTACAGTTGCAGCTCCTATTTATTTGCTGGTGGTTCTTATATGGCCTCGAATGCAATTGAGGACAAAGCCAACGCATCTTCGATGATGAGCTTTGTTAATATGGGGGTTGCCACATTAAGCGTTGTGGTAATGGGATATCTTTCATCCAACCCGTTTAATGCACTATTAATGATTCTATTTGGCGTGTTTTTAATCTCTTTAATACTATTAATGACATTTCGAGTAAGCCATCATGAGTGATGAACAATTAAATCAAATGCATCCCAATCCTTATGATTTATACCCTATTCCAGGTTCTAAGCGAACGGCATTTTTGAAAAGCATCATCACGAACCCCAACATCATTGTAGGCGATTACACCTACTACGATGATCCGGTTGATGTACACAATTTTGAAAAAAACATTCTCTATCATTTCGATTTTATTGGTGACAAATTAATTATTGGCAGCTTCTGTCAAATCGCCACGAACGTTAAATTTATTATGAATGGAGGTAGTCATCATTTAGGCGGATTTTCTTCATTTCCTTTTATTATCTTTCAGTCGTATTGGCCCGAAGTACCTTTTGTTCCTAATCGTAAAAAAGATACCGTAATTGGGAACGATGTATGGATTGGGTATGACGCGACTATTATGCCAGGTGTAACGATTGGTGATGGCGCCATTATTGGCACACGCGCCGTGGTGACTAAAGACGTTGCACCCTATGAAATTGTCGGTGGCAATCCAGCACAGGTTATTCGTAAACGGTTTGATGAAGAAACGATTGATTTTTTGCTGCAGCTACAATGGTGGAATTGGCCGATTGAAAAAATTAGAGCGCATGTTTTGGCTATTATGAATGGGGATAAAATCACATTAGAGGCTTCGTTATCATGACAAGTCATGATGGTGTCCGTATTAGAGAAATTAAAGCTGAAGATTTGAGGGCAATCGTTGCTTTATTTAAAGAAACAGTCCATCACGTGAATGCAAAAGACTATACGGTTGAGCAATTACTGGTTTGGGCTCCGCACCAGATACACCACAGTGATGATAGATGGCAAAGTTTGCTAAGTAATGTTGCTTGTCTAGCAGAAATTGATAATGTTATTGTCGGATTTGCTGATATGACGACAGAAGGCTATTTGGATCGATTATTTGTTCATAAAGATTATCAACGCTAAGGTATTGCTTCCCTGCTGATAAATAAGCTGGAATCAAGTCTGTTTGGGCAAGGAGTAAAGAAAGTAACAACTGAAGCGAGTATCACTGCCAAGCCTTTCTTTGAGCAAATGGGGTACTCTGTTGTTAAGGAACAAAATAAGCCGCGTCCTGGTGGAGTGACATTAACTAATTTTATCATGGAGAAACATTTAAATAGCCGGCCAATAAAAATAGATTTTCTCAAAAATCATCCCAACGTCATACCAGAATTAGCAGCAATTTGGCATCAGGTATTAGGCAGCATATGGGTTCCTGATATTTCTATTGAACATGTTATAGCGCGTTTTCAAGAACACCTGAATGAAAACCAACTGCCCTTAACCTTGGTTGCATTTTGTGATGATAAACCTGTAGGAATGTGTAGTTTACGAGACAATGATGGTATTCGCCCTGATTTAACACCATGGCTAGGCTCTCTTGTTGTGCACCCTGATTATCAGCGAGTAGGCATCGCGCTCAAGCTTATCAATGCCGTTAAACAAAAGGCAAAACAGCTCGGTTTTAATCGCCTTTACCTATTTGCTTTTGATCCTACGTTACCGAATTATTATGCCAGACTAGGATGGGACAAGATGGGTATGGATAAATTTAAAGGTCATGATGTAACTGTCATGGAAATAGGAATCTAAGGAGTATTTAGAATGGACAGTTATCTTGATTTAGGTGCATGTTATTATGATTCAATTAGAACGGAGCCTCCAGAAGATGCTTATATATTTTATCGTTCTTATGCCAGTGAATCTTCTGGGCTAATCTTAGAGCCTATGTGCGGTTCAGGGCGTTTTTTATTACCTTTAGTCAAAGAAGGATTTACAGTTCATGGTTTTGATGCGAGTCCTTATATGCTCGCGTCACTACATCATAAGGCGCAACAGCAAGGATTATCACCTAGTGTTTCGCAGGGACTGATTGAAACGTTTAAATCGTACGAACAGTACTCACTCATTTTTATACCAGGTGGTTCTTTTGGGCATATCATTGACGTTAATGTATTACAACAGGCATTGAAGAATATGCATCAATTGCTTGAGCCAGGCGGCACTTTTATTTTTGAAGTGGAAACATCTCATATGTTGCCTAAAGAATTAGGCGCTATTATTACTGACGAGAAAAAAATAAACCAAGACGAGCTAATAAGAGTTGAGCGTTGCCTTGGCAGGGAAGGTGATATCGCTTTTTCAAAGGATAAATATGAGCTTTATAAAAATGGTCAGCTGATTAAGACAGAGCATGAACAGCTACAAATCAGATTATATGATCAGCTGGATGGATTAATGACTTTATTAAACAATGCTGGATTTAAACAGATTAAAACGCTTAGTGCTTTTGATAGAAGCATGCCCGCTGAAGAAGCTGCAAAATCAATCATCTTTGAATGTACGAAATAATATTCTGTCATAGGACAATCAATATGAATTTTCCTTACAACGGTGTTGATTTAACTCACCCATTAACTTCAAGCACTCCTTCATGGGATAGTTCGTGCGGCTTTAGTCACAGTATTTCATTGGATTATATTGATTGCACCACGGAAGTTAAATTTAGAGTTCAAAATATTAATATGCCTGCTGGCATTGGTACACATATGGATGCACCTGCACACTGTGATCCACAAGGTAAAACCATTGATGCTATCCCTTTAAAAGACTGTATTGCTCCTTGTGTTGTTATTGATATTTCTGCAAAAGCACATGAAGCCTATCTGTGTTCTATACAAGACATCTTGGATTTTGAAAAGCAGTATCGACTTATCCAGCCTGGTGATTTTGTCATTATTCATACTGGATGGTCGCGTTATTGGTCTAATCCTTTGCAATATCGAAATAATTTGCAATTTCCTTCTGTATCAAAAGAGGTAGCTCAGCTGTTGGTTAAACGTGATATTGTGGGTCTTGGTATTGATACTCTGGGGCCAGATACTGCCGAAAGCGGCTATCCTGTGCATCAGATTATCTTAGGTCAGGGAAAATATTTGGTGGAAAATGTGGCCAATGCTGATTTATTACCACCGGTTGGGAGCACTATTTTGGTGGCTGCTTTGAACCTTATTGGTGGAACAGAAGCACCAATAAGGTTAATAGGGTTTATTTAAATGACATTATTGATTTCGTTCGAAAGTAATCCCAAGGCTCGTGACATCGAAGTCCTTGCTGATGGGATTAAAGCATATGCTAAAGAAAAGAAAGCATTAACCCCTTGGGATTATTTTGCATTCTTTATTCGCGATAAGGACAATAACGTCATGGGCGGTTGTGACGGTAATGCGCTTTATGGTTGTCTTTATATCGACCAACTCTGGGTCCGTGAAACCATCAGACACGCCGGATGGGGAAACAAACTTATCAATGCAGCTTTAGATTATGGAAAGAAGCGAGGATGTACTTTTGCGAACGTGGATACCATGGATTGGGAGGCCCGCGATTTTTATCAAAAGCTCGGTTTTACGGTTGAGTTTGAACGCACGGGTTTTCATAAAAATTCAGTGTCATATTCCCTACGCAAGGAACTACTTGAAGAGGAACAGAATAAAACAAATAATGCTTCATTAATAGCTGATTTAGAAATTCTACCCGCTACGCTTAAGGATTACCCCATCATTCAAAATATGGCGAGATTTTATGTCTACGATCTATCCCGTGAATGTGGTTTTATATCGGAAGATTGGGCTTGTCCACTCGATGGGCTTTATGAGAGTTTCGATTTCAAATGTTATTTTGAAGATTCATCCCGACGCGCTTATTTAATAAAAGTTAGGCATGAGTTGGCTGGTTTCGCGCTTCTCAACCAAGAAGGAAGTTCTCCAAAAACGGACTGGAATATGGGGGAATTTTTTATTTTAGCAAAGTTTCAAGGTAAAGGAATTGCCCAATATGTTGCGCATCAGCTCTGGGGCATACATCCAGGGATATGGGAGGTATCGGTCATCCCTGAAAATATAAAAGCGCTCAACTTTTGGCGAAAAGCCATTTCAACATTTACCCATGGGGATTACATGGAAGAGATCTGCCAGGTTACTTATGATACGCACCAGCCTAACCGACATATTTTAAGATTCCCATCATTGATTTGATGGGTCGAACTTAATTTAAATGAGTACCTGATAACAGGCATCGTGTTGTTCAAACTCTTCAAATAAGGTATGCGTAATTTTCGCAATTACTTCATCGTTCGGATGTGCATTAGATTTGTCGCTAATAGTAAAAATGGACAATACAACAGGCTTACATGCAGGTGACCAGGCGATACCAATATCATTAGCAATACCATAACCTCCACTACCGGTTTTATCAGCCACCGCCCAGCCAAGAGGAGCCCCTGCCCTTATGCGTTTATAACCGGTAGTGTTATTCCTCATCCAATCTACAAGTAATGCTTTACTCTCTGGACTCAGCATGGTTCCAAGCAGTATTTTTTGGACACTTAAGCCCATATCCTGAGGCGTCGATGTATCGGTATCCTTTTCCGGATTCGAGTTTAGATTAATTTCAAGATGCTCCATCTTAAATGATGAATTACCGATGCTCCGTGCAAATTGGTTTATTGCCTTAAGCCCTCCCAGTTGATTAATAATGATATTAATTGCCGGATTGTCACTATAAGAGAGGGCTCCCTCTGCTAAGGTTTGCAACGCGACAGATTGGTTGACATATTTTCCTGAAATAGGATGCCAAAACAAGAGATCCTGAGGACGTATTAATACTTTTTTCTGCAACAGATGTGAGTGAGATTCTTGGGCTAAAAGTGCAGCTACCCCCATAAATTTACACGTACTTTGAAAAGGAAATCGATCATTAGCATGATAAGTAATCACATTCCCATTGTTTGTATCAAGCGCATAAACGCCTATTTTAAGATGATATTCATGTTCAATAGAGTAAAATTTGCTGTCAATCCTACGATGTTTTACATCATGAGGTTGTGATGATGCGCCAACGCTGTTGGCAAGTAATAAAATGATAGTTGCTTGTAAAAATTTAAACATTTTCTTCCTATTTTAAAACGATCACCAAATTGAGGATATCGATACGATAGCGTTGTTTGTAATTATTATTTAATCGCTACAATTTAGCTTCAAAGCTGCTCACAGGCATTGGCGAGCACTCTGTCATCTTTTGTGCTAATAGGTATATCGCTTCTTTGCTACGAGTTAATATGGTTGGGGTCATATAATTCGCCAGCATTTCTTCAATAACCGCGGCAAACTCTGCTTGAGAAATCGCATGTAATTCTTGGCGTGTTGGGTTCGCCAATATCTTAATGATTGTTTTACTGGCGTATTGGATAATACCACGAGCTAAATCAAGTACCTCTTCTGGGGAGTAGCATGATTTTTCATGAAGGCTGTCGATAGGTAAATTATGCGAAAAGACTAACTGTTGAAGTTGAGTATAGGCATGATTGATTAACTTCTGAATATCACGTGTACCTCGGTGAGATTTTCTCCAAATCAGATCATAATAGGGAACTTGAATCATCGTAGATAACATAATATTGTGTTGAAAAGCTTGTGCAACAGCATCTAAATTGGTGATTCCTGTTTCTTTTGCGAGTTCTGTTACCCCGCTAATGACGCGCACTATTTGTTCTTTGTCCTCAAGTGGTTTACTTAAAGGGAGCTTTGCTGCCGCCACAGCTCTCATACATTGAAATCGTAAATGTATCGTCTGTAGTAATTGTGAATTAGGGCTATCGGCGATAACTTGTTGCAAGGCAGCTTGCTTTTTTAACCGATGGTCAATAAAAAAATGTTGTATTTTAAGTGCGGCTTCATTTTCTAACATATTAATCTCTCACATCGGCATTCTCTATGGAGCATTATACATAAATGATATTTGTTATGGCAGATTTATGCGCTCATCAAGCGGTATTCATCATAAATATCCTGCAGGATTGCCTGTACATTCGTTCCTTTAACTGGCCAGCATAGTACTTTCCAAAAAGCCCAGCCCAACGCGCGCACCCAAGTCTTTTCATCGAGGTTAACGCTATTTTTAAACTGCTTCCTGTTATCACCTGAGAAAAAACTCCATGTAATCACTAAATCGCAAGCAGGATCACCAACTGCAAGTTGCCCAAAATCAATAATGGCACGCAGTTTACCTTGGTCAACCAAAATATTTCCTACAGCCAGATCTCCATGAACCCAAACTGGCTTTTGTTGCCACTCTGAGGATAACGCATCACTCCATAATGCCTTTGCAAGCTGTTGCTCATCAATATTCTTAATTTTGGGAATAGCAATCTGCATTTCATGATCGTAGGCTTTGAGAGAACCTCCTCGATAAAAGTTATGTGCGCCTGCTTCAGGACCGCCAGAACTATCAATCGATTGAAATTCATTTAAAAATTCTGCGAGCTCTTTAGCAAAGAGATTCATATCATGAATATTTTGTTTAGACGTTGTTTCACCCTCAATCCAGCGGTTAATCGCCCAGTGCCAAGGATAAATTGACGATGGCTGGCCTAAAGCGATTGGCGTTGTGATTTCAATAGAAAGATTTTTTGCCAACGCGGGAAGCCATTGGTATTCTTTCATTATAGGTGGCGCGTGTTCTTCGTCACAGGGCATGCGGACAAGCATCTCTTTGCCTAAATGAAAAGTGCGATTATCCCAACCACTGGTTGCAACAAACTGAATAGGTAGCGCCTGCCAGTCAGGAAATTGTTCTTGAATTAACTGTTCAACAAGAGCTTCATTAATTTTCATGTGATTACCTAATATCCCTACAAAGCCAATATATTAGTTGTAACTTAAATATAATATCGCGTATTTTGAACGACTTTCCCAACAATCTCAACTTGCACGTTTTCATTCACTTTAATATTCGGCCAATTATCATTCAACGTCATAAGTTCAAACTCTGATGAGGTATAAGATAATTTCTTGTACTGACAAATGATGACTTCAGGTTTGCCACTTATTTTAACAGCAACATAGTCGCTAGGATTTGGCGATAAAGAGGGATCAACAATTTGTATGTCGTTGATTCGCATCTCAGGAGTCATACTGTCATCCGTCATTTTTACAGCAAAGGCATACTCCCCTAAGCGCACGGCAAGCTCCGCACTAATGGGAATAAAATTTGTTTCCTCTGGGCATTCCTGATGCTTTATAGCTTGAATATGGATTTTCGGATCACAGGCTTGTATGTGGTTGAGTAACGGAATAAAGCAATTTTCAATTGAGGCTTCTTTAGGTTGATCCGTTAAGCACATTAAATACGCTGCTGATACATCCAATGCTCTTGCTAATTGCTTAATTTCTTCCGGTCCCGGCGTCCTGATGCCATTTTCCCAATTATTGATTCGCGACTGTTTTAAATCATCCGTTAATTCACCCAATGCTTTTTGAGTTAAGCCCTTGGCTTTGCGCGCCGCTAAAATTCGTCGACCAATTTCTTCTTTGATGTTTGTCACCATAAAGATCACCCCAATAAAAAATTATTTTTAAATAAGACTTGATTATAGCACTTTAAGTGCTATAGCATAATATCAAATAACACATAAAGTGCTTGCAAGTGATTAACTTACCTAAATATAGCACAAATAGAAAGCGATAACGAGTGAGCAATGGAATTTTTAATTAATGATGATGAGCTGAATGCCTTATGTGGATTACCGCATATGCAGCAGCTCGCCTATTTAAGAGGAGTACGGCCTTATATGGACGTGCATACGAAGTTGGTTGGCATTAAGCGCGGGATCAGCTATCAATCGATCGCAGAACAGCTTTATGTCGAGCCTCATCAAGGGATTAAACACGAGAGTTTTTCACGTGCGCAAGTGCGTCGAGCCTTGTCTGGCTTGGAGCGTGCGGGATTGATTCAGTTGCAATCCCAAGAAATGAAACTTATTTTAAAATGCAATTTAGCCTCAATGCATTATTCCGTCCAAAATAAAGCCGTCACAAAGCCGTCACACCAAGCCATCATGGAACCACTTTCACAACCCACTGAAATAAATGGAAATTTATCACGTGAGGGACTAAAAGCCGACAGGGTTAAAACCCCAAAAGCCGACACACCTCTAATAGAAGATAATTATATTTATTTATTACCGCAATTCGAAAAATTTTGGTCGCTTTATCCAGAGAAAAAATCCAAAACAAATGCTTGGCAAGCCTTTCAGCAATTAAACCCCGATTCAGTGTTATTCAACAAAATTATTCAAGGTTTGGACATGCAAATCAAGAACCGTGAAGCCATGCAGCTTAATGGCATGTGGGTGCCGCCTTGGAAATATCCCGTGAACTGGCTGCTTCAACAATGCTGGCAGGATGAAATTACCATCGACGCAGTGCAGGAGAAACGACGTGCAGAGTTTAAAGCAAATACTAGAAAACAATCCTCAAAAGACATGTTCAGCCCGCCCTGCGACTCAACAGACGAGCAACCAGAAGAATATAGCGGAAAAAACGTTATCCAATTCAGACAGTATCAACAATGAGGCAAGGCGTATTGATTTATTGTTTTCTAAGTTTGCGGCCTTTTACGGGCATGTGTGGCGTAGTCAGTTTAAAGATGAAGGATTTTTGGTGTTTGCAAAAAAAGAATGGCGAGAGGCGCTGGCCGAGTTCAGCGATGACGTTTTTGATAAAGCCATTCTGGGTTGCAGAGAATTTTATGAGTTACCGCCCACTTTGCCGCAAATGATTCAGTGTTGTAGGCAGATTAAACGAAGCGTTATTCATGTTGTAAAGCAAAGTGATCCTGTACCGGTCAATCAAGAATGGGTGGCTTTACATCTAAAAAAATGCAGAGAAATGTTAGGACAAAAACAAGGAGAAAATCGATGAAAGCCACCAAGAGAGACAGGTTCACAACAAAAGCCATAAGTTGCACAGTTATTGCATCTGCCGTTGCTGTATTAACGGGATGTGCTGCTACCCAAACAGCAATTGAACATGGGCATCTAATCACCAGCACCAAGCTCAGTGAAACCGTGTTTCTTAATCCGATATCGAGTGCAGCAAAAACGGTTTATGTTTCCGTGAAAAATACGTCGGATCAAGCGATTAAAGTGGAGCCAGCACTGAAATCATCGTTTAAAGCACATGGATATCGTGTGATGAGCGAGCCTTCGCAAGCGCACTATTTGTTACAAGCGAATATTTTGCAAGTGGGGAAAATGTCCGTTGCTGCGTCGCAATCAGCCCTTGGTGGTGGCTACGGGAGCGCGCTGGCTGGTGGTGTTGCGGGCACGGCTTTGGGTGCGATGACACATAACACCAATGCCATGATTGGTGGTGGCATTGCCGGTGGTCTTGTCGGCTTAGCGGCAGATTCGTTGGTCAAGGATGTGAACTACACCATGATTACCTCATGAATCCCCTCATTTTTAA
>DIUW01000018.1 GCA_002423125.1 Legionellaceae bacterium UBA6148 | reverse complement strand
TTGTGGCCGCGCGCAGTATAGCAACGCCTCCCTGCGTTAATGATAGCATTACTTGTTTTAAATCGGGGCGATTCGCTTTCGAATACCCATGAGCTGGATGAGGTGCGCTATCACCCTCCGTTTCCTCAACATCATAGCGGCCATGTAATACAAAACTGGTCGAGTCTAGGTGTAACGGCCCGCTTTCATAAACACATCGGCCCGCAATCAGCGCATCAAATGGGCCCAAATTAAATGCGAATGAAAATAATCTTCGGCCCACTTTAATCGCCACTATAAAAAATCTGGCTCACATTAACTGAGAACGGGCCCACATTATTTGCCACTGAAATTTCATGGTCCACCAGAAAAACGTCCGTTTACTTTGCGATCCTAATTCCTGCCAATCATGGAACATTTTTAACCAATTAACCCATAGAGAAATTCAAAAAAAAGTCAACGCCAACATCTATGGTTTCTTTATTGGTGTTGACGTTTTGATTTATAACCGAGTGACTCTGAGAGAATAGATACAACCAGCGTATTTAAACTAACATGCTCACGTTTCGCTTGCTTGGTCAATCTCGCATGCAGTGATCGAGGAACGCGCTGTACCCATTTGCCACTTTGATTCTCAATTTCACCGGGCATAGGTATTTCTCGGCCTTTTTCTTTTGCAACAGAAATCCAACATTGAACAGCATCAAATCCATTAACAACCGCTTCTTCAACAGTTGATCCATCAGACATGCAACCAGGTAGATCAGGGAATTCAATCAGAAAACCACCGCCATCATCAAGCGTTAGCTCATGAATAGTAAATGGATATTCAGGTATTTTCATCATCAACCTCCAAGCTCTTAATAAGAGCAATAAATTTTTTAACATAAATCGGTTTTATTGGTCGATGAGCTGGAACGCAAAGTAGTTCAATCCAGTTATCATGATCAAACACTACATGACTACCACCCGTTTTACGAACAGCAACACCGTATTGTTTTGCAACGGTCTCTAATTGCTCAATGCGCCAATCCTTGGGATTCGACTGCATCTTATGAAGTATCTTTTCGTTTTTAGCCATACTTAAATGATACTGCATATAGTATCAAAAATCTAGTAAATAGAAGAAATTCATTCGCAAATAAAGTAAGTCCATTCGCAGTTAATGTGGGCCAGATTTTTTATAGTGGCGATTAAAGTAGGCCGAACAAGAATTTCATTCGCATTTAATTTGGGCCAATTTTATGCGTTGATTGCGGGCCGATGTATTTATGAATGCGAGCTGTTACATCTAGGTGAAGTCTTTGGCCTAATATGCCTTTTTCTCGTGCTATCTCAAATGCCAGCTCAGAATAAAGCTTGGTTACCCCGTACTCGGCAATTTTATCAAGGCATCGACCCAAGCAATCGTCATTCAGATGCTCTGCGCCTACTTCGTCACCTAACAATTGAGCAACGGGCTTATCTTGAAAAAAATGTGTCGTCATTGAAAGGCGGCTATTCATAAAACCAAGGCCATTCAATACCATGGCGGCTACGCGCCGGCCATAAGTAACAATCCCTCCCTTGCGCTCATTTAAATCAAGCCTTGTATCAATTTTTTCAATTATTCCTAGTTCGCGAATGGTTGCCGCGACTAAACCAAGATGACCTAACTGCTCGCTAGTAACCGTGTTGCTATTTAATGACATAAATTTAGGTAAATTAACAAGCTGGTCATCATACTGAATATTTCAACAGAAAAATTTGATCTATTTCTTATTTGTGTGTGGCGAATTGTTTATTTTTAAAAATAGATCATGAAGTGTAAAAAATAGACTGTCTTTAATTACATTTTATTCTTGAGCTTTTTTATGATGTCTTGAGTTAACCCCGTAAATCTACTTATCTTATCTAATGGCTCATTGTCTTTGAGCATGTTAATTGCTATTTCATGTTTCTCTTCAGCCTTGCCTTCAGCCTTGCCTTTAACCTCGCCTTCAGCTAAGCCTTCAGCGTACTTATCCATAATAAGCGTTTTTTCTCGGCTCACTTGATCCCAGTAACTTTCATAAAGAGTCATCTCTCCTGGTGTATATGCGGACTCTTCCGCCAGTTCTAACGCTTCTGCTATTTCTGGTATTTCTAAAAGGTCTTTTGAAACGGTGATTGTTTTTTCATCAATTTCACGTAAAAATCGTAACCATAATAATCGAAGTTGTTTTTCTTCAGAGGATTGAATGGGAAATTTAGGTAGCTCAATAAAAATAAGTTGTAAGTGCTCAATCAGATCCTCAGTTGCATTTCCTTTTTTAACCAATTGATAATGGTGATACCAATCTGGCGTTGCTCTGTCATAAATGTCAGCAACAATCCCTAAGCCATAAACAGGCTGAAGAAATTTATAGTCATCTCCCTTTGCCAGTTGTTTTACAAATGCCTGGCTGGTTCCGAAGAGTAGACGTTGTTTAAAATGATCGGTCCAATTCATTTGCATTTCAACAATGAATACGCGACCTTTTGTATCCGTGCATTTTACATCGGCGATGGTTCGCTTGAATTCAGGAATACTCGGTACTTGTTCATTCTGCAGATACGTCAGCGTGACGATAGGACTATTCGCAGGCAAGGGAAGCAACGCATTTAAAAAGCTGATTAATAACTTTGGATGATCACCAAATATTTTTTTAAAAACCACATCCGCCTTAGGGTCAAGATATCGTGACATAATCGTTCGTCTCTTTATTATCAGTTTATGCAGCCATGGGGTGTTGAAATAAACCATGGCATTGTTTTTGCCAGCGATGATGTTCCATTGAAATCACATTACTGGGTTGTTTTTCCGCTTTTTGAAGCGGTGTCACTTTATTAATACCGTAATGACAGCGCTCTTCGTTGTAGTAGCGTTGAAATAAGTTTAACTTATTTTGTAAGTCATTGGCATTCCAAAATAGAGTTTGCTCCAATAATTCGCGTCGACGGTTCCAATGAAGCGTTCAATAAACGAGTGCGGCGGTACAGATTTGATTTTCTCTATATCAAGAATACGTAAATTGGCCTTCCATTGATTAAATTGGAACAGTGGATCGTTATCCGAGCTTAAATAATGATATTTTCGCATGACCAAGGCCTTATGAAATTTCAGTCAGTTTGCGGGCTTTAAAATAATAGCAATACGAGACAATCTACGTTTGCATATCATCGATGTTAAAAATCCAAACGAAAATTTTTCAAACAATGTTAAATGCGGAGCTGTTTGCGCAGAATAATGTTTTCGGCGGCGATTGCGCGCAGTCCTCCAGGGAACAACAAACGCAGGCAGACTGCCATATAACTCAACATCAATGCCATTAATTTCATCATAATGACTATTATACTATAATATAGGTGGGAATTCTTGGATATTTTTCGCTTATAAATTTGAAATTAGGGTTTCGCCACACACTGGTCCAACTATTATTTTATTTGGCTCTACCGGAATTGCCGGGGTATGCTTATTAAGAAAACATCCTTACTAAAACGTGCCGTTTGAATTAAAACAGAAATAGCTATAATCTGCTGCTTTATTGGATTAAAACGGACTTATTATCGTGGCGGGAAAATTTGAGATACAACTTAACATTCCAGATGTGAGAATTTTAAGCATCGAAACAAACAAAACAAATGACCTCGTAATTACTGTCAAAAGCACAAAGAAATCATCTGTCTGCCGGAAGTGCGGGCAAAAAACAACCAAAATACACGACTATGGCGAAGCGATTTTATTAAGACACTTGCCTGTTTTCGGACAATCTGTATACATTCGGCTAAGGCCGGCGCGTTTTGAATGTGACCAATGCGATAACAGACCCACAACGACAGAAGAGCCCAACTGGTATAACAGGCGCAGTAAATTCACCAAAGCGTACGAGGAGTGGTTAATGCGCCTGCTAATCAACAGCACCGTACATGATGTGGCACGTAAAGAAGATGTGAGTACAGAAGAAGTTGAGGGCGTTTTAAGCCGCCAAATTGAGACAAAAGTTGATTGGGTCTCAATAGCTGCGCTACCTTATTTTGGTTTGGATGAAATTGCACTAAAGAAAGACCATAAAGATTTTGTAGTCATTGTGAGTACGAAAGTTAATAACAGGGTTCAAATTCTTGCAGTATTACCCGATCGGAAGAAAGCAACGATTAAGACATTTTTGGAGTCGATCCCACAAGACATCAAAAAAACAGTTAAAACAGTGTGTTCAGATATGTACGATGGCTATATCAACGCGGTAAAAGAGGTATTTGGAGAGAAAATTAAAGTAGTTATCGATCGATTTCATGTTGCAAAGAGCTATCGCTCATGTATCGATACTCTACGTAAACAAGAATTGAAACGCCTTAAAAGAGAGCTAAATGATGTTGATTATGCCAAATTGAAAGGCGCAATGTGGGCATTAAGAAAAAAGGATGACAATTTAAATGCTCAAGATAACCAAATTTTAGATACATTATTTGGTTATTCACCTGATCTCAAGAGTGCCTATGATCTGCAAAATGATATAACCGCTATTTTTAATCAAAATATCGGCAAAGGGAAAGCAGAGCAGCTGGTTGAAGACTGGATTCATAGCGTTAATTTAAGTGGGCTAAGTTATTTCGATAAATTTATTGCCACATTGAGAAATAACTGGGATGGCATACTGAACTACTTTTATCATAGACAACGAAAAAACAGTGGATTTGTTGAAGGATTAAACAATAAGATAAAAGTTATTAAGCGCCGTTGCTACGGAATATTCAATATCGATAGACTTTTTCAAAGAATATCACTGGATCTTAATGGGTACGAAAGATTTTGCATGAGCTAAATTTGAACATACCCCGGCAATTCCGGTAGAGCCCAAATTATCAGGCAAAAGGGTGATTACCTCCTTGCCCTAAAAGGGAATCAGGGGAACCTGCATCCGATGTTTCGCACCTAATTTAACAGTTTTTGGCAATTAAGTTTTTGATACTTAGACCAATATTTAGTTTTAGAAATCAATTCAGTATCCGAAATTCCATAGATAATCTGAGCATGAATCGTATCCGTTCGGAGAACTACGGG